>LWDI01000032.1:0-111208 GCA_002083475.1 Proteobacteria bacterium SG_bin5
AGTCCGTTGGCGGTGATCGCGAGCGTGCCGAGCGCGAGCCGCGCCGTGCCGCCCGCGCCCAGCGACAGCAGCGCGGTGCCGCCAGTGCCCGCGCCGCCACTGGGCGGCGGGAAGCCCGAGGTCAGCCGCCCCGTGCCGCCGGTGCCGTTGGCCGAAAGCGTGAGCGTATCGCTGGTGAGCGTGCCGGCGGTCGCGGCAAGGCTGACGGCGCCGCCCGTCCCATTGCCGGCGCGGCTCGGCGGCATGCCGGCGCTGTTCGCGGCGATGGTCGTGCCGCCCACCGCTTCGGCGATGAGCGACACCGTCGGGACGGTCATGGTGCCGCCCGAGAGCATCAGCTGGACCACGCCGCCGAGCGCGTCGCCGCCGTTGAAGCCGCTATTCGCCGCGCCGCCCGTCGCATTGGCGGTGGCGCGCAGCATATTGGCGGTGAAAGCGCCCGCCGGCAGGTCGAGCATCACCGTGCCGCCGCGCGCCGCGCCGCCCGACCCGCGCGAGCCGATCGCCCCCGCGTTGAGTTGGCCGACACTGCCATCGGCGTTGAGCGTGAGGGTGGTGAAGCGCAAGGCGCCCGATCGCTGGGCGCCGGGGCGGGTTTCGATCGTGATCGTCCCGCCCGTGCCGGTGCCGCCGCTCGCCCCGGCGATCACCCCGTCGCTCGCGAAGCCGCTCGCGCTCGCGAGCTGCGGCCCGGCGAAGCTCAGCGTGCCATCCTCGGCATAGAGCAGCAGCGTGCCGCCGGTGCCGTTGATCGCATGCTCGCCGCCCAGGCCGTTGCCGTCGGCGGTGATCCCGTTCGCGCCGCCGATCAGGGTCGCCGACAAGGTGCCGCCGCCGCGCGCGCCGAGCGTGATCGTGCCGCCGCGCCCCAGCGCATTGCCGTTGCGCGATCCGCCGGCGGTGCCGCTCGCGCCGATCACGAAGCTGTTCGCCGCGATCGTGCCGCCATTGGCGTCGAGCGTAACCGCGCCGCCGATCGCGGTCTGGGGCGCGCCGGTGTCGCTGCTCGAATCGGTCTTGTTCGCCTCGGCGTTCGCGGTGATCACCATGCCGCCGCTGGTCAGCCGGCCGCCATCGCGCGCGGTGACGCCGATCACGCCCGCCTGCGCGGTCGATCCCGCGCCGTTGCCGCCCGAGGAGGTACCGCGCGCCGACAAGGTAACGCCATTGGTAACCGTCAGCGCGCCGCCCGCGCCGATATCGAGCTGGATGCCGGTGGCCGATCCGCGCACGCTGCCGAAGGCGCCGCCCGCCGGCGCGCCGCTGGTGAGCGCATCGACCTGCGCGCTGAGCGAGGTCCAGGTGAGCGCCGCGTTGCTGACGCCGAGCGCGATGCTGCCGCCCACCGCATCGCCGCTGCGCTGGGTGCCGAAGCCGCCGCGCGCGGTCGCGCTGAGTGTCGGTGCGCCGAGCGCGAGCGTGCCGCCCGCCGCGGTCACGGTCACGCGCCCGCCGATCGCGCCCGCGCCGATCGCCGGGTTCTGCGAGGGTCGCGAATCGGGCGGGCTCGCATCGGCGCGCAGCGTCGTCGCGGCGAAAGTCGCGGTGCCGCCCCCCCGCGCGGTGAGCGTCACCGCGCCCCCGGTCGCGGTGCCGTCTTGGGTGAAGCCGAAGCCGGCGAGCGCGCTCGCATTGGCGACGAGCGCGTTCGCGGTGATCGCGCCGCCATCGGCGAGCAGATCGATCGTCCCGCCCATCGTGTCGCGTCCGGTGGCGAGCACGAAGCCGGGATCGCTGCCGATCGCGTTCAGTGCCAGCTGGCCGCCGATGGTGACGGCGCTTTGCGCGCCGCGCGCGGCGACGGTGATCGCGCCGCCCATGGGCGCGGGCGCGGTCGACAGCGTCACGCCGCCGCCGCTGCTGATCTGGCCGCCGTTGCTCGCGCTCAAATCGATGCGAGTGCGCGCGATCAGATCGACGGTCGCATCGAAGCGGACGTTCTGCGCGCCGGTGGCGGCGGTGATCGCGGTGTCGCCGCTCGTGAAGCCCGCCAGGCGGGAGAGGAAGCGGGCGTTGCTGATCGTCGCGCCGCTGCGCGTGGCGGGCGGCGCGGTCGGCGCGACCGCGTTGCCGCCGGCCACGCCGCCCCCGGCCGAGAGGATCACCGCGCCCGCCTCGTTCGCGGCGATGGCGGCGGCCGTATAGCCGATCGTGCCCGACAGGAGCATGGTGAGCGCGTCGTTCTTGGCGAGCCCCACCAGATAGACGCGCTGGGCATCGGCGGCGCCGGTCGTCGCCGGGCCGGTCGTCGTGCCGCTATGGACGATGCCGTTGGGATCGGCGCTGCCCACCGCGATATCGATGTCGAACAAACCGGCGTTGATCGCGATGGTCGCGCGTTCGGCGGCGACATAAGCGGTCGAGCCGTCGACCGTCACCGTGCCGGCTTGAACGACGCGCGGCGCGACCACCGCGAGATAGCTGCCCGCGTTGATCCGCGCGCCGGCATTGATTTGCACCGCGCCCGCCGGATTGGGCGTGCCGGTGCCGAAGCGGATGGCGTTGCCCGGGCCGAACAATCCGCCGGCCGTGTCGATATCGTTGGTCGTCAGCACCAGGCCGCCGACGTTGAACACCCCGGTCGCGCCGACGATCAGGCCGCCGGGCGAATAGAACCATATATTGCCGCCAGCCAGCCGACCGACCACCGATTCGACCGTGCCGTTGAAGGCGATCGGCTGGTTGGTCGCCAGCCCCGTCGCCGGGTCGGTCGGCAGGATGCGGTTGAGGACCGTGAAGCCGGTGATGTTGAACTGCGGGTTGGCGGTGAAGGTGGCGGTGGTGCCGGCCGGCAGAAAATCGATCGGCGCGGTGCTGCCATTGGTGCCGTTCGCGCTCCAGTTGATGATCGCCTCGGGCGCGTTGACGAAGATGGTGGTTTGGCCCGGCCCGGTGGCGATCGTCGCGTTGACGCCGCCGACCACGTTTCCCGTGCCCTGAAACGCCTGCCCCATCGCCGGCGCCGGGATCAGCGCGAGCGCGAGCGCCAGGGGCGCCGCCCCCGCCAGCCAACGCCGCCGCGCGCGGCGGGCGCCGATGCGATCATCGTTTACGAAAAGCGCCATGGCAGCAGCCTCGTCGTGATGGTGAACAGGAAGCGCACGTCGCGCCGGGCGGTGGCGAAGGGCGCGCGGTCGAGCGGCACCGCGATCGTCGCGTCGAAGCGCAGCAGATCGCGCCAGGCGCCGCGCACGCCGGCGCCGGTCGATAGGATGCGCTGCGGATCGCCGCTCATCGGCCCGGCGTCGTTGCGCCAGTTCCAGGCACCGTCGAAAAAGGCATAGGGCTGCAGCGCCAGCCGGCGCTGGCGATGGGCGACCGCGCTGCCCAGCCGGATCTCGGCCGCGACGCCGACGCCCGAATCGCCGAGCAGCGTGCCCGGATCATAGCCTCTGCCGATCGTGTAATTGCCCGCGCCGATCTCCTCGAAGCTCAGCAATACCTGGTCCGAATATTGCGCGCGCGTGCGCAGGGCGAAGGTCAGCCGGGGCAGCGGGCGAAATTCGCCGGCCAGGTTGAAGCGCAGCAGCGTTGCCTGCGGATCGGCGGCGAGCCGGCTGAGCGGCACCGCCGGCGGCAGGCAGCGGACGAGCCCCACGCCGCAGGGTTCGCTCGCGCCGAGGCCCGCCAGCCCCTGGCGCAGCTCGACATCGCCGCCGAGCCGCCAGCGCGGTTCGACCACCGAATAGCCGATCCGCCGATCGATGCTGCGCGGATCGGTGAGATCGAGCTGCAGCGCGGCGGTGAAGGTGCGCAGACGATCGGTGGTGAGCGGTAGGCTTCCGAAGCGGATGCGCTGATCGATCGCCTCGAAGCCGACGCGCCCGACCAGCGTGCGCGCCTGGCGGCGAAGGATCGGATAGGAAAGTTCGGCGCCCGCCACCCAGGTCAGCGATCGTAGGCGATTCGTGCCGATGCTCGGGCGGCTCCAGGCATAAGTGAAATCGGCGGCGAAGCGCAGCCCGTTCGCCCCGATCGCGAGGCTGTGGGCGATGCCGAGCACGCTCTGCTCGTCGATATTGGCGGTGTTGTACGCGCTCAGGATCGTCGCGTCGCCCAGCCCGATCAGGTCGTTCAGCTGCACGCGGGCGAGCCCGGCATAAGGCCCGACCGGGCTCGAGCCGAAATTCTGGACGTTGAGATCGGCCTGCACCACCTCGCGCGTGACCAGCGCCTCGCCGGTGATTTCGCCCGGGCGATCGGTCGCGGGGCGCAGCACCAGCCGGATGTCGAAGCCCGGCAGATCGCGCGCGAGCAGCAATTTGCGCTCGGCGGCGTGGACATTGAACGGACGGTCGCCCGCCACGTCGCGCAGCAGCCGCTCGATCAGCCCGGCGCTGTTGCCGGCGTCGCCGCGCACCTGGATGCGGGTAAGTCGCGCCATCAGCACGTCGACGCGGAGCGTGCCGTTGGGCTCGATCCGCTGCGGCGGAATCTGCACCGCGGCGAGATAGCCTCGCGCGCGCAGGATCGTCGCCGCGCGGTCGCGGATTTCGCATAGCGTCGCGATCGCCACCTCGCGCCCCGCCACCGCTTCCCAAGCGGGGCGCAGCGCCTCGTCGGGTACCGCCTCCAACCCATCGAACCGCACCCCGCCCAGCCGCACGGTGACGCCCGAAAAGCGCGGATCGGCGAGCGGGCAGGGCGCGCGCTCTATCCCGCCCTCGATGCTCAGGCGACCGCTGCTGGGCGGCGCGGGTTCGGCGCGTTCACGGGTGAGATCCTCGCGCGTCGGCGCGCCGCTCGGCTGGGATTGGGCGAACGCGGCGGCGCTGCACGTCGCCAGCGCGATCGCGCTCGCCCACCGCGCCTTGCTTCGCCATTGCCCCCAGCTCTGCCCCATCGCCGCTCCCCAGGCGGAAGCTCCGTCCGCCGGCTTCGGCGCGTCCCGATCGCCTCGAAAAAAGGCGCGCGAGCGGCCGGATCAAGCATGTAAGCGTTACCGTTTGGGTGCCGACCGCCCAAACCCGCCATGGCGGTTCGGCGCCCATAATCCGTACCCGGCTATTCGATGGCGGCGAGCCTATCAGTATCGTTGCGCGCTCACAACCCGCCGCCCATGCTTTGGTGAGTACCCGCTCAGCGCGCGGGCATCGCCGCGATCAGCGTGTCGAGCTGTGCGTCGCAGCCTTGCGCGATCAACAGCGCGGCGACTTCTTGCGCCTCGGCCGGGGGCGTGGGAATCTTCACCAATTCCAGCGCGATCGGCGCCACCTCGGCGCGCTCGATCGTGATCCGCGCGCCATCGGCGAGCGCCCAGCCGGCGGGGGGAGTCGCGGTCGCCTCGCCCTCGCGCATCGTCACCTCCGCCGTCTGCCCGCCGGCGGTCAGCCGCAAGCGCGCCGCGCCCGCGATATCGGCGCGCCACAGCACCAGCGCGGCGGGATCGGGGGTGCACAGCCGCCCGCCGCGCGCGACATCGGCGAACCATAAATTGGGGCGCTGCGGGGCGGGGTCGCTCGAAGCTGGCGCGCGCACGGCGCCGGTGCGCGCGCGCGGCGGTCGGCCGGCGGTAAGCAGCGCGACGAGCCCCCCGCTGGCGCTCGCCCCGCCGGTGCGGTCGGTAACCGCGAAGCTTCCCGGGCCGCGCAACGTGCGCGTGCCCTCGCCATCGAGCAGCACCACCAGATCGTTGCTCGCGAGCGATAGCCGCGCATCGGCCGCGAGCTTGCGTCCCGTGGGATATTGCGGCGCCGAGGGGCCGCTCGATCGCACCACCATCGCCTGAGCGAAAGCGGCGGCGGGAAGCGCCGCGAGCAGCGCGGCGGCGATCGGCCAGCGAACGGGGTCAAGCCAGGTCATACGCATCTCCTTGGGGGCAGCGCGCGACGCGCCGCGAGAGGTTGGCGAGCGCATCGTCGCCGGGGTGATGCCGGGCGAGCGCGGCGATTGCTTCGGCGGCGCCGGGCTCGCCGCGCGCGGCGGCCTTGATCAGCTGAGCGAGCCGCTCGCGCTCGCCACTCGGCATGTCGGGGGCGGGCTCGAACAGATCGACCGGCGTCGCGCGGCCACGCAGCCGCACCCGGCCGAGCGGGCGCCACCAATCGAGCCCCGATCGCTCGATCGCCTCGCGGCTGGCGAGCACGCTGGTGCCGAGCTGCTTGTTCGCCGCCTCCAGCCGCGCGGCGGTGTTCATCGTATCGCCGAGCGCGGTATATTGGATGCGACCCTCGCCGCCGAAATTGCCGACGATCGCGGTGCCGTAATGCAGCCCGACCCGGGTGCGCCCCACCGGCGGAAAATCGTCCGGCAAATCGCGGCGAAACGCTTCGCCCGCCTGCCACATGGCAAGCGCGGCGCGCGCCGCGTTCTGGCCGTCGCCGGTCTGCGCGATCGGCGCGCCCCAAAAGGCGACCACCGCGTCGCCGACGAATTTGTCGATGGTGCCGCCGTGATCGAGCACCACCTTGCTCAACCGATCGAGATATTGGTTGAGCAGCCGCGCCACCTGTTCGGGCGGCAGGCTGTGCGACAATTGGGTGAAGCCCTCCAAATCGCTGAACAGCACATAGATGTCGCGCCGTTCGCCGTGCAGCGCCAGCCGCGAGGGATCATCGAGAATGCGCCGGGCGATGTCGCGGGGCAGAAATTTGCCCAGCGCCGATTGGGCGAAGCGCCGCTGCAACGTGCCGACCGCGCGCGCCGCCGACCCCACCGTTGCATAAGCGAGCGCCCAGCCGATCAGCCAGCCGAGCGCGGGCAGGTACAGCGTATCGAGCCCTTGTGCCTGCAGCAGCAGCGGCACGCCGAGCAGCAGCACGGCCTGGGCGAGCAGCGCCGCGATCATCCGCGGCACGCTCAGTTCGGTGAGGCTGGTGAGCGTCGCGGCGAGGACGACGAGCAAAGCGGCGAGCCACAGCGCCAGACCCGGCGGGCGGGGCAGGGCGGCGCGGTCGAGCGCCTGGGCGAGCAACGTCGCGTGCACCTCCAGCCCCGGCACGTCATGCCCGGTGCCGGGCAGCGCGGCGGCGGCGAAGCCGGTCATCGGCACGTCGAACCGGTCCATATCGGTGATGTCGCCGCCGATCAGCACGTAACGCCCGCGAATGCGCGGCGCGAGCGCGCTCGCCAGCGCGGGATCGACGAACAGATCGATCGGCAGGCTGGCAAAGACCGGGCGCCCCGCCGATCGCGGCAGGCGGTAGCGGATCGCCCGCGCGCGCGCGTCGATCGCGCGTTCGGGCGCGAGCGTCGCGGCGAGCGACGCCGGCAGCTGGGGGAGTGGCTGCGGCCAGCGGCGCGCGACCTTGTCGGCATCCACTTCGAGCCGGATGCTCGCCGGCCGCGTCCGGCTGCCCGCCAACCGCGCGACGAAGCCGCGCAAAAAGGCCTCCTGCTCGGCGATCAGATCGTCGCGGTTCGATCGCGCTTCGGCATAGGCGATCGCGGTCGGCGTTTTCATCGCGCGCAGCGTCGCGATCAGCGCGGGGTCCTCGTCCTGCGGCTGATCGAACAGGATGTCGATGCCGATCGCGCGCGGGCCTTGAGCGTCGATCGCGCGCAGCGCGCGGGCGAGCAGCCCGCGATCGAGCGGGGCGCGCTTGCGCGTCGCGATCAGCGTCTGGTCGGTGTAGACGATCAGCACGATCCGCGGATCCTGCGCGACGCGCGGCGCGAAGGCGGTCATCCGCAGATCATAAGCGACGCGCTCGGCATCGCCCAGCAGCGGCAACTGCCAGCCATGGCGCGCGACCAGCAGCGCGGCGGCAAGCATCGCCGCGGTCAGCGCGAGGCGGGGGCCTCCGGCGTCGCGCAGCGCCCGCCAGATCAGCGCGACGCGGCGGCGCAGGCCGCGCGGCGGCGCTTGATCGACGCGCACCGCGCCGATCATGCTCATGGCGCGGCCGAGGTGCTCGTGATCAGCGGCCGCGCGCCATCGCCGACGACCGCGAAGCCCGCCCAGTAAAAGGGATGGGAGGTGTCCGCTGCGTCCATCAGCCGCCGCTGCGCGTCGCGCAGGACGAACGCGGTCGCGGTGCCGGGCGGGGCGGCGAACATGCCGGTAAAGAGGCGCGCGGTCGCGTCATATTGATCGGGCGCGGGCCAGTGGCTGGCGATCACGGTGCGGCCGCCCGCGCCGATGAAAGCGCGCACCAGCCCGTCGAGCGCGCTCGATCCACCCTCGGTCAGCCCGGCGGCGATGGTTGCCGCGCGGCCGGCGCCGGCGGCGGTATCGCAGGCGGAGAGAATGACGAGGTCGGCGTCGAGGCGCAGCGCGAAAATCTCGGCGAAGTCGAGCAGCCCGTCCGATCCACCGCCGCCCACCGAGGTCAGCAGCGCGGGATCGGCGGGGCAACCGGGGGCGGGCGGCGTCACCAGGCCGTGCGTTGCGAAATGCAGGATATGGTAGCGATCGAGATCGGCGCGCGCGGCGATCGCGGCGTCGGTGAACGCCGCGCCCGTCACCACCGCCTCGGGGGGGGCGCCGAGCTGGCGGGCGGCGTCGCGCAACTCGTTCGCGGAGATCGGCCGGTTCCATGCCTGAAGCGGCCAGGCACAAGCGGTGAAACCGCTCGCGGCGCTCGCCGGGATCGGGCGAGCCGCGAGCGGCGCATTCTCGCCAAAGCCCAGATAGCGCTGGTCGCCCCGCGCCGTAGGGGCGGTGCGGATCGCCTGGAAGGCGCGGACGGACAGCGCGGTGCTGATCGCGCGGTCGCGGCCGAGCCAGGCGACGTCGCGAAAATCGAACTCGTCGCCGCCCGCGTCGCGCCGCGCGCGATAACGATCGACGCTCGCCTGATCGGTGACGAGCAGATTGACGGGCAGTTCGAGCAGCGCGCCATCGGGCTCGACGATGAGATGGCGCACCGCCCCCAGCCGATCGGCGATCGGCCCCATCAAATCGAGATAGAACGCGCGCGCGGCGGCGATTGCGAACGGATAGGTCGCCTGCACGCCGTTCACCTGGGTCGAGATCGATTGGCGGATCGTGCGCACCCGCTCGGCGAGTGCGCGCGTGCCGATCGGCAGACGATATCCGGTCGCCCCGACCTGATCGACATAAATGGCGTAGAGCGCGGGGCCGACGGCGGTGAGCTTGAAATAGGCCTCGCCCGGGCGCAGCAGCGCGCGCAGATCGGCCAGGCGCAGCGCCTGGCGATCGATCGCCCGGTAGCGCGGATAAGCGTTGAGCGAGGCGACCGCCGCGCGCTTTTCCTCGCCGAGCGCGGTGAGCCGCGCGGTCGCCGCCGCGATCGTCGCGCGGTCGACATCGGGAGCCAATTGCAGCTGGGCGAGCGCGATCCGCGCGCGCTCGATATCGCGCGACAGCGACACCGATTGGCGGAACAGCCGCGCGCCGACATCGTCCCCGGCGGAAAGCGCGCGCGCCAATTGCTCGAGCGTGGCGGCGGCACCCGGCCGCACCAGCGTTTGCGCCGCCAAAAACAGATCGTCGATCCGTTCGGGATGCGCCGGCAGATCGGCGACGAGCAGCGCGAAATAGGGATCGAGCTGATGGGCGATGCCGGGCAGATCGGCCTGATTGTCGACCGTGGTGGTGATCACCCGGCCATAGAGCGCCAGCGCGTCGTCGCGCCGGTCGCGCCGGGCGAGATAGCCCGCATATTGCGCGCGCGCGCCGTTGAGCGCGGCGGTTTCGGGATAGAAGCGCGTCAGCAGATCGATCGCGGCGACGAACGCCGCCTCCGCCTCGGGCAGCCGGCCCTGCGCCTCCAATGCGTGGCCCAGTTCGGCGAGCGTCTGCGCGCGCAGCCGGGTGATCGAGGTGACGCGGCCTTCGCGAATGCGCAGCATCGCCGCGAGCGCCGCGCGCAGCGTCGCCTCCGCCGCCTGGGGCTGGCCCGCCAGCCGATCGGCGATGCCGCGCAGCGCCTGCGCCTGCGCGTCGAGGATCGCCGCGCGCTCGACCGGGCTCAGCGCGGTTTCCTGGCGCACCAGGCCGCCCAGTTGCGTCGCGGTGCCGCTGTTGAGCGCGGCGGCGGTCGCGACGTCGAGCGAGACGGCCGCGTCGCCCGGCACCGGCGCGGCGGCGAGCGGCGCCTGTGCCGCCTCGATCACGCGCGCCACGCCCGCCACGTCGCCCTGGTTCAGCCGGTCGATCGCCTCAAAGTTGCGCCGCAACCGCAGCTGCACCGGATCGCGCGTGGGCAGGCCCTCGGCGGCGGCAAACAGCCGGGCGGCCTCGTCGAACGCGCCGAGATCGGATTGCTGGAGCGCGCGGTTGACCAGCGCTTCGTGCCGGCGATCGAGCCGCTCGGTCGCCTGCGCCGCGGTTTCGTTCGCGGCGGGGCTCGCCAGATCGTCCGCCAGCGCGGCGAAATAGGCGGCCGATTCGGCATAGCTGCCGGCATTGTTGCGGCGATAGCCCTCGGCCAGGATCAGGCGCGGATCGGCGCTCGCCGCGCGCTGGCGGGCGAAGCGGGTCGCGTCGCCATCGCCCAGCGTCGCGAAAGCGATGCTTTCGGGGATCACGCGATTGGCGAGCACGCTGCGCAGCGCGAGATCGAGCGCGCCCTGATAGGCGCTCAGGCCCAGCGTCGCGAACACCACGCCACCGCGCGACACGGTGGTGACGGTATAGCCGAGCCCATTGGCCGAAAGCGTGCACGCGCTTACTTGCGCGGCGCCGATGCCGGGCAGCGTCGTCGCTTTGGGCTCGGCGCAGGTCGCGCCGGGCTCGCGCGCGCGCGCCAGGCGGGGAGCGATCGGCGCGCCATCGCGGCGCAGCGCGACCAGTTGGCCGATCGGCGCGCCGGCGTCGCGACACAGAATCAGCCAGGCGCGATCGAGGGGGCGATCGAGCACGGGGTCGTCGACCTGGCTTTGCGCCTCGCACAAAGCGCCGCGCGCCGCGCCCACGGGAAACGCATCGGCGATCAGCGGGCGCACTTCCTGCGCCGCGCCGCCGCTCGCCACGAGCGCGCTTGCCAGCACCATCAACGCCCAATGCCGCGCGATCATGCCGTGCTCCCCTGCACCGACGGACGCATTTTCGCCCGAGTCACCGGGCGCGGTCGGGCGGAGAGCATAAGCGCGTGGGGGTGGACAAGACAAGCGCCGCCGCGCGCCCCGCCGTCGAACGAGTGTTGCCGCGCGGCGGCCGTGCTTTGGCCCTCCCGTTCCCATCGCAGCTCATGGCGGTCGAGCAAATTTGCTCGGCTCGACCTGCCGGGTCGCGGCGGTGGCGCCCGCTTGCCACCGCGATCATCATCGCTCGATCGCGCCAAGCCAGCCAAGCCGCCTTCGCGCGCGGCGGTTGCAATCCTTTGCGATCGGCGATTGCATTTCGCCCGGCAACGCGCGACCACCGGCGGATCGCCGAAGGATCGATCCGCTTGCTCCAGCCCACCAAACCGCTTCTGTCGCTCGCCCGGATCGCTCAGATGAATCTGGGTTTCTTGGGCCTGCAATTCTCCTTCGGGCTGCAGCAATCGAATATCGGGCCGATCTATCGCTATTTGGGCGCCGACGAGGCGAGCATGCCGTTGCTGTGGCTCGCCGGGCCGATGACCGGGCTGATCGTGCAGCCGATCGTCGGCGCGATGAGCGATCGCACGGTCAGCCGGCTGGGGCGGCGCACGCCCTATTTCCTGGTCGGCGCGGTGCTTTGCTCGATCGCGCTGTTCGCCATGCCGTACAGCCCGACCTTGTGGGTCGCCGCATCGCTGCTCTGGATTCTCGATGCGGCCAACAACATCACCATGGAGCCATACCGCGCCTATGTGAGCGATCGCCTCGCCGAGCCGCAGCAGCCGACCGGTTTTCTCACCCAAAGCGCCTTTACCGGGCTCGCGCAGACCTTGTCCTATCTCGCGCCGACGATCTTCGTGCTGCTGGGGATGAACCCCGATCTGGTCGACGCCAACGGCATTCCGCACATCACCCGGCTCGCCTTCGCGATCGGGGCGATCCTCTCGATCTCGACGATCGTCTGGTCGGTGTGGCGGGTGCCCGAATTGCCGCTGAGCGCCGAGGCGATCGCGGCGATGCGCGCCCAGCCGCGCGGCGCGGGGGCGATCGCGCGCGAACTGATCGACGCCATTCGCGCGATGCCGCGCCCGATGCGCCAGCTCGCGCTCGCCATGTTTTTTCAATGGTATGGCATGTTCTGCTATTGGCAATATGCGGTGTTTTCGCTGTCGCGCGCCTTTTGCGGCGATACCGGGGCGGCGGCGGTGCGCGACGCGACCTTGGTCAACGGCCGGCTCGGCGGGTTCTACAACGCGGTCGCATTCTTCGCCGCGCTCGCTTTGGTGCCGCTCACCCGCCGGATCGGCGCGCGCTGGGGGCATGCGCTGTGCATGATGGCGGGCGGCGCCGCGATGATCGCGCTGCCGGGCATCGGCCGCGAAGCCTGGGCCTATCTGCCGATGCTGGGCATCGGGGTCGCCTGGGCGAGCCTGATGGGCAGCCCCTATATCCTGCTCGCCAGCGCCATCCCGCCCGAGCGGACGGGGGTGTATATGGGCATTTTCAACATGTTCATCGTGCTGCCGATGCTGATCCAAAGCGTGACGATGCCGTTCCTCTATCGCCCGGCGTTGGGCGGCGACCCGCGCCACGTGTTGATGCTCGCGGGCGGGGCGCTGCTGGCGGCGGCGGTGGCGACGCTGCTGGTGCGCGCGCCCGGCGGCGGCGCCAGGGAGCGCGCGCGCCTAGCCGCCGGTTGAATCGCGCACCACCAATCGCGGCGGCAATTGCAGCGAACTCGGCGCGGAGCCGTCGGCCATCGCCGCGAACAGCCGATCGACCATCGCGCGCGCGCCTTCGGCGAATTCCTGACGGATCGTGCTCAGCCGCGGCACGGTCTGCTCGGCGATCGGCAGATCGTCGAAGCCGATCACCTTGACCTGGTCGGGCACCGCGATGCCGCGATCGGCGAGCTGGCGCAGCGTCATCATCGCGATCATGTCCGACGCTGCCGAAACGCCGTCGATCGCGCCGCCATACTGATCGAGATGCGCGGCGATCTCCGCACCCATCAGATCGGCGGCGAGCGCGGTTTCGAGCAGCAAGGGCGGCGCGGCGCCGGCGCGCGCGGCGGCGGCGCTCAAGCCTTCATAGCGCAACCGCAATTCGGGCGCGCGCACTTCGCCCAGAAAGGCGAGGCGGCGCGCGCCGGCGGCGAGCAGATGCTCGCCCGCGAGCATACCGCCGCGAAAATTGTCGGTCCCCACCGCGCAATGGACTTGCCCGGGCGCCTGGCTGCCCCAGGCGATGAGCGGGCGGTAGCGCGCCGCGACGCGATCGAGCACCGCCGTCTGGTCCGATTGGCCGAGCAGCAGCACCCCGTCGAGCATGCCCGAATCGACGATCCGATCGAGCCAATCGGGTGCCTCGGGGATCACGCGCGACAGCATCAGATCATAGCCGTTTTCGGTGAGCGCATCGGCCAGATGGCCGATCATCGTCGTGAAAAACGGGTCCGACAGATGCTGCCGACGCTCGTGACCGAGCGGCACCACCACCCCGATCACGCTGGTGCGCCGGGTACGCAGCCGGCTCGCCATTTGGTTCAGCCGGAAATCATGTTCGGCGGCGAGCGCGCGGATCCGCGCCATCGTTTCGCGATTGACGACCGACTTGCCGGCGAGCGCGCGCGAGACCGTGCCCGCCGAAACGCCGGCCAGCCGCGCCAGATCGACGATGGTTTTGGGGCGGGACGGCGGGGAAGACATCGGGCGCTCTCGGTCCATGCCGGCTTTATATCGCGGGTGCAATGAAAGCCAATCGCGAGCGGCAGGGAATTGACGCTCGAATGCCAAGACTAGCGCGCATGACAATTCGATGTAACAAACGATTGCAATCGGTCGATCGCTGACCTAGTCTTGCCCCATCGCGCCGTCATTCACGCGACGGCAGCGCAACGAAACAATGCAACGAAACAATGGGATGTGAGAGGGACATGATGAACCGCAGGCGGCTCAGCGCTCGGGCGCTTCTGTTGCTGGGGTCGGCCGCCGCGCCATGGGTGCCGGCGTCCGCGCAAACGGCGACACCGGACGCGCAGGAGGCGCCCCCCGCCGGGCAGACGACCGGAACCGGCCCCGGCGCTCCCCAATCGCCGCAACCGGCGACCCCGCCGCCGACCACGAGCGACGTCGCCCCCAGCGATGGGCTGGAGGATGTGGTCGTCACCGGCACCACCTCGCGCAACCGCGCGCTGATCACGTCCTCGGCCGACATCACTTATGCGACGCGCGAGGCGATCGATCGCAAGGCGCCGCGCTCCACCGCCGATTTGCTCGAACTCGTCCCCGGCATTTTCGTCGAGGGGACGGCGGGCGAATTGTCGAACAATTATTCGGTGCGCGGCCTGCAAGGCGGCGGCCAGCGCTTCATCCAGTTGGAGGAAGACGGGCTGCCGATCATCTATCAGGGCGGCGGCGCCGACTTTTTCTTCACCCAGGATTTGTCGATCGACCGGCTGGAAGCGGTGAAGGGCGGTTCTTCGGGCGTGCTGACCGTGAACGGCGCGGGCGCCACGATCAATTTCATCTCGCGCCGCAACAACTTCACCAGCCCCGAGGCGATCGCGCGCTTCACCGCCTATAATTACGGGCTGCGGCGCGGCGACGCCTATATCTCGGCGCCGATCATCAAGGACAAGCTCGCCTTCAGCATCAGCGGCTTCTTCCAGTCGAGCCCGGGCGTGCGTCGCAATCCGTTCAGCTATGATGGCTATCGCTTGAAGGGGTCGATCGAATATAAGTTCGATGGCGGCGGCTATGTGCGGGTGACCGGGCGGATCGGCGATTTCAAGGCGGCCTATTATGCGGGCCAGCCCTATTCGTTCAACAATGGCCGGCCGGGATCCTTCCCGGGGCTCGACAATCAGTTCGACAATATCGGCGGCACGGCCTTTTCGCGGATCGCGGTGCCGGTATCGACTTTCGTCGAGGCCGACGGCTTTCGCGACTTCAACTATTCGGAAGGCGTACGGGTCAAGTCGCAGCAGTTGCGCATCGACATCGAAAAGCCGCTGACCGATTCGATCGAGGTGTTCGCGCGGGCGCGTTATCTGGGGCTGAAGACCGATTTCAACGGGCTCTTCCCGGGCTCGGGCACCGGCAATGCCGGCTTGGCGAGCGCGGTCGCTTATCTGACGCCGGGCGACGGATCGCCGATCAACGGCCTGCTGACGCGCGGCGCGGCGGTGTTTCCGACCGCCGTGCGCTTCGGCATTCGCAACCTGCGCACCAATGTCGTGCTCGGCTCGAACCAAGTCGCGGCGCTCAACGCGCTCAACGGCAACGGCTTTCTGCAGCAGACCACGCTCAACCATGATTACCAGAGCGGGTTCGACTTCGGTTCGAACTTCGGCGCGCGCTGGGAATATCAGGGCAACGGGTTCAAGAACTCGCTGACTGCGGGCGTGCTCTATTACGACGTCGGCCGCTATCAGAACCAGTCGGCGACTTCGGCGGTCGTGAACGATGTCAAAAACAATAGCGACATTTATGACGTCGTCGCGCTGGATGCGAACAACAACGTCATCGGCACGCTCACCGATAACGGCCAGATCTCTTACGGCAATTGGGGCGCGGGGATCAGGCGGCGTACCGACAGCTCGGTGTCGATCTATGCCAATGACGAGTTCCAAATCGGCGATCTGCGCATCGACGGCGGCATCCGCTGGGAAAATGACGATGCGCGCTTCCTCGACGGCCAACTTCCCACCGCCGCGCAGGCCGCCAATCCCGCGAACCGGCTGGTCGCGACCGCGTTCGACGCGAACGGCAACCCGACCGAGTTTCAGCAACTCGTCCAACCCGGGCTCGCCAATGCCGCCGTGGTGCCCACGGTCGGATCGACCTTCGCGGGCAATTTCAGCGACCTGCGCCGCAGCCAGGATCGCATCGCCTGGACGGTGGGCGTCAATTATCTGATCCGGCCCAATTTGTCGGTCTATGCGCGCTATGCCGATGGCTTCCAGACCAACAACACCGATCCGATCACCGGCATCGAGCTGTACGAAGGCGGCGTCCGTTGGGAGTATCGCCGTTTGTTGAGCGCCTCGGTCACGGTGTTCCAGACCAATTTCAACAATCAGTTCTACAATTTCATCGATCCCACCAACCCCACCATCCAAACCGCGTTCCAAGCCGATCTCAGCACCTTCGGGGTCGAGGTCGATGCGTTGATCCGGCCGGTGCGTTGGTGGACGGTCGACTTTTTCGGCGTGTTCCAGGATCCCACGCTCAACAATCTGCGGCTGAACGGCGTGCGGCAACAGGGGTTCGACGGCAACCGGCCCGAACGTACCCCGTCGACGCTGTTCACCATCACCTCGACGCTGCAGCTGCCGCGCAAGCTCGGCGAATTCTATGGCCGCTATAAATATATCGGCCGGATTTTCGCGGATTCGGGCAATGGCGTCGCGCTGCCGGCTTATGGGGTGACCGGCTTCGGCATTTCATTGAACGTGACCGAGCGCATCCAGGCGAGCTTCAACGTCGACAATGTGTTCGACGAACTCGGCCTGACCGAAGGCAACCCGCGCCAGGGCCAGACGCAAAATGCGGCTTCGGGCTTCTTTTACGCGCGCGGGATCGTGGGGCCGACCTTCGGCGGCACCGTGACGATGCGCTTCTGAGGAGGCGCGCGATGCGGGACGAGCGGCGCGGGCGGGGTCTCCGCATCTTGGCGGCGGCGGCCGGCGCGCTGCTGCTCGCGGCGGGGCAAAGCGGCCCGAGCGCGGCGCAGGCGCGGCCCGAGCTGGCTTATCAGCTGGTCGAAGGGCGCAACATCAACGCGTTCCTGCGCGAGGGGCCCGTCGCCGCGCATCTGCTGCTGCGCTCCGGGCTCGATCCGCGCATCCTGATCGCCTTTCCCGCCGGTAATAGCGGCGTGGCGCTGTGGTTCGATCGGCTCGCCGCGCCCGCGCGCTGGCGGCTGGAGACGCCGCCCGCGCCGCTGACGCTGCGCGACGGGCAGGGGCGGCCGCTCCACGGCGTGCGCGCGGTCGCGACGATCGATGCGCCCGCGCTCGCGGTGAAACAGGGGCTCGTCACCAACGTCCGCTATCTGCGCGATTATCAGGCGATCGCGAAATTCCCGCCCGAGGTCGCGGTCGCGCCGCGGATCGAGGGCGACCGGATCGACTGGGCGCGCGATCGGCTCGACGGGGCGGCGGGCTATCGGCTGAGCGTGCGCGTGCTCGCCGGGCGGATCGCGGGGCGGCGGATCGTCGCCACGCGCGGCCAGCCGATCCGGCTCGAGATCATCGGCGCGAGCGGCGACCCGCCGCTCACCGGTTTGGCCGAGCGCGATTTGCTCAACGCCCGCGCCGCGCCCGATCGGGCGGCGCGCGACGCGTTGCGCTTCCTGAGTTACCGCGAGAAATTCCTGGCGGGATCGTGGCGCTTCAACACCTATTTCGGGCGCGACACGTTGATGTCGGTGCGGCTGCTGATGCCCGTGCTCCAGCCGGCGGCGATCGAGGCGGGGCTGAACTCGGTGCTCGCGCGGCTCGACTCGGCGGGCGAGGTCGCGCATGAAGAGGGCATCGCCGAATTCGCGATCATGGAAAAGCGCCGGGCGAGCGAGCGCGGCAACGCGGCCGAGCTCGATTATTTCATGATCGACGATGATTTCATGCTCGCGCCAGTGGCGGCGGCTTATCTGATCGCGCATCCGGCGGGCGCGCGCGCCTATCTCGCCCAGCCGGTGACCAGCGTTTCGCAGCCCGACAAGCAGGAGCGGGTGGGCGCGGCTTTGGTGCGCAATCTGCGCTTCGTGCTCGCCCAGGCGCGGCCCTTCGCGCAAGCGCCCGGCGTCGATCGGCTGATCGCGCTCAAGCCCGGGCGCGCCGCGGGGGAGTGGCGCGACAGCAATGATGGGCTGGGCGGCGGTCGCTATGCCTATGACGTGAACGCGGTGCTGGTGCCCGCCGCGCTGGAAGCGGCGGCGCGGCTGCGCGCGGCGGGGCTGCTCGATCCCTATCTGACCCCCGACGACCGCGCGGCGCTCGCCGAGGCCGAGGCACTCGCCGCCAAATGGCGCGCGGCCGCGCCGCCGCTCTTCGCGCAATCGGTGCCCGCCGCCCAAGCCGCCCCCGCCATTCGTCGCTATGCCGAGAGCCTGGGCGTGCCCGCCGCCCCGGCGCTCGCCGCGCTCGGCCGCGCGCCGCTCGACTATCACGCGATCGCGCTCAATGCCGACGGGACGCCGGTGCCGATCCTCCATTCGGACGAAGGCTTCGCGTTGCTGTTCGGGGAGCCGAGCGCGGGCGATCTCGATCGCTATCTGGGCGCGCTCCTGCGGCCGTTTCCAGCGGGGCTGCTCACCGATATCGGGCTGCTGGTCGCCAATCCCGCGCTGGCGACGCCCGAATTGCAGGCGAAGTTCACCCCCGCTGCCTATCACGGCGCCGTCGTTTGGTCGTGGCAGCAGGCGCTGCTCGCGGCGGGGCTGGAGCGCCAGCTCGCCCGCGCCGATCTGCCCGCGCCGACCCGCGCGCGGCTGCGCGAGGCGCAGGCGAAGCTGTGGCGCGTGATCCTGGCGGCGCGCGCCGTCGCCAATTCGGAGCTTTGGTCGTGGCGCTATGCGCAGGGGCGCTACCAGATCGTGCCGTTCGGCGCGGGGCGACAGGATGTCGACGAATCGAACGCCGCGCAGCTGTGGAGCACGGTGTATCTGGCGGTGCGCCCGCCCGCGGCTATTCGGCCGCGAGAAACGCCGTCACCGTCAGCCGGCCGAGGCGCGGGTCGGCGCTGAGCCGCGCCCCCGGGCTGATCGCGCCGCTGTGGAATAGGGCGCTGCGGTAGATCACCGCGCGATTGTCCTCGGCCGGCACCACCGCGATCCGCTCGAACAGCGCCGTGTCGCCGGCGATATAGCCGGCGGGCGCCGCCGCGCGCAGCTCGGCCGCCAGCATCGCCTGGTAGCGCGGCGCGCGCGTGGCATCGAGCGTTTCATAGCCCGTCGCGCGGTGGCGGAAGAACGCGGTGCCGTCGCCGCCGCCGGGCATCAGATAATGGACGAGCGCGATCCGCCCCGGCTCCAGCGCATCGACATGCGGCAGCCGCTGTTCGAGCGTCAGCCGATCGGGCGGGGTGGTGACGAGCGAAAAGCGCGCGTCGAGCACGCGCAGCCGGGCGCGCGCGCCGAACACCTCGCGCAGCACGGTCGCGAGCACGGGCCGCACCGAGGCCAGGTAGTCGGCGGGCAGCGGCGCGCGGACGCCCGGATAATGCTCGCCCGCCGGCGCGAACCGCGCGGCGGCGGCGGCGGCGCGCAAGGCGTCGGGATCGGGCGCGAAGCCATCGACGATCACCAGCGGTTCGCGCTCCTGCCCGATGCGGCGCGCGCTGATATCGGGCGTGGCGGTCACACCAGCGCGGCCGCCGGGGCCGCCCGCGTCTCGCCGATCTGCGCGGCGAGCGCCGCGTCATGCTTGGGCAGGCTCGGCGCGGCGCGGGCGACGACTGCGGCGATCTGCTCCAGCTGCGCGCGGTTCACCGCCGGATCGAGCGCATCGGCGAGCGGGCTGTAATCCTCCGCCAACACTTCCTGCCCGTTGAGCACCGCGAGCCAGCTCGCCTCGCGAAACAGCGCGTCGGGGCCGAGCATCACCCGACCCGAACGGCGATACTGCGCCTCTTTTTCGATCAGGCTTTCGGGCAGCGCCATGTGGCGGCAATGCGTCCACAGCGGCTCGGGCTTGTCGTGCGTCGCGTGATAATGAAGTACGAGGAAGTCCTTGATATCGTCCATATCGTCGGCGAACAGCCGGTCGAAACGCGCGGCGAGGCGCGGGTCGATATCGGCATCGGGAAACAGCGTCAGCAATTTGGCGATGCCCGATTGGATCAGATGGATGCTGGTCGATTCGAGCGGCTCGAGAAAGCCCGAGGACAGCCCGATCGCGACGACATTGCCCAGCCAGCAGCGCCGCCGCCGCCCGGCGGTGAAGCGCAGGAAACGCGGCTCGGCGAGCGCTTCGCCGTCGAGATTGGCGAGCAGAGTCGCCGCCGCTTCGTCGTCCGGCAGGAAAGCGCTCGCATAGACATAGCCGTTGCCGGTGCGGTGCTGGAGCGGGATGCGCCATTGCCAGCCCGCCGCGCGCGCGGTCGATCGGGTATAGGGCGTCGTCTCGGCGACGCGCGCGCAAGGCACCGCGACCGCGCGGTCGCACGGCAGCCAATGCGACCAATCCTCATAGCCCGCGCCCATCGCGCCTTCGATCAGCAGCGCGCGAAAGCCCGAGCAATCGATGAACAACTCGCCCGCCAGCCGCTCGCCGCGCTCGGTGGTGAGCGCGGTGACATGGCCGCTCTCGCCATCGCGTTCCACCTGCTGCAGCTTGCCCTCGATCCGCGTCACCCCCGCCGCCTCGGCGAGGCCGCGCAGATGCTGGGCATAAAGCGCCGCGTCGAAATGATAGGCATAGCCGAGCGTCGAAAGGATCGAGCGCGCGTCGCCCTGCGGCTTGGCAAAGCGATTGTCCGCCGCCAGCCGCGTGGCGAGCGAAAAGGCGTCGAGCGGCAGCTCGAGCCCCTCGCGCGCCGCCTTCAACCAGCGATGGTGGAACGCCACCCCAGGCAGCGCGACGCCATAGCTGCCGAAGGGGTGGAAATAGCGATGGCCGGGCCGCGTCCAATCGACGAACTCGATCCCCAGCTTGAAGCTCGCTTTGGTGGCGCGCAGGAATTCGGCTTCGTCGAGCCCGATGAGTTCGTTGAACCAATGGATCGTCGGGATCGTCGCCTCGCCGACGCCGACGGTGCCGATCTCGGCCGATTCGAGCAGCGTGATCGCGAGCCGCGGCCCGAAGCTCTTGGCGAGCGCGGTAGCGGTCATCCAGCCGGCGGTGCCGCCGCCCAGGATCACCACGCGTTCGATCCGGCGCCCTCGTTTGCCGTCGTGCATCTCGCTCTCCCAAAGCCGCAAAGGTTTGTAGAGCAAATCCCGGGGCTTGCGGCAATGCTTCGCTCGTGTTGCGGTGGGCTCGCAACCGCCTCGGTTGGGCGGCAGGCTCCATCGCCCCCAACGCTCTCAGGCAGGAGCGGGGCGGATCATCGACGAGCAACGTTCGATCGGCTGGCCCCCACCGCGCCAAACCCGCTCCGCCGACTTCGATGAGGCCTAGCGCATTGCTTGTTGCAATGTGGCGGAGACGGAGGGATTCGTATCCACCCCCATCAACGCTTTGTCCACCCTCGACTTTTTTGCATAAATCACCTATTAAAACAACGGTTTGAGCGGTGGCCGCGCAGGTGATCGGGCCGCACCGGTCCATTTTAATCCGCGCTAATCCACGACTCAAACCGGGTTGGAAACCGGGTCGCTAACCGGGTTGCTGATCCTGCTCTCGTTATTGGAGATTGGCGTGTCACGTTCGATCCACAGGCTCAACGCCCGGCGTGTCGAAACCGAAAAGCGAGTTGGCAAACATGCTGACGGTGGCGGGCTTTGGCTCTTCATCAAGAAGGACGGTTCGCGGCGTTGGGTGTTCGCGTATGAGCGGAACAAGAAGTGTCATGAAATGGGGCTCGGACCCGCGAGCGATCTCGGACTTAGCAAAGCGCGCGACCTGGCGGCGGCGGCGAGACAGCTCCTTGCCGAAGGTACCGACCCGCTCGAAGCGCGCCGTGCCGCCGAGGCGGAGGCGGCTGAGGAAGCACGGCTTGCCGAGTTGGAGCGCACAGGTCCGGTCCTCTTCGGCACGTTCGCCGACGATTATATCTTTACGCATGAAGAGGGGTGGAAAAACCCAAAGCATCGGCAACAGTGGCGCAACACGATCAAGACCCATGCAATCGCACTGCTTCAAATGCCGGTCCAAGACATCCGTACCGAAGACGTTGTGGGCGTCCTCAAGCCAATCTGGCGGACCGTCCCGGAAACGGCGAGCAGGCTTCGCGGCCGCATCGAGAATGTCCTCGACGCGGCAAAGGCATCGAAGCACATCCAGAGCCCCTGGGAGAACCCGGCGCGGTGGCGCGGCAACCTCAGCCACTTGCTGCCGAAGCGGAAAACCAAGAAGCAGGTCCGTCACCACCCGGCCATGCCGTTCGAGGATCTGCCGGGCTTTTGGAAACGGCTGAACATCCGCCCGGCGCTGGCAGCGCGGGCGCTGGAGCTGACCATTCTTTGCGGGACGCGAACGAACGAGACGTTGCGCATGACGTGGTCGGAGGTCGACCTGGACGCCGCGATATGGACGGTGCCGGCCGACCGGATGAAGATGGGCGTCGAGCATCGCATCCCGCTCTGCGAAGCGGCGGTGACCATATTGCGCGGGATCGCCAAGCGTTCGAACCGGGCGCCGGACGACTTCGTATTCGAAGGCCAGAAGATGGGAAAGCCGCTTTCGCAAATGGCGATGACCATGGTGTTGCGGCGCATGAAGCTTGGCCATTTCACCGTCCACGGTATGCGCAGCACATTTCGGGATTACATGGGCGAAATGACCGACCATCCCGAGTCCGTCGTCGAACAGGCGCTCGCGCACCAAATCGGCGACGAAACCTCACGAGCGTATCGGCGCGGCGATGCTTTTCTCAAGCGCCGCGTCCTCATGAACGACTGGGAAGCCTTCGTCCTGGGCTCAAGGAAACGCCAGACACGGGTCACGAAATTACCGCGTCGTGCGCAGGCCGCCTGATCCCATTTCGTAAATCTCGTGCCGCTCGGCAGGCATTTCGATAGAAGGCGAGTTCGAGCCGCTCCTGTGTCAGCCGACGGTTGAGCAATAAGAGACGAAAGCACATTGACGAAACGGAAGCATCTTTCGGAAGCAACTGTCGAGACGGTGCTGGTGGCATGTCGGCGTCGATGCTGCCTGTGTTACTTCCTCAAGGGCAATCAGGAAGAGCGTAGAGGTCAGATCGCGCACCTGAACAAGCGGTCCGACGATGATCGGCTCGAAAACCTGGTGTGGCTTTGCCTCGAACACCACGACAGCTTCGACGGTAACACGAGCCAATCCAAAGGCTACACCCTGGGCGAGGTTCGCCATTGGCGGGACAAGTTGATCGAGACCTTGAGCGAGGCCGTGCTGCCCGCGGGCCAACCTATGGCTCGGATCGCAAGGGAGGTCGTCGCCGAGGCAGAAACCGACCCCGCGCATCGCTGGCGTTTTCCGCTCTGGCTCATAGCCAACCGCCCTGAATTCTTCGCCTATTCCGCGCCCGGGGCCGATGGAATCTGCACAATCGAACGGATTGACCTGCCCGATGGACGGATCGTTATCGCCTGCGTCGAAATGCCAGGTAATCCCGGCAAAAGCATCACGAACGCAGCGGAGTATATTTTCAGGCAGGTGTGTGAGCGTTTCGAGCTTTCTACGACCAGAGTCGTATGGCTCGAAAACTACGAGTTTTTCGATCGGGACGAGTGGCGGCAGGTCACATTCGGTGTCGATGGCTCGGCCGAGCCGGAGTGGACGACGATGACACCGGATATGTGGCGCGGGTTGCTGCTCAGCCCGAAGAGGCGAGTCACTGCCTCGTCCGCAGGTGAACTGCGCTCGAAGGTCCGGAAGCACTTTCCATGGCCGCCCGTGGAGATGGCGCTTGGGCTGGATTCGTGAGTGGCGACCGATTTTGTCGGTAGCCTTATCGACCGGGCAGCCGAACGCTCTCAATCCACGCAACGATCTCGCGCTCGCTCCAGCGCGCCGCCTTGGGCGATAGTTTATACGGCTTGGGAAAGGCACCTTCCGCAACCAGCGCGTAGATCTTGGATTTGCCCAATCCGACCAGGCTCTTCACATCAACGATGCGCAGCAGCCGGTCAGCCTTGTCCGTGCCTTCGCTCATGTTCAAACTCCTTCGAGCGTCTCACGAGCTTTCGCGAAAGCTCGGTCGCTGGCCAGAAATGCCGAGAGCATATGGGGTATGAGTTCGGTGATCGGCTCGGACTGGGCATAGGTCCTATTGTAGAGCGTCGCATAATCCGTGAGCGCCTTGTGCAGCTCGGGCGTTACGGTGATCGCCAGCTTGACCGGGGTCCGATCGGGCAGCCTTGCCAGTTTGATCTCGGGCATATCACCTCTCCGCCGTCTGCCAGGGGCGCATGACGATGTCCTTGTGCACGACGACGCGCAGCGGCCAGCCGGGCCGAACCCGGATCGTCGGCTGGATGTTGAGATTGCGGGTGACGAGCTGGTCGCCGGCGCGTGAACCGCTTTGCTGGGCGGATTCCCGGATCGCACGAACCAGGTCGCTCTCATTACTGCCGAAGCTCAATTGGGTGCCAACCCCGAGCAACGTCGACAGCGCGACACCCTTGAGCAGTTGCCAGGTGTGGACATCGACCTTGTCCGACAGTCCCGAATAACCGGCCGTGTCTGTCGCCGGCACGTTGTCGATCCGGACCGACGCGCCGTCGGGCAGGATGATGCGCTGCCAGACTACGAGGGCGCGTTCCTGGCCGAACGCCACGACACTGTCATAGCTACCGATCAGCCGCGAGCCCTGCGGGACCAGCAGAATCCGGCCGGTCACGCTGTCATAGGCGTTCTCGGTGACCTGCGCGGTAACGAGTCCTGGCAGATCGGAATCCAGCCCAGTGATGAGGCTGGCGCTGATGACGCTCCCCGCCATGAGCGTGTATGGCGACGGCGATGGCACCAGAGCATGCGGGTTGATGTCGCTGGTCCTATCCGTCGCCCCGACGAAATCGGCCTTGCGCTGCTGACCGTTGGGATCGCGATCAGGATCGAGGGCCATCCGCGCGGTGCTGGCGTCGGCCGATGGTGTGGCAGACGCCACTGTCGCTGGCTCCGCGGCAGCCGGTCGGTTCGCGCCCGATATCTGCATCATTACGGCGGACTCGCGGGCGGCCTTCTGCTCGGCGGCGAGGCGCTGGCGTTCCGCTTCGGCAGCCTGCGCCCGCTGATTGGCACCGACGGGCGGAATCGCAGCGCCGACCGACTGCTGATGCTCGAGGATTGGCTTCCCCAGGTCGCCCGGAAGCGGCGGACCCAGCTGGGGCACGTCACCATAACTCTTCGGCGCATTGGCGAGCGCATCGGCCGGGGCCTTCGTCGCGATGTCCGGGCGATCCTCATTTGCAGCGATGACATGGAATGTCGTCGGCTTCAGTGCGAACCAGGCGGCGCCCACGATCGCGGTCGAACCTAGTGCGGCGATGGCCACCACCGCCCCACGCCGGAAGCGCACGACCCGGCCGGGCGAGCCGCGCAGGACGAGCGTTTCGGGATCTGCCTTCGCCGGCGCTGGCTGTTCTGCGGCTTCCTTGCTCATGACGCCCTCCGGCGATCGTGGCGGCGCCCGTCGCCGCCCCGCGTGATCCGCACGACGGCTTGTTTCTTCTCGCCGAGCCGGAGTTCGGCGACATCGAACAGCCGGTCGACCACATAGAAGCGCCCGGAAACGCGATAGTTGACGAGTTGCGCATCGCCCTTCGGACCCACGACGAACAGTGGCGGCGCCTCTCCGACGGCCAGGCTCGGCGGAAATTCGATGAAGGTCTGACGACCGTCGTCGAATGCGCGAAGCGGACGCCAGTTCGGCCTGTCTCCCGTGATCGCATAGCCGAAGTTCAGTTGCTCGACGGCGAGTCCGCTGGCGACCGGCGTAGCGGCGCGCTGCTGGTCTGCCGCCCGTTTGATCGCCAGCAATTCGTCCTGCGGATAGGTCCAGGACAGGGCTGACATCGCCGTCGTGGCGGTGCTCTCTAGTTGGAGGTGGTAGGTGCGGCGATCGGTCGTGATGACAAGGTTGGTCGTCAGTCCCGCGATGAACGGCTTCACCAGGATATGGACACGCTTGGCGTCGCCGGTGCCGCTGGTGGTGTCGCCAACAACCCAGCGTGCGGTGTCGCCCGCCGCCACCGAGATGATGGTTTCGCCGGTCTGCAGTGCAATGTCGGTCACGAGTTCGGGTGCGGCGTAGAGCCGATAGAGCGCGCCGTCGCTGAACGGATAGATCTGCGCGGCATTTATGAACGCGCGGGCCTGCGGCTCCAGCGTCGCTTCGTGGTTAGCTGTACGGACGCGCCTCGCGGCGGGCGATAGCGGCTTCAGTCGATGACGAACCGCGGGCAGTGCGAGCGGAGGAGCGTCCGCGGCAGTCGGTGGTGTTGGAGCGACCGCGGGTGCTGGCTGGCTCGGCGCCGGGATGGTCGGCGTTGGGGCTGCGGTCTGGGCGTGCGCGGAGGAAGCGGCGACCAGCATGGTGGCAGCGAGCAGGGCGCGTTTCATTGACGGTTCTCCTGTGGGGACGGCGCCAGGGGCGCGAGGTTGGGATCGAGAGGCGAGCCGAGCGGGAGATTCGCCGGTGCCGCGGCCGGCGCTGGCCGTGGCGAAGGCGTCGCTATTGGTGCAGGCGCATCAAGTTCGCGGCTCCAGTCAATTGCATCGACGTAGAGCCCGAGGGGATTCTTCCTCAGCGTATCGGCGTTTTTCGGCGGCTTGACCGTGACCGTCAGGATCGCGGTCCAGCGCGAGGTGTCCGCAAGGCTTCCCCGATCGAACGCGGTCTCGGCCCACTTTACCTGGAACGATGTATCTGACGCGCGGACGACGCTGGTGACCTGCACCGACACGGTCTTGTCGCCGACATCCGCAAACGGGTTTGCGGAGCGGGCATATTCGCCGAGGAAGATGGCACCGCGCGGAGATACGAAGTCGTAAGCCGCCAGCCAGTTGTCGCGCATCAACACCGGGTCGAGCGATTTGGCCCGGATGTCGGTGATGAAACGGCCCAGGAACCACGCGATCTGCGGGTCGGTCGGGCGATAAGCGGTCGCGGCGGGCGCGATTGCCCGTGCTTCACCGAGCGCATCGACCTCGACGACATAGGGGACGACGCGGCTCTGCATTGATTGCCAGACCAGGCCGGCGGACAGTCCGGTCGTCAGGAACAATCCGCCGAATGCCATCAACCGCCAGTTGCGGGCCTGGACGCGGGCGGAACCGATCCGCTCGTCCCAGAGCTGCCCCGCACGCTGATAGGGTGTTTCGGGTTCGGGCGTTCGCCCGTAGCGCTGCACGGCGCGCTTGAATCGCATGGGGGCTACTCCTTTTCCTTGATGTCTGGGGTTGCGGACGCGCCGCCGCGATCACCCTGCTGGAGGGTGTGCAATGCGAGCTGACGATGGTGGCGGGCAGTCTGTTGGGCACGCAAATTGCGCGCCCAAGCCGGTGCGCCGTCGCCGGCACCTCCGCCTGCCGCGTTGCTTTCAGTCGACGCGCCGGAGGTCTGGTTGAGAGCGTTCCACGCGGCGGTACGACCACGCTCGGCCGCTGCGCTGAGTCCGAATGTGCTGCTGACCTTCTGTGCCGCAGCACCCTTGGCGGCGGCGGCCATGCCGCCGATCGCTGAGCCGCCGGTCTCTTTGCCGAGTTGCGCCGCTGTCGATGCGGCCGATCCCATCGTGGTGCCTGCGCGGATAGCGCCCAGGGCGCCGCCAGCCACTCCACGCGCCGCTGCGACGGCTGCCCCGCCGCCCATCGCGAACGCAGCACCTGCGCCGAGTGCGGTACCAACCGCCGCGCCCGCGCCGAGCTGCGGGGCGCCGGCGACGAGGCCGGACGCGATGCCGGGGCCGAAGATGCCGAGACCGAACAGCGAGATGCTGGCGAGCACGAGGCTCATGGCCTGGCCAATATCGGGCTCCTGGCCCTGCAGCGCCGCGATGAACTCGGAGAAAAAGCCCGAACCGATGCCCACAATAACGGCGAGCACCATCACCTTGATACCCGACGACACCACGTTGCCCAGCACGCGCTCAGCGAGGAAGCTGGTGCGATTCCAGAGAGAGAAGGGAACTAGCACGAAGCCGGCGAGCGTCGTCAATTTGAACTCGATGATCGTGATGAAGAGCTGCACCGCGAGGATGAAGAAGGCGAGGATCACGATCACCCAGGCAATCAGCAGCACCATGATCGTGATGAAATTGTCGAAGAAGGTCGTGAAGCCGAGCATTTGCGAAGCCTGATTCAGCAGCGGCCATGCGGCGGTGAAGCCGGTGCCAGCGAGCTTGCCGGGCTTCAGAAGATCGTCCGCGGTCATGCCACCGCCGCCGGCGGTCAGCCCGGCTTGCGCGAACGACTTGAAGATGATATCGGCCAGCGTCGAGAAGCTGTTCAGGATCAGCGCGAAGGCACCGACATAGAGAATCTTCTTGAGGAAGCGGCCGAGGATATTGTCCTCGCCGCCCATCGCCCAGAAAAGGCCGGCGAGCGTGATATCGATGCCGACCAGCACGGTGGTCAGAAAGTGGACGTCGCCGCCAAGCAACCCGAACCCGCTATCGATGTAGCGGATGAAGGCCTGCATGAAGCGGTCAATGACATTGAGGTCGCCCAAGGTCGGCAGCTTTCATTTTTGGTGTTGAAGGGTGTCGCGGGGTCCGGCGGCCATGAGGGGGGAAAGCCCATCGGACCCCGCGACGAGACGGCGCGCTCGGGGAGCAAGGGAGCGCGCCGCCTCAGCTCATTGCGGCGTGTAGGCTTGCCCGCTTCCGAGGAATTTCTGGGTCGCGGTGCGCGCTTCCTGCTCGGCCTGAACGCGGCGCGCGGCCTCGGTCGCGTCGGCACGGTATTGCGCTGCCATCAGGTTCTGGATCTGGAATTGCTGCTTGGCGGTGAGCGCCAGCAGCTGATTGGTGGCCTGCTGCGCTTGCAGCGCTCCTTCGGCACCCTGGCTACGCGCTATGATACCGCTCAACGTCGTCGCATCGGTCTGGACATTCTCGACCACCTGCGCCTGCACCGTCATCGCCTGCTGGAAGCTTGCCTTCGAGGCGTCCAGCCTGGTCTTGGCGGCGGCGACCTGCGCGTTGGTCGTGAGCGCGGCGCTGAAGCTGGTCGGATACAGCGAACGGAACTGCTGATCGAGATTGGCGACGCGGAACTGGATGCCCTGCGCCTGTCCCATCAGCTGATCGATCTGCTGAAGCGTCTGCGTGATCGCTTGCAGTTCGGGAAAGTTGATCGTCGTCAGGTTCTTCGCCTGATTGATGAGCGACTGGGCCTGGTTCTGGAGCGACCGGATCTGGTTGTTGACCTGCTGTAGCGTTCGCGCGGCGGTCAGCAGGTTCTGGCTATAGTTGCTCGGGTCGAACACCGTGAACTGCGCCTGGGCCGGCGTCGCCGTCATGGTGATGCCCATGACGAGCGATCCGGCGGCACCGAGGCCGATCGCGGACGCGACGAGATATTTGCGGAATCGGATACGCATTACACTTCTCCTGCTTGGGGGGCTTGGGGATCGGGAAAATCGGCGAGCAGGCTGACAGCCCAGTCGAGGCCGGCTTCACTCAGGAAGCCGGCAGCAAAATCATGCGCGCCATGCTCGGCGAGCTGCGCGTCGATGCGCGCCTGGGTCGCGGGATCGGACGCGCCGCACAGCGCCAGCGCGATCGGACCGAGACCGAGCTCGAATAGCCGGTTGCCGCGCGCCGATTGCAGATAATATTGCCGCTTCGGCGTCGCGCGGCTGATCAGTTCGATCTGGCGGTCGTTGAGACCGAACCGCTCATAGGCAGTTCGGCTCTGCGGCTCGATGGCACGGTCGTTCGGCAGCAAGATGCGCTGCGGACAACTTTCGATGATGGCCGGTGCGATCGAGCTGTTCGCGACATCGGCGAGGCTTTGCGTCGCGAACACGACCGCGACGTTCTTCTTGCGCAGTGTCTTCAGCCACTCGCGGATGCGCGCGGCGAACAGCGGGTGATCGAGGAAGATCCAGGCCTCGTCGAGTACGAGCAAGGTCGGCCGCCCGTCGAACCGCTCCTCGAGCCGGTGGAACAGATAGGTGAGCACGGGTGCTACGACGCCGGCCTGGCCCATCAGCGCCTCGGTCTCGAAGCACTGGACGTCGGCGATGGCGAGATCATCTTCGGCCGCGTCGAGCAGCCGGCCGAACGGTCCCTCCAAGGTATAGGGCGACAGCGCCGAGCGTAGCGCGGTCGACTGAAGCAGCAGCGACAGGCCGGTGAGCGTCCGTTCCTCGATCGGCGCGGTCGCGAGACTGTTCAGCGCCGACCAGAGCGATTCCTTGATCTCGGGCGTGACGGCGACATGCTCGTGGGTGAGCAGCGCCGCGATCCACTCGGCCGCCCAGGCACGTTCGTCGCCGCGGTCGATATGGCGCAGCGGCTGGAATGCGATTGCGCGCGCTTCGCCATCACGTTCGCCGCCGAGTCCCAGCGCATGATGCGCGCCGCCCATCGCCAGCACGGCGGCCCGTGCCGAAAAGCCCTTGTCGAAGACATAGACCTGCGGGCCCGGATAGCGCCGGAACTGTAACGTCAGCAGCGCGAGCAGGACCGACTTGCCGGCCCCGGTCGGACCGACGATCAGCATGTGGCCGACATCGCCGATATGGGTGCTCAGCCGGAACGGCGTCGAGCCGCTGGTCTCCGCATAGAGCAAAGGCGGTCCGTCGAGATGCGTGTTGCGGACCGGTCCCGCCCACACCGACGACAGCGGCATCAGATGCGCGAGGTTGAGCGTGTGAACCAGCGGCTGCCGGACATTCGCGTAAATCTGGCCGGGCAACGATCCGAGCCAGGCTTCGACCGCGTTGATGCTCTCGCGGATCGTCGTGAAGCCGAGCCCGTTGACGATCCGCTCGACGGCGCGAACCTTGCGCCCGGCCGCAGCGCGGTCGATGTCCGTGACCGTGATCGTCGTGGTGAGATAGCCGAAAGCGACATGATCGCCGCCGAGTGCCTGGAGCGCGAGATCGGCATCGACCATCTTGTTGTCGGCATCGCTGTCGAGCAGCTGGACGGGCTGGTTGTAGATCACCTCGCGCAGCAGCGCGGTCACCGACTTGCGTTTGTTGAACCATTGCCGGCGCAGCCTGGTCAGCGCCTTGGTCGCATCGGTCTTGTCGAGCGCGATGAATCTCGTGACCCAGCGATAGGCGAAATCCTGATGGTTGAGCGCGTCCAGGATTCCGGGCCGACTGACATTCGGAAAGCCGAGGATCGTCAGCGTGCGCAGATGCTGGTCGCCCAGCTTTGGTTCGAGCCCGCCGGTCAGCGCCGTGTCCACCAGCACGCTGTCGAGATACATCGGCGTCTCGGGGACAGTGACATCGTGACGCCGCTCAGAGATCGTGCCGTGCAGGAAGGTCAGCGTTTCCGCATCGTCGAGTGCTCGGACATCAGGCATGAAGCCGGACATCAGGTCGAGCGCGCGATCGGTCTCTGTGATGAAAACACCGAGCGCCTGTCGCCAATCTCGCCCTTTCACGTCATCACCGCGCTCGACCAGCGCGCGGCCTGCCGTGTCGGCCTGATCGGCCGGCGGCATATAGGTGAGCGTCAAATGGTAATGGCTCTCGAAATGCGCAGCCGCGCTCTCGAAGCCGGCACGACGTTCCTCGTCGACCAGCCACGATGCCGCGTCGGGAAAATTGCTGGCAGGATAACCGAGCGCCTCGCGCCGTTCGGCTTCGAAGTGTAACGCCCATCCGGTGCCGAAACGCCGCAGGACATTGTTCGCGCGGGCGCAGGCGGACACTAGTTCGGCCTCGGTCGCGGATTCGAGGTCGGGACCGCGGAACCGCGCGACGCGGGAGAAGCTGCCGTCCTTGTTGAGTACGACGCCGGGCGCGATCAGCGCCGCCCAGGGGAGATGGTCGGCGAGCCGGTCGGCACGGCTGCGATATTCACGCAGGCTCAGCATGCGAAATGTCCCTTTTGACGAAGGTGCCGGGCAATGACGGGCGCGAAATCGGGATCACGCTTGGCGGCGAGCACCGCGAGCGTGTGTCCAAACGCCCACACCACGAGCCCGGCAATCCATTGCTGGAGACCGATCCCGAGTGCGGCTGCGAGCGTGCCGTTGACGATCGCGATCGTCCGCGGCGCGCCGCCGAGCAGAATGGGCTCGGCGAGCGACCGGTGCAGCGGGGCCTCGAAGCCCTCGATATGGGCGCCGGTCCCGATCACGCGATCAGCGCCCCGCCGCCGAATGAGAAGAACGACAGGAAGAAGCTCGACGCAGCGAACGCGATGCTGAGGCCGAAGATGATCTGGATGAGCTTGCGAAATCCGCCCGCCGTCTCGCCGAACGCCAAGGTCAGGCCGGTGACGATGATGATGATCACCGCAACGATCTTGGCGACTGGACCCTGGACCGAATCCAACACCTGTTGCAGCGGCTGTTCCCACGGCATGCCGGTGCCGGCCGCGTGCGCGCGACTGGCGATGGTGAGCCCGAGGCCGAACACTGCACCGATAAGGAAGGTCGAGCGGCGATCGGGCAGTTTTTGAATAAGGCGCATGGTCATTCTCCTGGCTTGGGGATTGTGGGATCGGGGGTGAGGTCGAGGACAGCGTAACCGCCGTCGGGATCGACGCCGGCGACACGCGCGATCGTCTCGACGCGGCGTGCGAGACCGCGGCCGGCGATGAACACGATCACGTCGATGGCTTCGGCAATCAGCCGGCGCGGGACGGTGACGACCGTTTCCTGCACGAGCTGTTCGAGCCGGTAGAGCGCGGAGACCGCGCTATTGGCATGGACCGTGGCGATGCCGCCGGGGTGGCCGGTATTCCAGGCCTTGAGCATGTCGAGCGCTTCGGCGCCGCGCACCTCGCCGACGATGATGCGGTCGGGGCGAAGACGCAGCGTCGAGCGGACCAGATCGGCCATGCCGACTACGCCGGGCCGAGTACGCAGCGCCACAACATCGGATGCCGCGCATTGCAGTTCGCGCGTGTCCTCGATCAGGATCACGCGCTCGTCGAGGTGCGCCATCTCGGCGAGCAGCGCGTTGGCGAGCGTGGTCTTGCCCGACGACGTGCCGCCCGCGACCAGGATATTCTTTCGCTCGACGACGGCGAGCGACAGCAGCCGGGCAGTATCGGCCGGCATGATGCCGTCCATCACATAGTCGAGCAGAGTGTAGATCTTGGCGGCGGGCTTGCGAATCGAGAAGCACGGCGCGAGGCTGACCGGCGGAAGCACGCCTTCGAACCTTTCGCCGGCGCCCTCGCCATGCGGCGGCAGCTCGGCCGACACGATCGGCGACGCCGCATGAACCTCGGTGCGGGCGTGGCTGGCAACCAAGCGGATGATCCGCTCGACTTGCGCGGGATCATAGCGCGTGCCGGTATCGGTGCGGCCTTCGCCAAGCCGGTCGAGCCGCAGCGCGCCGTCAGGATTGACCATGATCTCGATAACGGCGGGATCGGCGAGTGCAGTCGCGATCGTCGGCCCCATCGCGGTGCGGAGCATCGCGCGGCGGCGATCGGATGAGAGTGTCTCGCTCATCGCCCCGCCTCCGCCTCGTCGGCTGCACCGATCGAGCGCTTGCCCGATCCGATCTGCCGACCGACCTGGCTGACAAAGGCCTCGAACCGTTCGCGCCCGACAGCGCGCGCGGCGGTATCGGCCTCTGGTAGCGGCGCCGTCACCGTCAACTGGTAGCGGACGAACAGCGACAGGCTTTCCAGCAGCACCTCGATGTCGCGGCGGGCATGACCGATCTCACGCGAGATGCGGTCAAGCCGGCCTTTGAGAAGATCGTCGATCTCCTTGGTGCCGCGCCGCGCGAGATAGGCGCCCAGCGCATCGCTGACGATCTGCGACTTGTTCGTGCCCGGCTTACGCGCCAGGTCATCGAGTGCGTCGCTCAGCGCCTGATCGATATAAAGGTTCTGGCGGAACTTCATCGCTCAGAGCCCCGGCAGCAGGTCGCGCCCGCCGGCTTCGTCGATGCCATAGCCCCGCGCGACGGCGCTCAACCCGCGGGCGCGGTCCATCGTCCTTTGATCGGCGGCGAGATCGCCTTCGTCCTGGTCGGCGGCAAGCAGGTCGAGCTGTTTCGGCTGCTCGGGTTTCGAGGGCGCTTCCTCGGCAAGGCCCGGATGGCGCTGCTGCTCGAGCCCACCATCTTCGCCCTCGGTCTCGGCAGCATCCTCGGTTCGGGCGAGCCGGGCATCGGGCCGGCGGGCGAGACTGCCCCAATCGTTCGATCGAGCCTGCGGCCGATCAGCATAGCGGCCGTCGGTCAGTTCGGGAGGCGCGGCAACGCGCACTCGGAAATTGCGGTCCTCATAGTAGCGCAGCTTCTGGGCGCGGATCGGGGCGAGTCCGGACACGAGCACCAGCTCGTCGGAAGGCGGAAGTTGCATCACCTCACCGGGCGTCAGCAGCGGCCGCGCGGTCTCCTGCCGGCTGACCATGACGTGCGCGAGCCAGGGCGCGAGCCGGTGGCCGGCATAGTTGCGCATCGATCGCTGTTCGGTGGCGGTGCCGAGTGCGTCGGAGATGCGCCGCGCCGTTCGCTCGTCGTTGGTCGCGAACGCGACGCGCACATGGCAATTGTCGAGGATACTGTTGTGCTCGCCATAGGCCTTCTCAATCTGGTTGAGGCTCTGAGCGATAAGGAAGGCACGCACGCCGTAACCGGCCATGAAGGCAAGGCTGGTTTCGAAGAAATCGAGGCGGCCGAGCGCCGGGAACTCGTCCAGCATCATCAGCAGCTTGTGGTTACGTTTCGCTGCGCCGACGCCATCGAGGCGTTCGGTCAGCCGGCGGCCGATCTGATTGAGGATCAGGCGGACCAGCGGCTTGGTGCGGCTGATATCGGACGGCGGAATGACGAGGTAGAGCGAGACGGGCTGTGCCGCCTCGACAAGATCGGCGATCCGCCAGTCGCAGCGCGATGTCACCTCGGCGACGGTCGGATCGCGGTAGAGACCGAGAAACGACATCGCAGTTGAGAGCACACCGCTGCGTTCATTGTCGGATTTGTTCAGCACCTCGCGGGCCGCCGAAGCCACGACGGGATGGACCTGCGGATTCTCCGTCGTGCCGAGATGATTAGTGGTCATCATCCGCTTGAGCGTGGCCACGAACGGACGCTGCGGATCGGACAGGAAGGTCGCTACGCGTGCGAGAGTCTTTTCTTCCTCGGCATAGAGGATGTGGAGGATCGCGCCGACCAGCAGCGAATGGCTGGTTTTTTCCCAGTGATTGCGACGCTCTAGCGCCCCCTCGGGGTCGACCAGAATGTCAGCGATGTTCTGAACGTCGCGGACTTCGTTGTCGCCACGGCGGACCTCCAGCAATGGATTGTACCGCGCCGATCGCGCATCGGTCGGGTTGAACATCAACGCATGGCTGAAGCGCGACCGCCAGCCGGCGGTCAGCTGCCAGTTCTCGCCCTTGATGTCGTGGATGACCGCCGAGCCGGTCCAACTCAGCAGCGTCGGAACGACCAGACCTACGCCCTTGCCACTGCGGGTCGGCGCGAACGCCATGACGTGCTCAGGGCCGTCATGGCGCAGATACCGACCGTGATGACGGCCGAGGAAGGCGCCGGCATCGCCGAGCAGTCCGGCGCTCTCCATCTCGCGAGCCTCGGCCCAGCGCGCGGAACCGTAGGTGGTGACGTGGCGCTGCTGGCGCGCGCGCCACAGCGAGCCGAAGATCGCGGCGGCGCAGCCGGCGAACCCGCTGGCGCCGGCAATCATACCCGCCCTGTCGAAGACGTGGGGCGCGTAGGCATCAAAGTGATACCACCAAGGGAAGATCGCCCAGGGCCGATAGACTGGCGTGTGGAACAGGGTGAACCAGGGAAGGCCAAGCTGCGGCTGATAGGCGAGCATCGCCGCCGCCCACTGCGTCGCCGTCCACAGGCCAGCGATCACGATCGCGAACACCACGATAATCTGGCCGATGAGCAGCTTGGTCGGGGTCATACGGGCGCTCCGCCCGAAGGGCGAAACAGCCGCTCGGGTTCATGCCCGCAAGGATCGGTTCAAATCGTCGATTGGAAAATTACGGTCTCGACGCGCCTCGACGCAGCCCGAGGCAGTTGGGTTGGGTCCGGTTTACCCACACGCGCTTGAGTAGGTGCGCGACGGGCAAAACTCGTGCCTTATAAACTCTGACTTGCGCGTGGTTTGATGCCCAGTGAGCGCGATGAGAATATTGGGCGGGCGTGGAAGCGCCTTGGCCCCCGCGGTAACCCAGAACGCTTCACCGCAACGAGCGGACAAGTGGCCTTGGTCAGGACTTCGATGATGCTAATGCCAGAACATGCTGGACCATGCGCCAGCTATAGTTCTTTGCCGCAATGACGCAGAACACGTAGACCAGAAACAGCGCCACGCCATAGACCAAGGCGCGCTCGCCATTGCCCGAGGCCCACCAGGCGAGCCATGGCAAGGGTATCATCACCAGGGCCGTAATCGTCCCAATATCACGTGCGGCGAGATAGCGTCCATGGGCGTCCAGCACGCCGACATCCTCTCTGAACTCGCGATAGATTCGATAGAAAAGCTGGTTCTGTTCCCTGCCCGCCGAAGGCAGCGGCCCATATTGAGCTTCGAGCGCTGCCATGTTGACATGACTGCTGAGCGGCCCGACGCGGGTGAAGGCCCGGCAGCCGGGAAGCGGATCACGCCAGCGCCAATGCATGATCCGATCGCGCCAGTCTGGATTGATCAAGCCGAGCAGCAAGAGTGACGCGACCACGATGAGCCCGAATGCAGCTGTGCCCGGCGCGGCTGCCGCCTCGAGTCGCGCCGCGAGCATGCGGCCGTTCATCGAAAGGAGGCGCAGCGGCTCGGCCGCGATCCAAGCGAAGGCCACGATATGTCCAATCATCGCGGCCCGGATCAGCCCCGCATTCTGCTCTTTGAGCGATTTGCCGTCAGCCATCGCTGTCCTTCCGGGGTGAAACCAGCGCATGAAAGCGCGCAGGCGTCGCTATCAGCAGAATCGATGGCGGCGCGCGTTCGGCGGCAAGATCGGCCGCGGTCTTCCAGTCGGTCGAAGACGGACCCTCGTCCCGCAGATGGCTGTGCCAGGTTCCCACGTCGAACAGGGTTCGCCCGCTTTGCTCATGCCGATTGCGGATGGCCGATTGCAGGCCGTCGGTCCCGAGCACGAACAATGTCGACGTTCGGCGGCTGTCGGCGGGCGCTTCGAGCAGATCGACGACGGTCACGGTCTTGAGCCGGGCGCTGGTCAAGCCGATCATGGCCCCGCCGGTTTCAACCGACGGACAGGCTTTGGCTTCGGCCCTGATCCTGTCCGCCACTCGCCGGGACAGTCGCAATTGCCACCCGTCGCTGCCGGCGATGGTGACCGTTTCGAACGCGGGAACGATATACCGAGTCCAACATGTCGAGGGACTGTCCTCATCTGCTGTGCCGATGACGATCAGCCCTTGCTGGATCGGCGTATCGAGCGCTCTGGAAATCTCCTGCGAGAGCGACGCCGTCATGGCCGACAGGCGCGCATCGTCCATCGTCATCGTCAACGAACCGCAACCCTGTCCGATCTGGATCTCGGTCAGGCCGCCCGCAGGGTCGAAAAGCAGCTCGGCGGCGCGACCACCGTCGTGGTTTGCGTAGAGTTCGGCGATCAGGTCGCAATGGCTCGGATTATGGCCCTTGCCATCGGCGAGCAGAAACGCGCCGCGACCGCGGCCGAAGAGCGCTGCCTCGAACAACTGTGCACGGAGGCGAGGCGTTGCAGCAGACACCAATGCCTCGCGAACCGACAGCGAAGCGGTCGAATTGATCGCTGCGCCTGCGGCTTTCGGTATGATCTGCTTGACGTGCTCGGGGTCGCGGAGATCGTGGCTGAGATCGCCTTTGTGTACTGTCGGCGCTGTGCCGAAGCCGACGAGTTCCTTTGCGAGTGCTTCGGCCTTGTTGTTGGAGACATGCTCCGCGCCAAGAGCATGTCGCGCCAAATTGTGCGGCCTCAGCGACGACTCGTCGCTCACCGCCACGATGTCTGGGCCCCCGCGCACCGCGTGCATGGCGAGCTTCGATCCGACGCTGCCGCAGCCTAGCACGGCAAGTCCGGCGCGTGCCGGAGCGCCGGACAACCCTTGCAGCAGCGCGGCGGTAAGCGCCTGGTAGTGCATCGCCGGCGCGACCGGCTCGTCGTCACCCAGCGCGAACAGCGAGGTGCGGTTCTGGTTGGCGCGTATCTCGACGACATAGGGTAGCAACTCGATGTCGGAAGTGCTGTCGATCAGATGGATCGGGCGCCGTACGCACAGAACGATGCCGATCGGGATCGGCGCGAGCAATGACATACCCGTAAAGCTGCGTTCGACATTGGCGAGGAAAGCTTGCAGGCCGCGCCCGCATCCGAGTTCGGCGGCCCGTGCACGCAGGTCGCGCAATGTTGCGACGCTCTCCGGCAAATAGGTCGCGCTGATACGCGGTGTACCGTCGGGATTTTTGTCAGGCCAGACCACGCCGACCACCGTATTGCCCAGGCTCGCGACGGGATCCGCCCGGCGCGAGGTGAATGTCTTGTCGTCCGCTTTCTGCGTAAGCGGCGTCTGCACGCCCTTGCTCGAGATCCACGTCTCGGTGGCGTCGTTGAGGCAAGCCTCGGGCGTGCCGCGACGGAAGAACCTGCCCTGCCATACGACCCACCCGCCGTTCTTGGTGACGGCATTGCGCGCGGCATCGGCGTCGATTTCGAGAATATCGCGAAAATCGCGGCGGAGCATGGGCTCCCAACCCTGTTCGGGATTGATCAGGTCGCTGATTGCAGCCTTGCGAAGCCAGATCGCGAGCTGCTCGACCAGATGGAAGATTCCATATTCGACCAGGCCGAACTGTAGGAAATATTCGTCCTGATCCCCCTCGACCAGGCACGGCCGAGGCGTCGCGGCGAATGGCATGAGATGGGGAAAGTTGCGCGGAAAATCTTCGCGCAGGTAGAAGCGCGGGGATCGCCAAGGATATGCTGCTGGAAGCTTGAGCACGACTGGCTCGCAGGTTCTGACGCCGCTCGAGCTGATGCCGTCGGCCTTCATGTCGAGCGGCATCTCGACATTCATGTCGATCCGGATGCGCGACCTGCCGCCTTCCGGGTCAAGCACCGCGCCGCCGACACATTCGGGATGGGTCAACGCGACGCGCAGAAGATGCTCCGCGGGATCGGTTCCCGCCTCGGTTGCCACTGGTTCAGCCGTGCGGACGCGCCTGGGCGGCAGTGGCACCGATTCCCAGAGCGGCAACCGCCGCCTTGGCGGCGCTCTTCACAACCTTCGTGATGCCGCTGGAAGTGATCTCATATTGGAGCGCGCGCTCCTCGTCCTCCCAGACGTCGGCGACGCAGATGAACCGATCGCTCTTGCCATCGACGATCGAGATATATTCGCGCTTGGCGCGATCGCTGGGCGGGTCGGCCTCGTCAGGGTCGATCGCTTTCGAGCTGGCGACGATGATCGCGCCTTTCCGAATTTGCGCCAGCGCGCTGCGCGCATCGTCGCAGACCTCCGCATCCTCGCCATAGGTCGAATAACTATCGTAGCTGAGGCTGTGCCACGAGCAGTGATGCGGCGCCTGGAGAATGTCGTAGCTGAGCCGGTCAGCCTGATAGGTCCCGTGCTTGCCCCACAGGCGCTCCCAGATGGCGACCTCGGCGTCACCGCCCGTTAGGAACCGACATTTGTCGAGGATGCCGCCGCCGCGGATCGAGAAGCGCAAGACGACCGAGGAATGATTCTTGCCGAGAAGCTCGTCCAGCTCTTCATCGTCGCTATGCGGGATCGGCGCGAGCAACCGTCCCTCGAAAGTGCCGGAAGCGACCCGGTTGAGCTTGGTGACAACGCCGTCGGCCTTAACGACGATCGCGAGGATATCGTCGATCTTGCCGTCCTCGTCCTCGCCCATGATCTGGATGCGATCTCCCTCGACCGTGGCGGTGCCCTTCTCGCGGTAGAGAGCGACACGCCGCCGTGCCTCCTTCGCCCATGCCTTGGCATCGTCGCACAGCACGTGATCCTTGGAGGCACGGCGAAAAACGACCGGCGACGACCACATTTCCCGGATCAGGATCTTGTCGTCATCCTTCTTCCATTCGTCGGGCGGGCCGAGGTGGAAATGGGTTTCTAGGCCGCAGATATGATCCTTATCCGGATGGCTGAGCAGAAAGCCATCGACAAACAGCCGACCTTTTTCGTCGCGGGTCAGCCGGCCGCGCAAATCGGCCATGACATCAGGCGTATCGTCGTCATCGTTGTCTGCCGCCTTGCGCACATGCAGGTCGACGAGAAGTTTCTGGTCGTTGTCGAACGTGATCAGCGTCATATCGCCGTTGCCGACGGGGAAAAATGTGATTGAGGCAGTCATCGTAATCCCTTTTGGTCAAACGGCGTCAGCCGGGCAGCGCGCAGCAATCTGACGGCGCCCGGCATCGACACTCATGCGTTGGGAGTGTCGCGGCCGTCCGGCTCGCGGGCGACGCCCTTGAACGGCTTGCCGTCGTCCTTGACACTCATCAGGTGGCCGGTGCGCTCATCGCGCTTCTGCCAGTGGCCATCAGGCCGCTGAAACTGGGTGCGACCCGTCACCGCACCGCGCCGAAACCCATCACCAGTATTTTTCGCCATATTTTCTGCCCTTTGCGTCTGCTCGCCGTCCTTCGTCGTTGATCCCTGTGATCATCGCGTCCATTGAATATGGGAATCACGCTTGAGACCGTCAAGAAACACGACGGGATATTTTTTTCGAATCGAGTTGTTGGAGGGTTTGGTGACGGAAGAGATAGGCGAAACGGTGCGCTGGGGCGTGCAACGGCGCCTCGAATTCATCGATTTCCGGCTCTTCTGGGACGGGCGCTTCAATCGTCGCGATCTGGCGGAGACCTTCGGAATCTCGGCGCAGCAAGCCTCATCCGACATTGCCCAATACACCGGCCTAGCGCCCGGGAACCTCGTCTACGACCAGACCCTGAAGGCCTATTTGCGCGCGCCGACCTACGAGCCCAAGCTGATGCACGCCTCGGCCGAACGCTACCTGCTGCAACTCGTCGCGATCGAGAATCGGTGGATGCGCCAGGAGGACACCTGGTTCGACAACACGCCGCCCATCGAGAATGTCTCGCTATTGCGTAAGCGCACGGATGCGCGAATCTTGCTGCACCTCCTCGACGCCATCAACCAGCGCGGCCAGTTGGAAATCCAGTACAAGTCGATCACGGGTTCGCCCGAACCGCGCCGCGTCATCGCGCCTCATGCGCTCTTTCATGCCGTGGGCCGGTGGTATGTCCGGGCTTGGTCGACCGAACATTCGGATTTTCGTGACTATAATCTGTTTCGGATCGATCAGGCCGGCGACATCACCGCGACCGCGATCGACCACACGCTCGATTTCGAGTGGATGCATGAGATCGACCTCATTCTCGCACCCAACCCGGCTCTATCCGAAAGCCAGCAGGCAGCGCTTCACGCCGAGTACGACATGACCGAGGGGAGGCTCGTTGTAACCAAGCGCCTGAGCCAGACATTCTACCTGATGACCGAGCACAATTTCGACGTCGCGCCCGATACACTGCCGCCGGGTAAGCAGCAGCTTGTGCTCCTCAATCGCGACGAGGTGGTCAATGCCCGAACCACGGCACGCAAACTGTCGATCGACGCGATCGAGCGAGCCTCTCGTTGAACATGGGCGTCGGCGATGAAGGGGTTTCTGCGATCCTGCTCTTCGGCAGTCGTGCGCGCGAGGATAATAGCCGGGGTTCGGACACCGATCTCCTGCTCGTTAGTCCGCCCGGCACGCCACAGCACAAGTCGATCGGCCACCTCTCGATGTTCTTCTATCCGTGGGAGAAGCTCGCGGCCGATGCGCGCGACGGAGATCTTTTCGTCTGTCACATCGTACACGAAGCCAAGCCGGTATTCGATCCGCTGGGCCAGCTTGATCAGCTACGGTCCGAGTTCAGGCTGCGGACGAGCTATGCTCGCGAAATCGCGCACGCCCGTGACCTTGGTTGGTTCCTCGATCGCCACGCTGGCGCGCTCAACTCCGATGTGGTCGTGCGACGCATGGTCTGGTGTATCCGCACGATCCTCATCGCGCGGCTTGCCGAGCGTGGCACGCCGGCTTTCGCGCCTGCCGCGCTGGCGATGGCGGCGCCTTCGGCCGCTGATCTGCTTGCCAATCGCCATCAACGCAGGCTGGATGTGACGATGCGGCAGCGGTTCCGGCAGTATCTGATGCGGGAGGGCGGGCCTCCGGCCTTGCCGGGCGAGGCGACGTTCGAGGACTATCGCGCCTTTTTCGTCCAGACCGGCAACAAGGTAGGATTGCAGACAATCGAACGCGGCGTCCGGTTGTCAGAAGACGATGACGACTACTACCGCTGATCGGCATCGAACACCGGTGCGATCGGTTTCATAGGTCAACCAGGAGGATGCCTTAGACCCGTCGTCGATTTTTGCCTCTTCAGGTTGGGGAGATCGCGCGTTACAAAACCTCTGAGAGATTTTGATTCTATCTGAGGATTTGTCACATGGCCTCGGCGCCAGCAACCCAGCGCGACCGCCTGCGCAACCTGCTCGTCCAACACCCCGTCGCGCGCGCGCAGGAACTCCGCAACGAAGGAATCGCCGCCGCGACGATCGCGCGCGCTGTAAAGGATGGCGAGATCGAACGTATCGGCCGTGGACTCTACCAGCGACCCGAAGCGCCGATCGACGTCGCCCACGCGCTCGCCGAAACCGCGAAACGGATCCCCAAGGGCGTGATCGCAATGATCTCGGCGCTGGCCTTCCACGGGCTCACCGATCAGATGCCGCGCAAGGTCTGGGTCGCGATCGGGCCGGGCGACTGGTCACCTGTCCCTTCCTATCCGCCGACCCGGATTGTCCGCTTCAGTGAAAAATATCTGCAGGAGGGAATCGAGCATCACATGATCTCGGGCATCAGCGTTCCGATCTACTCGGTCCCAAAGACGCTCGCCGACCTGTTCCGTAATTCCAAGCTGGTCGATCGCTCGGTAGCGATGGAAGGGCTGCGCGCCGCACTTGAACAACGCAAGGCCACACCGGGGGCGATCGCCGAAGCAGCAAAGGCCGGCGGCGCCTGGCGCATCATGCGGCCTTATCTCGAGGCGCTCACGTTCAATGGCTAGGGAGTCGGTCAACCGGGCGGCGTCGGTCAAGGATCGACTGCTCAACCTTGCTCGGCGCGATGGCCGTGTCTTCGACGTCGTGCTTGTGCGCTACGCATTGGAACGCCTGCTCTATCGGCTGTCGGTCTCCGAGCACCGCGATCGCTTCGTGCTGAAGGGCGGCATGCTGGTCATGATCTGGCTGGCCGGGGACAATCGCGAAACCCGCGACGCGGATTTCCTCGGCCATGGCGATGCCAGTGAAGCGACAATCCGGGCGACGTTCGCCGAGATCATGGCAATCGCGAGCGATGATGGTCTGCGGTTTGACATCGACAACATGACCGCCACGACCATCCGTGACGACATGGAATATGGCGGCATCCGCCTGCGCGTGCCGGCCTATCTGGAACGGACCCGGATACCGATGGTGATCGACATCGGCTTTGGCGACGCGCTGCCCGCGCCGCCCGACGAACTGGACTATCCGACCCTTCTCGACATGGAGGTGCCACGGATTCGTTCCTATCCGCCGGTCACCGTCATCGCCGAGAAGTTTCAGGCGATGGTCGCGCTCGGCATCGGCAATGGCCGGATGAAGGACTATTATGATCTTTGGGCGCTGCCGCAGGTCATGCCGATCACCGACGACGACCTGGATGCAGCGATCCAGGCGACGTTCGAACGGCGCCGGACCGATATCCCCCGCTCGCGGCCGCCCGGCTTGTCGCGCGAGCTGGTCGATGACGAGACTAAGCAGCGCCAATGGCGCGCCTACGCCGCGTCGATCGAACTCGAAGGCGTATCGTTGGCCGAAGTCGTTGAGGCGATCTGGGCGTTCGTCGGATCGTCCTGCCAGCGGCTGACGGAACGCTGATCCACCGACCTCATGAAATGCTCGGCCCGCTCCGCCCACGCCCGAAGCTCCAGCTGATCCCGTCGCCGCGCATGATACCGGACACACTCTTGCCGACATGGCGGTCGAGCACCGGCCGCCACGGTACGAGCGTGAACTCGCGAGACTTCTCGACCAGCGCGAACCGCCCGCTCATTGTGTCGACCGGTCGGCGATAGACGCCGCTCACGCGCGCGTCGGTCTCGCTCTCGACGAACGGTATCCCAATTTCGCGCGATAGCTGCGCACCAACACGGAGCAACTCGCGGCGCTGCAGCGCCGCGATCATGCCAGCGCGGTAGGCGACACGCCCGTCTATTTCTTCGGCAAACCCCTGCGCGATCAGCCATTGCCGCCGCTGCACCTGAGCATTGCGGGCATCATGCCCGAACCCCGCATCGCGCAGCGGCGCCGGATCGGCGGCGACCAGCTCACGGTCGAGCCAGGTAGCAGCCTCGGCGCCGATCAGCTTTTCCAGCGGCTGCGGAGAAAGCGTTTCGACCGCTACCGGCCGCTCTTTCGATCGTGCCGCTTCATAAGCAGCGGCACGATCGAGATGATCGGCCGCAACGATCCATGTCCCGTCGGCCTCGCGCGTGACGCCGCCGGTCAGTCGCCGCATCGCCTCGAGCCGTCGGACATGGGTTTCGGCGAACGCTTCGGTCGCGGACGGGTCATGACGAAGATGCGCATCGACATCGTAGCGCCCACCATTGGCGGCAGCGACGGTCGCGACGGTTCGGTCGGCCTCCCGGACACCGACCGAAACCGGCTCGATCCGCACGATCGCACCGCTCCCTTGCGGCTCGACATTCTCGCCTTTGCCGATCTCGACATAATGCATCCGGCCATCGGTCGCCTCGACCAGCAGATAGTGGCGATCGTTCAGCTCGTCGGACAGACCGCGTTCGATCACGCGACCAACCAGCGGCCGGACATTCGCCGCGGCGGGGTCGTAGATCGCCTGATCAGCAAGCGCCGGCGTTGCCCCACGCGCGGTGAAAGCGCGCTGCATCGTGCGGATGATATCGCCACGTTCGCCCATGCGCCTCAGTGTGTCGGTGAGATCGGGAGCAAGCCGCCAGGTCGAAGTGCCCATCTGCGTGGCGAGACCGAGGCGTTCGAGCTTGCGCAGCCGACCCATCCGCATGGTCTGGTCGAAGGCATCGCTTGCACCCGAGCTGACGAGCCGGCCGGCATCGGCGTCGCGCAGCAAGGTGCGGTCGATGCTGGTCAGGCGTTCCTGATCGACCTCGCCGCGCAGCTTGTCCTTGATCGCGTCGGTCGTGCGCGGACCGAGATCGAGATCGACCAGCTCGGCGGCGCGTTCACGCATGCCCTGGGTGATATATTCGCGGGCGATGATCAGGTCCTTGCCGCGATCATCCTTGCCGCGCAGGATGATGTGGGTGTGGGGGTGGCCAGTGTTGAAGTGATCGACCGCCACCCAATCGAGTTTCGTGCCGAGATCCTCTTCCATGCGCGCCATCAGCCGCCGGGTCAGGTCTTTCAGATCGTCATACTCGGCGCCGTCCTCCGGCGAGACGATGAACCGGAACTGATGACGGTCACCCTGCGCCTGGTCGAGCCAGGCCTTGCCATCGACCTTGTCGGCATCGGCGCCGTAGAGCTGGCCGCGCCCGCCGTCGCGGGTCGTGCCGTCGCGTTCGATATAGCGCATATGGGCGCGTGCCGCTGCGAAGCCCTTGCCAGCGAGTTTCACGATCCGCGATTTGATGATGACGCGGCGCGCCCGGAACGCAGCATAGCGATCGCGGCTGCCGAGCACGCGCCCAACCCCCGAGCCGCGCCCGATCCGGCTGCCATCGAAGCGACTGCGCCGGCCCGGCGCCGCACTGCCGCCGCGAGCGAGATTGGCGACCGCGAGAACCTTGGACAGGAACTTGCGCCCCTGCTTGCTGCCCTTGGCGCGCATGCGCCCTATGCGGGGTTCGAAATCGTCGTCGCTGAACATGCCGGACACCGGAAATGCGGAAGTAAATGCCGATCATGACTCCGCGCCGCACGGCTGAAAACCGGTGCCAAATTTGACGAGGATTTCTGCGGTGTTGGGCATGCGATGGCACCACAATCCGCCGCTTGGTGCCAACTGCCTCTAGAAAAACGATGTGCAGACAATAGCTTATGGCGTCCGGTCGCAGACCGGCACCATTGCTTCATCTTGCCTTACGCCGAATTGCCCCGAAACCCGCCAATCCCAGCTTCTTCCAGTCCGAACCCCAAGCGAGCCGAGGCAAAAAGAAGAGCGACGCCCTTACATGAGCGCCGCTCCTCGATATGTGCGATGATCATCCTCGCGCGAACGCCTCGCGTGCCGTCCGTTCGCGCCCGAATGTGCGCCTGCCCATCATCCCGTGAGCGTTGCCATCGCCATCGACGATCATCACCGCGACGAACCATTCGCCATCCAGCCGCCCCAGGATAGCGACCCGATCCAGCTCGAAATCCTCATCGTCCAGGCTCTCATATGCGCCGATCCACCGCTCCTCGAGCCGTGCATCCCAGTTGAAATCCACGTCCTCCGCTTCGAGAAACCGATGTGCCAATGCCTCTCCGACACCGCGGCCGAACTCGATTTCGAGACCCGAAATCAGCGCCGCCATCACGCGGTCTGTGACCCTGGCCGATGCCACGCCAACGCTCTGCATCATGCTCATAACCTGCTCCTTCTTCTCCTCGACCATTCGAGGACGACACCTCGACGACGGTCGGCGGAGCGGCTGTCAGGGCCGCTGGAGGCGCAGCCGGAAGCGCCGCGTCAGCGGCGGCGGAGGAACCGATTTTGTTGCGCAGCTACGAACAAAAGCGCGCGCGAAGCGCGCTCCATATCGCAGCAAAATTGGAGGTGCCGCCGGCCTTGATAGCCGTTCCGGCGGCCGTCATGCTGGGCCTTGCCGAGACGAGCCCACCCTCTCCACAATCGCGACGGAAGATCTATCGCGGGCTCATCTCGCTGCCCAACGTCACGAAAATGCTGCTCGTCGGCGCGGTTGACGATGGCGTTGTCGCCTGTCGCCGCACCCCCAGTAAGAAAAAAATCGATACGGATGCCGGTGTGCTTATCGCGGTTGAACCCGTTCCGCTGCCGACCAGGGTTGCCAGATAGGCACGCGTTTCCTCGGGAAGCGGGCGTCCCGAGGCCAGGTGATCGGCGTAGCGCCCCGGCCCCGCATTATAGGCCGCAAACAGTCCGGGATAACCAAACCGATCGTACATCGACCGCAGATAGCAGCTGCCGGCAACGATATTGTCGCGCGGATCATGGGGGTCGAAGCCGAGCGCGAGACGCTGGCGCATTGCCGTCCAGGTGGCGGGCATCAATTGCATCAGCCCCATCGCGCCAGCGCGGCTGGTGATCGGGCGACCGCCGAGTGTCGTCAGCCCGCCGCTTTCGGCACGAATGACGCGCTCGATCCAGGCGACCGGCACCCCGCAGCGCGTCGCTGCTTCGTCGGTGTAGGGCCGCCAGCGCGCGACCGGATCGCGTGCGGTCGGAACCGCTGAGGCAAGCGCCGCCGCCATGAGCGACGTGATCACCATGTCCATAGCACATGCGCACGGCCGATCAGGTGACGGCGGTCGCTCACCCCGAAATAGCGACCGTCGAACGACGCGGGGCTGTCAGTCATGAGCAGCAGGAGCTGGGTCGCGCCGAGTCGCAGGCACCCATGCCACCACGGCATTGCACGATTGTGGGCATCGAATCTGAGACGCGCGGCCACCGACCGGCCATTGACGAAAATGAGGTTTCCCCGTGCGCAAACGCGATCGCCCGGCATTGCAGCGACGCGTTTGACCAACGGCACGTTGGCCGGAAGATAATGACGGGTGGCAGCGAGCGAGCGATACGGTTCGGCAAGCGGCGCAATCACCATGTCGCCCTTCCTGATGCCGTCCGGCGCGGTGATACCATAGAGGCCGATGGGTGCGCTGGCGCTGGCGTTCCAGACCAGCAAAGGCCGAGGCGGTAAGGCGATGGTGGCCGCAACGGCGCAGCCGAGCGCGGCCAGCCCGACGCTGGGCGCGGCGGGAATGCGTCGCTTTGCGCAGACATCTCGATGCAGATCAGCCATTGTCGGCCTCCCCCAGCGACCAGGCATCGAGATCGTCGATATGGTAGCGGATATGGCGGCAATGCCGGCGGAAGCGCGGTCCGGTTCCGCCAGACCGATGCTCCTGAAGCGTGCGGGTCGAGACCCCCAAATAATGCGCCGCCTGCTCGGGACTGAGGAAGGGGGATCCCTTCAGCGCACGCGCTGCGCGCGCATTCTCGTCATCGTCGTCTGTTGCCATTTTAGACCTCGCTCGTTCCGGGCGCGGCCTCACGCCGCACCTCGCGGCGATCGAGGTGCAGGTTGCAAAGCGGATCGGGCAGGGTCGGAAACGGCTATACGCGATTCCGACCCCCCCTTCGGGTTCAGCCAAGGTGGCTCCCACGCCCGGCGAGGGCGCGGGAGCCGATGGGTTCAGTCGGCCGGACTCCAGATGATCGCGAAGGCGTCGTCATCATCCTGCCCGGCGGCGCGGCCGAGATTAGCGTAGAGCCGGCGCGGGCCGAATTCGGGCGCGGCGAGTGATAGCGACACATAGTCCTTGCCGCTCATTTCGCCGCGCCGGACCCATCCGGCCCCGACCTCGACGCCCGCCGCCGACACGCGATAGTCGGGGTGGGTGTCGCCGGACTTGCGGGTGTTGGGAATGATCTCGATGTCGGTGCGGATCGAAAGCGTCTTGAGCTGGCCCTTGAAGCCTTGTCCGTCGCGGGTGACATAACCGATGGCTGGCATTGTTCGTCTCCTGAAAAGTCGCCCCGAACCGTTTCCGGGCGATGGGCGGACCGGAGGGACGGTCAAGGCAGGCCCGCGAACCGGCAGGCCGAAGCGGCAGCGGAGGACCGGAGCCGGAGGCTTATTTGAAGCGAAGCGACCGCGAGGAGCCCGCCTTGGCGGGCGGGGAAATAAGCCGTGCGGCGATGGTTTCGCGGGACTGCGACCGTCCCAGGTCATGCGCCCGAGGAGCCGGAAACGGGCTGGAGACGCGGCAGAATCGATGACGAACCATGCAGCCGGTACACCCTGCGTAAGGGAGGCAACAAGGACAGCGCGGACGCGCCACCGCACTGATCCGGATCTTGCCAGGCGCATAGCACGACCGCATCGACATAGCCCCGGGCCAGGCGCCGCGATGGTGCCGCATGGATGGTGCGGCACGAAGGAGCGGCCGGTCTAGCGGCGCAGCACCCCGGGCGCGATCGGTTCGATTCGCGGCCAGAACAGCGCCAGCGCCATCATCGTGGTGGCAAATCCCATAACGATAAGCGTTAGGCGGGCGGGACGCCGGTTGCTCGAACGGCTCTGATAACCGATCCAGAACCAGCCCACGGCGACTGCGAGCACCGCGATCGGTGTCATCCAGCGATAGGCCCCGGAGAACCAGGCGAGCGCACCGCCGACCACGCCGAGCATCGCCGCTGGCAGCGCGAACGGCAGGACGCAGCATATTCCACAGGCAAGCGCGGCGGTGGACACGGTGACCGCAACCGCGCCGGCGGCCTTGGTCTCGGAGAGGCGGCCCCCGGTCATACGCCGCACGCTCCAACGCACCCGCATTCTCTGGCCATGGCTCCGCTCTTCGACGCGAACGGCTCGAACAATGCTTCGGCCGCGTCGCGCGCTGCCTCCGGCGCAACGATCGTCAGGCGGACCACGTCGTCCAGTGCGGCGATGTCGAAGGCAAGAAAGGCACAGCAGTCCTGCTCGCCCGCCACCATTCGGCGCACCTCTTCAATGGCGCCAGGTTCGTAATCCAGCGCAAGGCGAAGGTCGTCGCGCCGCGACCTGCGAAGCGCGCGGGCATTGAGATCGGCGATCCATTCGAGACGTTCGTTTAGATTGCCAGCATCGAGCGTGCAGGCGATCGGCGCGGTTTCCCATTGTTCGGTCAATATTGGTCTCCTCCACCCGTCCAATCATGGTTGCGGCGGGCGGCGATCATTGTAGGAGTTGAAGCTACTTGAGGTTCAAGCCCCATTTTCACGAGGCCCTTCATGCCCGGATACAAGATCGGCGAACTTGCCGAACGCACCCGCACCAATGCGCCCACTATCCGCTATTACGAGCAGATCGGCCTGCTCCCACGGCCCGACCGGCAGGAAGGCAACCAGCGGCGCTACGCCGATGCCGATGTCCGGCGGCTGACCTTCATTCGGCGCTGCCGCGATTTCGGCTTCTCGATCGACCAGGTTCGGGCGCTCGTCACGCTGGTCGCGGACCGGTCACGCTCCTGCCTCGAGGCGCGCGAGCTGGCACACGCGCGCCTGCTGGATGTGCGTGCGAAGCTGCGCGAATTTCGGGCGCTGGAGAAGAGTATTGCGGGCTTCGTGGCGCAGTGCGACGCCGAGTGTGTGGGCGGCCCGGGTCCGGACTGTGTGATCCTCGACGATCTTTCGTCACGCGAGCCGAAGGATACCGGCTGTTGCGAGATGGCCGCATAATGCCGACGATTCTCGCCTATGTCGGTGCCGCGCTCGCCGAAATCGCAGGCTGCTTCGCCTTTTGGGCTTGGCTGCACCTCGGCAAATCGTCCTGGTGGCTGCTGCCGGGGATGGTGTCGCTCGCACTGTTCGCATGGTTGCTGACGCTCGTCGACAGCGCGGCTGCTGGACGCACCTATGCGGCCTATGGCGGCGTCTATATCTGCGCGTCGCTCGTCTGGCTTTGGGCGATCGAAGGCGTGCGACCGGACCGCTGGGACGTGACAGGCGCGGCGGTCTGCCTGATCGGCGCTGGCATCATCCTGCTGGGACCGCGCACCACCTGATGCCCTGCACCGATCAGCCAGGGAGCGGGCAACCACCAATAAACCGCGCGCCGCCGCCGGGACGGCGGCGGCGCGCGGCCGGATTTCGAGGGTTTGAAGATGAGAGGGGCGGCTGACGCCGCCCCTCCAAGGTCAGGCGGCGAGACGGTCGGCCCCGCCCTCCTCGTCGGGGTCCGGAAGGGCCATTACCGCGCTCGGCGCACTGGGGTCCGGTTCGTCGTCGCCCGGAACCCGCCGCTCGATCTCCCGCGCCGCCTGCGCCTTGGCATGGGCGGCAACAGTGCCGACGCCGCCGCGCGCGGTGTAGGCGGCGGGCGGGAACGCCATCCAGCGCGGCACCCAATTCTCGCGCCGCTCGCGTCCGTTGGTCCCGTCGAGATGATCGCGGACGATGCGTTTCAGGGTCTTGGTCTTCTCCCCCGCATTGGCGCTGGCGACGGTTTCGCCCGCCACCTCGGCGACGATCCGGGTCAGCACCTCCCGGTCGCGGATCAGCTCGAAAAAGGCGTCGTCGGCCTGCCAGCAGCGGGCCATATCGACGCCGATCTCCATACCCACCGCCTCGACGGCGGCGCTGCCCGACGCCAGCGTTTCGCCCATGACGATGGCGATCACCTCCATGACGACCGTGTCGGGAAGGTCGAGCAGCCGCTGGAAGATGCCGACGACGCCATAGTCGTCGCCATTGCCCCCGGTCACGGTCGGTTCCTCGGCGGAGAAGCCGAGAACTGCCAGCACCGCGCGGCGGCGCTCGTCGAAATCCGCTTCGGCCTTGCTGTTGTCGAGGCTGTCGCGCACCTCGTCGTTACGGGTGGATTGCTGTTCCGGGCCGACCCGCCAGAGGTGCGAGCAGCCGATGGCATGGGCCACCATCAGGCGCAGTGCGATGGCCGGATGGCCGGTCAGCGCGGCGCGGACGGCGGCATGGCGATGCAGGTCGACATAGGTCTGCATGGTCGATGTCACCTCGGGCCGCGCCGCTTTCTGGCCGGTCCCGTTTTCCGATCCCTCGGCCTTGGCGATCCGGCGGGCTTCCTTGCCCGACACATAGCCTTCGTGAACGATCACCTCGCCGGTCGCGCGCACGTCGATATAGACGCGCCCGCCCTTGCGCTTGCCGGCCTTCTCATATTCCCATGTCGAGAAATGATCGGACGGCGGCACGATGATCGCGTCGGCCCAGCCCTGTTCGACATAGGCGGCGCGGCGCGCCTCGATTTCGGCATTCTGCGCGGTCCAGAAGGCATCGGCATCGGCGATATAGCGGTCCTCGCCGAACAGGTCGGCGATGGTCGCAAGGCCGCTCGCCTCCACGTCGAACAGCGCATGTTTCACCGGGATCGACTGCCCGCCGAACAGCCATGATTTCAACTGGTGGCCGGTCGGCAGATAGGCATTCTCGTCGTCGGCTAGCGCCAGCCATGCCTTTTGCTGGCTCTTGGACGCCATCGTCAGATGCCGCACGGTCGTCGCGTCGATCCGTTCCTTGCGGTAGAGGTCGCGGATGGCCGGGAGCAGATTGCCGAGCGCCAGCACCCGTTTGACGGTGAGGTCGGGCAATCCGAAGGTCGGGGCGATGTCCTCCACCTTGCGGCCCTCGCGGACAAGGCGGGTGAAATTCTCCCACTGCGTCACCTCGTCGGGGTCAAGCCGTGCCATGTTCTCGATCATCGACGCTTCGATGGCGGCGGCGTCGTCGCCATCGTCTAGGATCGCACAGGGCATCGGCTCCGGTGTCGTATCGCCCGCCGCGCGCCGTTCCTCGGCGACGATCTTGGCGGCATGGAAGCGGCGGCTTCCGGCAACGATCTCGAAGCCATCGGGCGCGCAATTGGGGCGGACGATGACCGGCTGGATGACGCCACGGCTGCGCACGGTCGGCAGGATGTCGGACACGTCCGGGGCTTTCCTGCCGTAGCGCATGTTGGCCTTGCTCACGACCAGCTTGTCGAGCGGGATAAAATCGAGTTTCATGGTCAGCACTCCTTGTGAGTGCCGGTCCGTCGATCTTTCCGGGTGGGCGGACCGGCTTACGATATGCGGCGTTACGCGCCGCGCGTCATCCGCCTTTCCCGCCTTCGGGATCGGTCGGAAGCTCGGGGACCGGCGCGGACTCGATGCGCCAGATAATCGATTGGGCCTGCTGGATCGAACCGGCACGGCGCGCGGTGTCAGCCCAGACCGACAGGCTGGCGGTCGTCGAAAAGCCGATATCGCGCTCGATGCCGAGGCCGAACGGCAGGTGGAGGCTCGCCAGTTCGGACAGGCTGAAACAGCCGAGTTCGGGACAGCCGAAACCGAGGTCGGCCAGCCCGAACAGCGTATCGCCATCGCCGTAAAGCTCGGTCGCAAGCCATGTCGCCGCGCCCAGCGGGTTGAAGAATTTGACGACGGGCACGGGATCATGATCGCTCTCGGCGGAGCGGTCGGCATTCACGCGCAACGCGGCGTGAAGCTCGGGGGTCAACAAGATCATGCCGCCCTCCGTTCGCCAATGTCGGCTTGGGCAGCCTCGGCTCGGGCGGCGGCGTGCCGCGCCAGCAGCCAGTCGGCGGCCTTGCTGGCGGCGCTGGCGGCGCGGAAGATCGCGCGGTTATCCTCGCGCAGCACGTCGAGCCAACTGCCAAGGTAATCGGCATGGCGGACGGTCGGAACGATGCCGAGGGCCGCGCAGAGAAAGGCCGAACCCATTTCGGCAATCAATTCCTCGCGGGCATAATTCCTTCGATCCGAAGCTGTTGACGAGGTTCCGGTTCAGCCGCGACTTGTGGCCACTGCCGTGACAAAGTTCGTGCAGGCACGTCCGGTAATAGTTGATCTGCTCGAAGAAGGCCGGTTGCGGCGGCACCTGCACATAATCCTGCGCGGGCACATAGAAGGCGCGGTTGCCGCCGACGCGGAACTCGATGCCGCTCGCTGCGATCACTTCCTCGGCGATCGGCACGATCTGGCGTTCGGGCAAGGGGGCGGGATCGGGCGCAAGGCCGGGGCGCAATCCCTCGCACTGCGCGACGTTGAACACGGTAAAGCGTTTCAGGAAGGGAATGGTCTTGGCATCGCCGCCGGTTTCGACGGCGCGCGCCTTTTCGGCCTCGGGGGTGAAGCGGTCGGCATAGACGACGGTGGTGCCGCGTTCGCCCTTCCTGACCGCGCCGCCCGCTTCCAGCGCTTGGCGGAAGGTCAGCCAGCCCTGCGAGGGAAAGCCATGCTCGATCACCGCGCCCCACAGGATCAGCACATTGACGCCGGAGTAATGCCGCGCGGTCAGCGCGTTGCGCGGCAGTCCGGGAGCGGTTCCGCCGGGGCGCCCCCAAGGCTGCACCCACGGCACGCGCCCCGCCTCCAGTTCTGCGATGATCCGCGCCGTCACCTCGTCATAAAGGTTGGTGCGGCTCGGTTCGCGGCTGGTCCGGGCAGCGGCCACGGGCTTGGTCGCGGCACTGGCGGCCTTGTGCTTGCCACGCTTGCCGCGCGCGGGAGCGGTCGGGGAGACACGCATCGTTCACCTCCTGCACCGCCCCAAAACCACCATGGCCTCCCCGGAAGCGGGGGTGGGCGGCAGGATGCGAACCGGAGAGGACCGCTTGAGCGGCGCCGGCACCCAGCGGGCCGCAACGCAGTGAAGGAGCCGGGCACAGCCCGGCTTGCCGGGGACGCGAGCGGGCCTAGCAGGGAGCGCCGCCCACTCCCGCGCCACCGGGAGAGGCCACCGACAGCGCCGCCGCGTGAGCGGCGACCGCAGCGCTTCCCGGCGGCGAAGCCGCCGCCAGCAAAGGGATGGCTCCCCGGCCGGCGCGGGCGGATCAGCGGTGCAGGGTCGGGCTTCGCGAGGCCATGGCGGCAATTGTCGCCGGCCTCGCGAAATCGGGCGCACCGCCCGACCGAGAGGCCGGAGTGCCTGCGGGGCCGCCATCGGGCGCCGCACCCTGTCCGGCTGCGCAGCAGTCCGGCAGTGTGCGTCCTCAGCCCCGCTCTATCTGGGTCAGCGGACGCTGACCCGCGCCAGCCGATCGTTACCGCCAGGCCGAGACCCGACAGCGGGGCTCGGGGGCGAGAAGCCTGGCTTCGAGCCGTAGAGCGCGGTCGCGCCGCTTCATCGGCGCGAGGCGCCTGCTCTCCACCCGATCGTGGACCTTCCGGCACACCATTGTTATCCTGAAACCAATCTTTCACCGGACAACGGTTCCGGCAGGAACGCGCCGAATATTGGCCGTTCAACCTTCAGATTGTTGGCCTGAAAGCAAACATCACATCTAAAATGGTGACACGTCCGAGATTAGGTATGATCCAATCAACCGGAATTCCTATGCCGCCTTTGGGGGGCCAGTTAAGCTCGGCCAATAAACAACAGAATGGAAACCAGGGCAGAGTATGAAAATATCGTTGCTTGAGGCAAAATCGATCGCGCGACGCCTGTCGGCTCTCATCGAGAAGCACGATCGCATTTCGATAGCGGTGGCCTGGGGCGGGATCACCTCGGTCGCCGAGACACTTCTCGCCAACAAGTCGAAATTTGAATCCATCCTTCTCGGCGTGGATTTCTCCGCGACGGATCCGGATCTCATCGACCGACTCGTTGGCGTTCCAAACGCCTTCGTCGCGAAGAACCGGCCGGGCTGTTTCCACCCCAAGATCTTCTATTTCCAATCCGGTGCCAAGGCCGAGGCGATCGTCGGCAGCGCCAACTTTACCAAGGGCGGGCTCGGTTCGAACCTGGAGGCGAGTGTTCACGTCAAGGGCGCCGCCGATGACTCCTTCTTCGATCAAATCCGGGACCAGTTGGAGCGCTACAAGCCCCTGCATCTTCCGATCACTAAGCCGCTGGCCGAGAGCTATCGCCGTCAATCCAAGGCTGCCGACAGCGCGCCGAGGCCAAAAAATCCCGTTCTACCGGACGAGGCCAAAGACTGGGCGCGCGTCAATGCGCCACTCGCGGTCATGTCTTGGAAGGACTTCGTCAAAGACGCTCGGGCGGATCTCCATCACGACTTCAAAAAGCGGATGAAGTTACTGCGTGCGATCCAACAGATGTTCTCGAAGGCCCCATCCCTTGGTGATCTGTCCGCCGCTGAGTGGAAGGGCATCGCAGGCGTCCTCGGCGATGTCGAAGCGGATGCTACGCGACTCGAGGGCCTCGACTGGGGCTGGTTCGGATCCATGGGTGGGGCTGGTACTTTCGCTGAGCTGATTGGATTGCAAGACCCCGCACTGGCGGAGGCTCTGGACTCGATACCGAAGCGCGGCGACATAACCGAAGCCCAGTTTGACGACTATGCCGGAGCTTTCACCGCTGCGTTTTCGGGATCCTCACGAACAGCACGCCTTGCACCGGCGACCCGGCTCCTAGCCATGAAACGTCCCGACTTCTTCGTCTGTGTGAACGGCGGTAACAAGACGGGTCTCGCCACGGCGCTCTCGTTTGCGCCGACCACGCTCTCGCTTGAGAATTATTGGGCGCGCGTGATTGAGCCGATCCAACAGGCTCCCTGGTACAACACGCCGCGCCCGTCAGGGCAGGACATGGAGCTGTGGGAATCCCGCGTCGCCATGCTTGACGCCATCTACTACGAACCGCCGTCCAAATGAGATGTCTCATGAATATATCAGGGCAAGCCACGACTTCATTGAGCAGGACGCATGGCTGAAGTTGACGCGTATCCGTGGGTCGGCATCTTCGACGATCTCAGTCCGGAGGATCGCCTCTCGGTCGCGCAACTCGTGGTCGATGGAGGCGCCGTCGAGGGTGATGTAGGGCAGCTCGCCGGGCGGCTGAAGAACGCGCGGATGCTCGCATTGCTTCGCGAACAAGCGACGGATCGCATTGTCGGTGTGGCCTCGCTGAAGAGCCCCGATCCAGGGTATCGGCTGAACAAGTTCGACGATGCAGGCGTTGCTATCACCGGCTACGAGGCCGCACCCGAGCTGGGCTATGTCGTGGTCGCCAAAGATATGCGCGGCAAGCAGCTGTCTGGCCGGCTGGTCGAGCTGATCGCGAAGGAGATCCGCGAACCTACCTTCGCCACGACGGACAGCGATACAATGAAGAGCAACCTCTTTAGATCGGGATTCATCAGGGTCGGTCAGGAGTGGAAGGGCCAAAAGGGCACGTTGTCCCTTTGGACACTCACTCGCCGTTAGAGCCTGAAAGGCTACCCGCGCAGAATTCACCATGGTGGATCATTGAAGGTAAGTCGGATCGTCAGGGCTTGCGCCGCATCAACTGCCGGTACCCGCCGCGCGCCATCGCCCCGGCCTCGTACACCAGCCGCCGGACCCGCGAGCGCAGCGAATCCGAGACGTCATTCCAGTCGCGTACCGCTCGGTCGTCGCCGAACAGGGCAGCACCGATCTCGCGCTGGCTCGCGCCTTGGCCGATTGCATCATGGACGCGCAGCATATCGATCCCGCGGTCGATCCGGGCATCGCGGGGAAACAGCGAGCGTGCAAACCGGCGATGACGGCACAGGTCGAGAAGGCGGCGCAGCGGCAGCAGCCGCGTCTCCGCCGAGGCAAGCCCGCGCAGGCGATAATGGAGCAGAACTGCCTCCTGTCCCTCCAGCCGGCCCTCTTCGATGTCGAGCCGGATATGGTGGAATCCGTCCGACAGGACCGCATGCTCGCGCCCCTCCGGATCGACCGCGATCGCGAGCCAAGGCGCAAGCTGGTCGATGCGGAAGCTATCGCGATCGGATGGATCTGCGGGCTGGGCAGCAACGCTGAGCGTCCCAGGGTCGAGATCGGCATGCCAAATGAGCCGCGCCTCCGGGGCCGGGAGGTCGGGATGTTCCGCGAAAGTGCAGCCCCCAGGGCATGGCGTCGCCGGTCCCGCGCGTCGCGAAGCTGGCGCGCGTGTACCAGCCGACGTAGCCGGGATCGCGGCGCAGCCATTCCCACATCAGCCCCGCGCGATCGATGCCGCGCAAGGCGCCATAGGGCGCCGGATCACGCCAATCGGACCCCGTGCCGTGGGATACATCCCGCGTCACGCGCGGCTCCGGCTCCGGCCCGCCGCTGCATGCCCATCCTTCCCGGCAGAAACCACGGAACGGCTTGGCGCGCTATTGCCGCCATCTGCCGACAAGCGGGTTTTGCGTTGCAACTCACCGTGATATGTCAATTTCATTACAAGACTCGCCGGGTGACGGCTTGAGAAACCGCCGCGCGGCCCAAGGGACCGGAAAGGGCGACCCAGGGATTTCCGGTGACTTGAGGCACCGCCCGGGCTCGCGTCGCTGGCCTATGGGCATGCACAGGATGGCGACGCAGTTCATGCACGTCGTCGAAGCCGTGACAAATGCAGACGATCTCGCCGCTGCGATGGCGGCGATGACGAAACAGCTCGGATTCCAGTATTTCGCGCTGACGCATCATGTCGACATCGTCGCGGCGAGCGGGAATGCTATCCGCCTCCATAATTATCCGACGCGCTGGGCCGATTATTATGACGGCAATTCGCTCGGCGTCTCCGATCCCGTCCACCGTGCGAGCCATGTGACCAGCGTTGGCTTTCCCTGGTCGCGGATGTCCGACATGATCCCGATGACCCGCGAAGATCACCGGGTACTGGCGCTGGGCCGTGACCAGGGCATCGGCGACGGCTTCACCGTGCCGGCGCATGTACCCGGCGAGGCGCGCGGCTCCTGCTCGTTCGCGAACGAGGCGGGCCGGCCGATGCGGCACGAGATGCTGCCGCTGGCGCAACTCGCGGGGATGTTCGCGTTCGAGGGCGCGCGGCGGCTCTGGGCGATGCGCGGCGGCCTGCAGATGCCGCCGCGGCCAGTGCTCACCGATCGCCAGCGCGACTGCGTTCTTTGGGTCGCGCGAGGCAAGAGCGACTGGGAAATCAGTCTCATCCTGGGCGTCGGCGAGGAGACGGTCGCCCGTCATATCAAGCAGGCCTGCGAGCGCTATGGCGTGAACAAGCGGACATATCTGGTGATCCTGACGCTCTTCGACGGAACGCTGACCTTCTCCGATATCTTCCGCCGCCGATATTACCCTTTTCCGGAATAGCGGCGTGACCCGCAGCGGGGCGACCCTTGGCCGATCACGGTCAAGGAGTCAGACCCATGCTGCATGTTCTTCAATCCGCCGCGCAGCCGGCCTCGGACGCTACGTTGCGTTCGATGTTCGCCGCGCGCAAATCCGTCTTCGTCGACTTGCTCAAATGGGACGTTCCCGTCCTCGACGGCCGCTATGAAGTCGACCAGTTCGACGACATCCACGCTACTTATCTGATCCTCGCCGAGCCGGACGGCACGCATCTCGGATCGGCCCGGCTGCTGCCAACGACGCGGCCACACATCCTCGACAGCTTCTATGCCGACCTGTGTGAGGATGCTCCACCCCGCGACGCCGACACGTTCGAGATCACCCGCTTCTGTCTCGATCGCCGGCTGAGCGCACGCGAGAGGCGCCAGGTGCGCGACACGCTGGTGTCGGCGCTGGTTGACCATGCGCTGGCGACGGGCATCACCGCCTATAGCGCGATCGCCGAGATGGGCTGGTTTCAGCAGATCTTCGCCTTTGGCTGGCACTGCATGCCGCTCGGGCTTCCCCAGGTCATCGACGGCACGATGCTGGCGGCGCTGCGCATCGAGATCACCCCGGAAACGCCGAATCTGCTGGAGGCGGGGCGGGCCACGGCAGCCGCGCTGCGCGTCGACAGACGCGTCGCGGCCTGACGGGGAGACCGAGCATGACCGATATCCTCGACCTTTCCGGCGAGATCGCGCGTCACACCGCTGACCTCCTTACCGATGGCTATTGCGTTATTCCCGGCGCGCTGCCGTCGACAACGATCGGCGCGCTCGATGACGATCTTGCCGACGATTTCGACCGTACGCCGTTCGGCCAGGGCGGTTTCTATGGCACCACGACGAAGCGGTTTGGCCGGCTCCTGGTTCGTTCGCCCCATGCGGCGGCGCTGGTCCAGCACCGCCTGGTGCTCGGGATAGCCGAGGCGGTGCTGTCGCCCTGGTGCGACCGCATCCAGCTCAACACGACCCAGGCGATCGCGGTGCATCCCGGCGCCCCGGCCCAATTGCCCCATCGCGACCAGGACATGTGGCGCGGGCCGGTCGGCGAGATCGAATATCTCGTCAACGTGATGTGGCCGCTGACCGATTTCACGGCGCAGAATGGCGCAACTCTGGTCTGGCCGCGCAGCCATGGTGCAAAGGCGCTCGAACCCGAGCCTGAAGAGGCATGGTTCGCGGCCGAGATGACGCCGGGCGCAGCGCTCGTCCTGCTGGGCTCGACCCTGCACGGCGCGGGCGCAAACGTCACCGATGCGGTACGGCGCGGCCTCGTGGTCGGCTATTCTCTCGGCTGGCTCAAGCCCTATGAGAACCAGTGGCTCGCCTATCCGCCGGCGGTCGCAAGGACCTTCCCGCCCGAACTGGCGGCGCTGGTCGGCTATCGCCAGCACCGTCCTAACCTCGGCAATTATGAAGGCCAGTGCCCGTCCGTCCTGCTGGGCGATCATGTCGGCGAGCCGCTGGGTGCGATCGACGCGCTACGGCCCGACCAGCAGGCATTGGTTGACGCCTATGCCGAGGACCGGCGAGCGGTGCCATGAACTCGGGTCCGACCGCCGAGCGTGTCCATGAGGCACTGAAGCGCCGCATCATGGGCCGCGAATTCCGGCCGGGCGACCGGCTCGACCCGGCGGTGCTCGCGGCGCCGCTGTCGTCGAGCGTGACGCCGGTCCGCGACGCGCTCCATCTGCTGACCGGCGAAGGGCTGGTCGAGACGCGCACCAGCGGCGGCTTCCACATCCCCGCACTCGACGAACCGGCGCTGAAGGATCTTTACGACTGGTCCGCCGAACTGCTCGGGCTGGCTATCCGCGCTTGGCCACGCCCGGCCGCGATTGCGATGCTAGCGACCGACGCGGAGGATCGCCCGATCGCCGATCGCGCAGATCAGATTTTTCTCGCGATCGCGCGGCAGTCGGCCAATGGCGAGCATGTCCGTGCCGTCGATCAGTTGAACGCACGACTGCATGCCGCCCGTACCGTCGAACCCCATGTGCTCGACACGGCAGAAGAAGAACTGGCGGCGATCGCATCCGCCGCCGGCAGCGGGGAGCGCGACATGCTTCGTCGGCTCAGCTTATACTATCATCGCCGCCGGCGGCGTGCCGCCGCCGACATAGTCCGCGCCGTGTACCGGGTCGATTGAAGATCGATTTCAACGGAGGTGATTGGTGATGATGCAGAGCAAGACGCTCATTCTCGCCATATTCGCACTTATCATCGGGTTTGCAGGCGGTTTTGTCCTTCGCCCGCTCATCATGCCATCGGGCATGGCAATCGCCGGTAATGCAGCTTCCGTGATAGCGTCACCACCGGCGGCACCGCGCGGCACGCAGTATTTCGCGGCCAACCTCGACGAAGCGCGGCAGATCGTGGCGGGGTGCCAGAGTGGCTCGGTTCGCGGCGACGAATGCGCGAATGCGGAAGAGGCTATCCTGGCCGCTGAAGGCCGGGACCGCTTCAAGCGCTTCATGGGCAAACGACCGTAGCGACGCGCGGCAATCGTCCTCGCCCTCGACCAAACAATATCGATATAGAATCCGTATAAAGTTCGGATAGAGCCCAGCACTTCCTACACTCCCGAGGCTGCGACTTCCCGCAGCTTGTCAGTGGAGTGCATCATGGAACGCGAAGACGACATCATCGATCTCGGCGCGGCGAGCGTCGAAACCCTCGGTGCCGGCGGCATCCCCGTCGACGAGAATCTCGGCCAGTTCCAGGCGGGCCTGTCCGACGACTGAAAGGTCGGCGCGCGGCTGCCGGCCGCGCGCCGCTCTTGCGATAGGGGACGCGCTATGGGCCTTGCGCTGCGCGCCGGCATTTCGTTCTGCGACGTGAGCGACCGCCTCCTGTTCCTGGACGTTGTTGCGGACCGCTATTTTTGCCTCGGCGAAAAGGCGGAATCTGCCTTCCGGAAAATGATCAGCCGGCATGATCTCGATCCTGGGGAAATGCGGGCGCTTGCGGGCCTATTACGATCCGGCATCTTGGCGGAAACGGATGACGCGGACGTTCCCATGGCTTTTTCTCCGCCCGACAATCCGACCGCCAGCTTCCTCGACATATCCGTGCAGCGTGCCGATGTCCGTCAGGTCGCGGCGGCCTTGTCTGCACTGGCCTTCACGCGCCTTTCTCTCCGGTTCGGCCATCTTCATGCCGTTCTTCGCAAGCTGGCCGACGCAAAACCGTCGCCATCCGCCGCTCCGACAATCGCTCCCGAATCGATGCAGAAGGTCGCCGCGGCATTCGAGCGGACCGCGCGCATCGTGCGATCGCACGACCAATGCCTTTCCCGCTCGGTTGCGGTGGCCCGTCGTCTCGCAGCGCTGGGATTGCCGGGCGACCTCGTCATCGGCGTTCGGCTTAGGCCCTTTGCCGCCCATAGCTGGGTGCAGGCCGGCGCATGGCTGGTCAATGACCGCATCGACACCGTGCGAACCTATACGCCGATCCTCTCCGTGTGATGCAGAGCCGCTACATCGCCCTTATCCGGTCAGCAGTCGACGCCAATGCTGACCTGGCGGCACGATTTTCGGCGCGTGCGCGCGACCTCGAAGCGCTTGACCTTCGGTTCGACGATGGCCGGGTCAGCGTTGCCGTGATTGGGGCCATGCCGCTTCGTCTCGAAGGGCGTGGCATCATCCTGGGGTCGCTGTTTGCGCGCGGCGCGGCGCAACCGATCCGGGAACTGGACGCGGTGGAACGGGCGCGCATCGGCGCAACGCGCGGCGTTCACCTGATCGAGCATTATTGGGGGCGCTATGTCGCCATCCTGAATGAGCCGGACGGGCACCGCGTCGATATCGTCCGGGCACCGCTCGGGGACCTGCCTTGCTATGTCGTCGAAATCGAAGGAGTGACCGTCATTGCTTCGGACGTCGCCCTGCTTGTTGCGTTCGGCCTGTTCACCCCCGTCGTCGCCTGGGACGAAGTCGCGCGTCACCTCGCCACGCGCGACATGCGCGGCCCGGCAACCTGCTTTGGCGGCCTGCGTGAATTGCCCGGTGGCGAGCGGCTCAGCATCGTCGGCGGCAAGACAGTGGTCGAGGCGTTGTGGTCACCCTGGGCTTTCGCCGATCGTGGCCGACAGGTCGATGATGCGGATGAAGCCGCGCGCCGGCTGCGCACTACCGCGCTGGAGTGCGTGGCAGCCAGGGCCTCGGAATATGGACGGGTCGTGCTCATGCTGTCCGGCGGTCTCGATTCCTCGATCGTCGCGGCCTGCCTCGCCCGGCAGGGCTTGTCGTTCCATAGCCTGACCCTGGTCACCCAGGACGCGACCGGCGACGAGCGCGACTATGCGCGCCGGACGACCCAGTCCCTGGGCGCCGTCTTGACGGAGGCATATCGAGACGTGTCGCGGATCGATATCGAGCGATCCGGCGCGGCGCACCTCCCTCGTCCGACGGTGCGCGCGTTTGTCCAGGAATCGAACCGCCTGGCCACCGAGGCGGCAGAAACGATCGGGGCAGGCGCGATCTTCAACGGCGGTGGCGGGGACAATGTGTTCTGTTCACTCCAGTCCACCGGGCCGGCAGCGGACCGCCTGCTGACCTCCGGACTTGGCCCCTCCTTCCTGCGCACAGCGCGGGACATCAGCCAGCTCGCACCGGCGAGCCTGTGGGCCGTCACCAGCGACGCCGTGAGGCGTGCCTGGCTCGGCAAGCCGGCCATGCGGCATGTGCAGGACTTGAGTTTCCTGTCGCCGCGGGCCGTGGCGATGGTCGGACCGACGAACCTCCATCCCTGGCTCGTCCTCCCGCCCGGCGCACTCCCCGGCAAGGCGATGCACATCCGGTTGATGGCTTTTGCGCAAAGCTATGTGGAAGGCCATGACCCCCAGGATCTGCTACCGACTGTTTCGCCGCTGCTATCCCAGCCGCTGGTCGAGACCTGCTTGGGCGTTCCGAGCTGGCTGTGGTTCGAGGGTGGACGAAATCGTGTCGTCGCGCGTCGCGCCTTTGCCGGAGATTTACCGGCAGACGTCATCTGGCGACGGTCGAAAGGCACGCCTGATAGCTTCGTGGCCCAGATATTCGAGACGCACCGCGCGGCGATCCGGCGGATGCTCGCCGATGGCGAGTTGGCCGCGCACGACATGCTCGATCTGCCCGCCGTGCTGGGCGTGCTCGACGATCCGCGGCCAGTCCATGGCGATGCGTTCAGGCGCATCCTGCAGTTCGCCGATGTCGAGGCCTGGGCACGCGCCTGGACTCGATCAGGGCGATGACGCCGCTGGTCGGAGCTGCGCGCGCATCGCCTCCCACCGCTTATATTGCGCGGCCTTCGCGGGATCGGGATCGACATGGGATTGCAGCCAGAACTGGAACCAGTCGAGGTTGCGCTCATAGATCGCGCGGCGGTGCGCGGGCTGCCATTTGATGTGGTGCTCACCGGGAAAGACGTACATCTCCACCGGCTGATTGGCCTCACGCAGCGCGGTGAAGGTCTCCAGGCCGAGCAGATATTCCTCGTCGGCGAGCTGCATCAGCAGCGGCCGGCCCATCGCTCGCGCATTGAGCGCCATCGAATAGGGGCTCCAAAACGCGGGGTCGTCGCGGCTCGCGGGCGGATAGCCCATTGCCCGCATCGCATCGGCATAGGCGATGCCGCCATAGATCATGACCGATTTCGGCTCGACGCAGCAGGTGCTGATCGCCGCTGCCGCGAATAGCCGCGTGTTGATCAGCGCGAAGCGCGCAGTCGACGCGCCATCGCTGAGGCCGGTGATGCCGATCCGTGCGGGATCGGCGACGCCCCGGGCGATCACCATGTTCACGCCGGTGACCAGCGAAGACAACAGGCTCCGGCGTTCGGCCCACCCCTTGCCGTTGACGGCATTGACGTCGTCATAGGATCGAATGCCGGGTTTCGCCTCCGCAAAGAAGGCGGGGCGCTCGATGCTCAGTACCGCGAAACCACGCGCCGCAAAGGCATGGATCGGATATTCATCGCCGGTGCCGCCGCGCAGGAAGCCGTCGCTATGATATTGCACGACGATCATCGGCAGCTTTGTGCCGGGTCGATAGTCGGGCGGCAGAACGAGATCGCCCCACGCCTCGAGCCCGAGGTCATTGCGCCACCGCAGCCGCTCGACCTTGCCAAGCCGGATCGATCCGAATTCGGGATTGGGGTCGTAGATCGGCCGCACATCACCGCTACGGGGGTCGACCGATACCAGCCGGCGCGGGGTGACGGCATTCTCGGACGTGCATAGCAACGACAAGCCCGCGGGTGTGCAACCCAGCAGGACATCATCAGTGAGCAGCACGCGCCGCGGCTCGGCAGTGCCGGGAATCCAACGATAGAGCCCCATTTGCCCCTTCGCCCAGCCTTCGCGCCGCAGGAAGCGTAATTCCTTGCCCTCCCTGTCCCACCAGAGGCTCGTAAAGCCGCCGTCGCAATGTGCCCCAGTGCAGATCACGCGATTTCCGGAATCATCGACGACGACAAGCTGGAGGGGGCTGAGTGGAGACGCATCGCGATGTTCGGTCCATGCGTGCCTTCCGTCCGGCGAGACCGCCGACGGCGCGATCGAACTTCCCGACTGATCTTCGATCGGAACAAGCGTCCGCTCGGCAGCGTCCGCCGGCATGACATCCCCGTTTGCCGGATCGATCGTGAAGGCTTCGCGCGGCGCCGAGCCGGGGATGAGCGGCCGGGCCGCGACATTTGGGGCAAAGCGAGCATCATAGAGCCAGCCGCCGCGGCCTTCCTGTGCGATGCGGCGTCCGGCATCATCATCGCCCGGTTGCTCCACATAGACGATGCGCCGTCCATCATGCGTCCAAGCGACCGCCTCGACGTCAACCGGCGACCGGGTGACGACCTGTGCACCGCTGCCATCAGCGCGCGCGCGCCAAGCTTGAGTGACGCCCTGGTCACGCCGGAGATAGGCGATCCACCGACCATCGGGCGACCAGGCCGGCGTCAGCAAGGCCGGGAAACCGATATCGACGATCAGGCCCCTGGCGACGGTGCTGTTGGTGATCATCTCGCCGCCGCGATCGAGGATATGCGGGTTTGGCGGGCCGGACAGACTGATCACGACAAGCGCACGGCAATAGCTGTTGGTGTCGGGATCGGCGCGGCTCAGGATAAATGCCGCCTGATGCCCGTCCGGCGAAATGCCGAGCGGGCTCGGCTGACCGAACATTGACCCGTCAGGCTGCCCTATGTCGCGGAGTCGGAGCAGGTCGTCCGGGGTGATCGACCGAACCGCCTGGCGCGCTGGGCGAGGGGAGGACAATAGATCTTCGCACGCAGCCATGGCGGGGACCGCAGTCGCGAGTATCCAGAGAGCAGGCAGGAAAGCGGCGGCGCGCGCAACGCGGCCTTGGGCCGTGCAGCGCGATGCTACCATGACTTGGCGATCCCGATCCCGATGTAGCGACCGACCGGCAAATAATTGGTCGAGTCGTAAGCGGTGTCGGAATAGACCGATGTCGCGATCGTCGTTGGATGGTCGTCAAAGGCGTTCTGCAAAGTCAGGCTGAGTTCGAGGCCGCGCAGCGGGCCTTGGACGGCGCCGAACGCATAGCGTGCTGTGAAATCGACCGTGTCCATCCCATCGACCGATATGGCCGGGGTCGAACGGATGTCCTCGACGCCCCCGATATGGTTTGCCGTTGCATTGAGGGTCAGGCCACCCTTGCTCCAAGTAATGCTACCCCGGCCTCGCCAATGCGGCGGATTGAAGAGGGTGCCGGCCTTGGCGAGAACCGGCGCTCCAGGCGTGAGCTGCTGGTTGCTTTCGAGGTAGCTGGCGTTAAGCGCGAGGCCCAGCGTGCCGCGATTGGCCCCGAGATCGGTCCGATAGTCGGCGAGGAAATCGACGCCGTGGATCGACTGGCGGCCGGCATTGACGTTGCTGTTGTCGACGATCGCGACGACATTGCCGGGGGTGTAGGCTTGACCCGAGACATTGAAAAATTGCGCCGCGTTGGCGATCGCCGCCGTCACCGCGTTCGCGCCCGGCGCCAGTGCGACCTGGCCCGCATATAGCGGGTTGCTGAGCGCCTGGGCCTGGAAACTGATCGGCGTCACGATACGGTCGGTGTAGTGGGTCGAGAAATAGCCGAGTTGGAGACGTAGCCCCGGCACCGTATGTGGCGTAAACTCGATCGTGGCGGTCCAGGTCCCGGCGCGCTCGGGCTTCAATGTCGGGTTGCCGCCCTGGACCAGCAGAACGGTCGCGCTTGCCGGATAGCCGGCGCCGCCCAGACTGGCGGCTGGGTAGAGGAGCGCGCTTCGGGCCTGATATTGTTGGAAGAGCGTCGGCGCGCGGAACGACCGGCCCCAACTTCCTTTGATGGCGATATCGGCCGTCGGCGCATATATGATGCCGAGCTTGGGGGTCGCGACCGCATCGACGCCGGGGTAGCGCTCGTAGCGGACGGCCCCGCTCAGGTTGAGACGGTCGATCCCAGCAATGCCCTGCCCGGCGGAAACGAGCGGGAGATTGAGTTCGCCATAGGCATAATAGCTGTCCTGCGACTTGTTCACATTGTTGAGATTACCGTCGCCGCGAAAGGCATTGAGGCGATTGTCGCGATAGCCGGCGCCGATGGCCAGCTTCACCGGACCGCCGGGCAGGCGGAAGAGGCTGCCATCGGTGGCCAACTCGACCGAGCGGCCGCTGTTGCAGTAGCAGACGAAATTGGCGCTGGTCCGGGCGGTGCCGGCATAGCTGTCGCTGTGCAGCTCCACCTTTTCCTCGCCATAGACGCCGGAGAGCGACAGGCGCCAGTCCTTGCCCAGGTCGAGCTTGAGCGAAGGCGCGATGGCGAAGGAGCGGCTCGTTGAACTCTGCTCGGTGTGGCTGACGGCGAGATCGCCGGCCGTGTTGAGCGGAAAGCCCGACAGGCTCCAGCGCTTGTTGAAGAGGGCGTCAACCGTGAATTCAAGACGATCGGTGATCGCCTGATGTCCCGCCAGCGCCACGGCATCCCGCCGCAGCGCCGGGTAGATGGTGACGCCGGGACGCGACGATGCATAAGAGCGGTCATCGGAAAGGATGTCGGTGTTGCGTGCGAACTCATAGGCGGCGATCAGGCCACCCGAACCCCATCGCTTGCCTGCGACCGCGCCATATTGCTGCTGGAAATTGCCACCATCGGTCGATCCACCGATGTTCGCACGCGTTTCGAGACCATCATAGTCGCGTTTCAGGATGATGTTGGCGACGCCCGCGACGGCATCGGAACCGTACAGCGCCGATGCGCCATCGGCGACGATCTCGATCCGGTCGACCATGCCCAGCGGGATCGCCGAAACATCGATGCCTTGGCGCGATCCATTATAAGCGAGGCGGTGACCATTGAGCAGCGTCAACGTCGCATCGCTGCCAAGTCCACGCAGGTTGATGGTCGAGGCGCTGCCGACGTTGATACCGCTGGCCGCCGGCACGTTGTTGCCGACACCCGGATTCTGCCCGCCGCCGAAATTCTGCGGGATGTTGCGCACGACCTCGGCGACACTGCTCTGCCCGGCATCGCGCATGTCCTTCTGGTCGAGCCGGATCATCGGCGACGCGACCGGCGCGCCGCGAATCCGGCTGCCGGTCACGACGATGTCCGAACCGTCCGCTTCCGCCGAGACGTCCTGCGCGGCTGGTGCTCGCTCAACGATAAGGCTGGAGCCCGCCAGCCTCGCGCGCAGACCCGATCCCCGCAACAGCGCCGAAATAGCCTCGACAGCGGTGAACCGCCCCGACAAAGCGGGAGCGATTTTGCCATCGACCAGCGCTGAGGAGACAATGACGTTGGTGCCGGACGCATCGGCGACGGCGCGCAGCGACGTCCCAAGGGGCTGGGCGGGAAGATCGTAACGCCGCTGGTCAGCCTGTTGCGCATGAGCTGGTGCCGCCAGCGCGATGATCGATGTGCCCGCAACGCACACGTAAATGCTTCTCGAAAACCGTCCGATCACTCCATGAACTCCCCATTGAGACGCACTTTGCGGCGTCGTTCGGGGCGCTTGACGACAGAGGGCGGCGGCTTGCCCCCTCCCGTGACAAATTTATTTCAGGTGGCCGGGACCGGCGCCAGAGCGGAAATCACGACATCGCCCTCAGGGGTTTTCGCCGCATGTAGGCCGAGCGAGTCGGCGATACCCTGCGCCAGGCCGGCAGCGTCGCCGGTATGATAGGCGCCGGTGATACGCACGTCGCCAAGCGCGGGATCGGCGAGGCTGATCCGGACGGTGCTGTAGCGATTGGCCTGAGCAATGGCGTCGGCAAGCCGCGTGCGGTCGAAGTTCAGCATGCCCGTGGGCCATTGAGCATCGGTCGCGGCGGCCGGCTGCGGGACCACCAAAGGCTCAGCGGCGCCGAAAGCAATCTGCTGGCCCGGGCTGAGGCGCACCATGGTCGGTTGGGACGTGTCCGCGGCCGAAGGACCGTCACGCACCTCGATGACGCCGCGCAGCAGGATCACCTTCACGCGGTCACCGGCAACAGCGACGTCGAAGATCGTCCCGCGGGCGGTCACCGAACCGTTGCCCGCCATGACGACGAACGGGCGCGCGGCGTCATGCGCGACGTCGAAGCGCGCGCGGCCGCGCGAGAGATAGAGACGGCGTTCGCTGGCGGTGAATGCGACGCGCAGCACGCTGTCGGTATCGAGCGTGACAGTCGAACCGTCCGCCAGCGCAACCCGGCGTATCTGGCCGATGTTCGACGCGAATTGCGCGGCCTGGGGCGGACGATCGTGCCGGAACAGTCCGACGCCGCCGATGGACAGACCGAGGATCGCCACGACCAGCACGGCCGCCGCGGCAAAGGCGTAGCGCAGCTCGGTCCGCTCGAAAAAACGCCGCCGTTCGGGCAGAGCGCGTGTGCGCCCGAAACTGGTCTGGGCGAGGAACGCGGCGCTGTCCCACGCGCGCTCGGCGCGCGCATAGGCCGCCGCATGGCGCGGATCGGCGGTTCGCCAGCGCTCGAACGCCGCGCGATCGACCGCGGCGTCGGGATCATGGATCAACGCCACCCAATCGGATGCCTCGCGACGCACCGCGTCATCGGATTTTGTACCACGGCCGGACATTGTCGTCACTCGTCGCCCAAGACACGCTCGATCTCGGCGATGGCCCGGCTCATCTGCTTGCGCACGCCGCGCACGCTCATGCCGATGCGTTCCGCGACTTCCGCATGACTATATCCATCGAGTCGACACGCCATGAATATCTCCCGCGTCCGTGGCTGGAGCCGCTGCATAGCGGTTTCGAGACGATTGATCATATCCCGCGCCTCCAACTGGTCGAGCGGATCGCGCCCGGCGAGCGGGATCTCGTCGATCGGCACATGAAAGGCGGCGGAGCGGCGCGCGGCGAATTTCGCGCGGTCGCGCAGGAGATTGCCGGCGATCCGGGACAGATAGGCTTCGGGACGATCGACGGCGGCGCCGGCATCGCCGTCACGCCGGGCCAACCGCTCGAAGGTCTCGTGGACGAGATCGAGCGCGTCGTCGTTGCCTGAGCGACGGGAAAAGAAACGCAGCAGGCGCGGCGCGTGCGCGCGATAGAGCGCGTCGAGCGAGCGGGCCGGTGTGGGAGATGGGGTGAGAGGCGAAGCGCGGTCTTCGGGCGGCAGCGGATCATCATCGGCGACGCGCGGCGCGCCGACAGCGATGATCTCGTCGGACGCCAGGTTCAGCCGCATCGGTCGGCACCGGCATGCCGGCTCAGCTCATCGGGCGATATCCGTTCTCGGCGCATATCCGGCCTGCCTCCAGGTGCGAGGCGGACCTGCGGGAGCCGGGCGTTGAGAACATGCAAAAGAACATGCGCCGCCACCTTTAGCCGAAACGGCCTGGACAGATGCGACGGCCACCCGGCCGCAACGACGAGGTGCGGAGGGATCGATTTCTCAAGCGGGGTTCTCAAGCCCCGGCGGCGCTACGCGACGCAGCCGCAGATTAGGCGCAGATCAAAGATAAAGGCAAGACGGCCGACAGCGTCGCCAAATTGATGCCGGAAAGGGAAAATCAGTGCCCGGCTTTGGTCCGAAGCGTTTCGAGATGCTCGCGCGAAACTTGCTCGACCACGTCGCGCAAGGTTCGCACGCAGGCGAGGATCGCGGTCAGATCGTCGACGTCGATCTGATAGGCGGTCGAATAGCGCGCCTCGACATAGGCACGCTTGAGGAGCTGGAAGCGGCGGCGGTCGAGACGCCGATCGCGCGGCCAGACATCAATCAGCCGGGGTTCGCTGTCCTCCGCGAGCGAGCGGAGGAACTTGATGTTGTGCGAGCGCGGGAAATAGAGCGTCCGCACGAGCAGGAAGCAGATATAGGCGCGTTCGGTAGCCTGATGCAGCGTAAAGGCTGCGTCCTTCCACTTGCCTTTTTCAATGCAAAATTCAGCAATCTCTATCGCGTCAGTGATCTTTTCGAGCCACTCCTCGAAACAGGCCTTCGCCATCAGATAGGCATCGGTCGAGGTGAGCGGCATCGGCGTCGCCAGCGGATGGCAGGGCAGCTCGTAGAGCACGATGCCGTCGCGCGCGATATCGACCCAGAAATACTCGCCGCGCTTCAATGACTGGTTCACCTCGTCGAGCGCATGGACGATGATGTTGACCGGCCGTTGGATCGCGGCGTCGCGCAGAATTCTGTCCTCGGCGACGTACCAGTAATGGGCGATATCGGTCAGGTCGCTGTGGTTGACGACCACGAGCAGATCGAAATCGGACTGATAGCCATTCTCGGGTTCGTCGACCCAGTCGTCGCGCGCATAGCTTCCGAACAGGATGACTTTGAGGATCTTGCCGTTCTTGCGCGACGGCGAGGTCGCCTTGGCGATGGCCTCGGCGAACTCGTCCATCAGCACGCCCTGGACCCGGTCCAGTTCGCCCCGCTGCGCCGCAGGCAGATGATCGATATCCTTTCTCATTGGGGAGATTCTGTGCGAGCGGGCCGATATTGGCAAGCATAAGCCATGGTCAGCTCACGAATTTCACACTATCCCCAAGATGTTCGGCGGTGCTGGATGGCCGGCCTCGCCGGCGGCGCGGCACTCAAGCGCGTTTCTCAACTTCCAGTACCGTCGGACACCGACATCCGAAGCCACGAGAGCCGGGCGTTGAGACCACGCTTGAGAACATGGGCCGACGCCTTTGGCCGCAAGCGGCTTGGACATGCGCGTCGGCCACCCGGCCGTATCAGGCGTTCTGAGGTGCGGGGCCGCCATGGTGACCCACGGTCGGAGCCGCGCCTGCTTCCCCCTGCTCGTCGTGCGACCGTGGCAATTCCCGCCGGCCGTAGCGCGCGTAGAGCGTCGGCAGCACGAACAGAGTCAGCAAGGTCGCGGAGATCAGGCCGCCGATGACGACCGTGGCCAGCGGTTTCTGGACCTCAGCACCGGCACCATGCCCGAGCGCCATCGGCACGAAGCCGAGCGAGGCCACCAGCGCCGTCATCGCCACAGGGCGAAGCCGGGCCAAGGCACCGTCACGGCTCGCCGTCGCCCGGTCCATGCCGTTGCGCATAAGGTCCTGGATCGACGTCACCATCACCAGCCCGTTGAGCACCGCGATGCCAGACAAGGCGATGAAGCCCACGGCCGCCGAGATCGAGAAGGGCATGCCGCGCAGCACGAGCGCGAGGACGCCGCCGACCAGCGCGAGGGGAACGCCGGTGAAGACGATCGCGGCATCGCGCGCCGAGCCGAGCGCGCCGTAGAGCAGCAGCAGGATCAGCGCGAAGCAGGCCGGCACGACCAGCATCAGCCGCGCGCGGGCTGATGCGAGATTCTCGAACTGACCGCCCCATTCGAGATAGGTGCCCGCCGGCAGTGCCACGTCGCGCGCGATCGCCGCCTGCGTTTCCGCGACCACGCTCGCGACATCCCGACCGCGAACATTGGCCTGAACGACGACGCGCCGTTTGCCGTTCTCGCGGCTGATCTGGTTGGGACCATCATTGATCTGGATGTCGGCGACACTCGCCAGCGGCACCGATACGCCCGACGGCGTCGGCACGGGCACCTGTCCCAGTCTCTCGAAATTGGCGCGATCGACGTCGGACAGACGGATGACGACCGGGAAGTGGCGATCGCCCTCGAAAATGACCCCCGCCTCGCGGCCGCCGACCGTCGCGGCGATGGCCGCCTGGACGTCTTTGGCGGTGACGCCGAGACGCGCCGCTGCATCGCGGTTGAAGGCGATATCGAGCATCGGCAAGCCTTCGGTCTGCTCGACCTTCACGTCCTCGGCGCCTTTCGCGCGGCGCAGCACCGCCGCAATCTTGTCGGCGACGTCGTTCATCTGGCCGAAGTCGTCGCCGAACACCTTGACCGCGACATCGCTGCGGACGCCGGCGATCAGCTCGTTGAAGCGCATCTGGATCGGCTGGGTGACCTCGTAGGAATGGCCCGGAACGCCAGCCAGACGTTTTTCGATGCGCTCGACCACCTCCGCCTTCGCCTCACCCGGATCGGGCCATTGGTCACGCGGCTTGAGCATGACGAAGGTGTCGGTTGCGTTGGGCGGCATCGGGTCCGACGCCAGCTCGGCGGTGCCAGTTCGCGAGAACACCGTCTTGATCTCGGGCATCCCGGCAAGCACCTTCTCGATCTGGAACTGCATCTTCTGGCTTTGCTCGACCGAGGTGCCCGGCACGCGATAGGCGGAGACGAGGACATTGCCCTCGTCGAGCTGGGGCAGGAACTCCTGGCCGAGGGACAGATAGCCCCCCACGGCGAGCGCGAGTGACGCCACGGCGATGCCGATCGTGAGCTTGGGACGGCTGAGCGCCCGGTCGAGGCCCGGTTCGTAGCGGCGGCGCAGCCATCCAACGATCCGGCCTTCCTTCTCCTCCACCGGCTTGCTCAGCCAGACGGCGATCGCCGCCGGCACGAAGGTGAGCGACAGGATGAAGGCGAACAGCAGCGCCATGATGACGGTGAGCGCCATCGGCTCGAACGTCTTGCCCTCCACACCCGAAAGGGTCAGCAGCGGCACATAAACGATGATGATGATCGCCTGCCCATAGACCGAGGGGCGGATCATCTCACGAGCGGCCTGGGCGATCACGGACAGGCGCTCGCCAATATCGAGATGATGGCCGTGGCGGTGCTGCCGCTCGGCCAGGCGACGCAAGGCATTCTCGACGATGATAACGGCGCCGTCGACGATCAGACCGAAATCGAGTGCGCCAAGGCTCATCAGGTTCGCCGAGACCCCGACGCGGAGCATGCCGAAGCTGGTCAGCAACATCGTGACCGGGATGACTGCCGCCGCGATCAGAGCAGCGCGAAAATTGCCGAGCAGCAGGAACAGGACGACGATAACCAGCACCGCGCCTTCGCCCAGGTTGCGAGCAACAGTGGAGATGGTCGAGTTCACCAGCGCGGTCCGGTCAAGCACGGGCTCGATCACAACATCGGGCGGAAGCGACGGACCGATCTTGCGCAACCGTTCGCCCACGCCGGTTGATACGGTGCGGCTGTTCTCGCCGATCCGCATCACGGCGGTGCCGGTCACGACTTCCCGGCCATTCTCCGACGCCGAACCGAGGCGGATTCCCTGGCCGAGACGGACATCGGCGACCTGCCCGAGCAGGATCGGCACGCCGTCGCGCGTCGCGACCACCGTGTTGCGGAGCTGCGGGATGCTGCGGATGCGCGCGTCGGCGCGCACCGCGAGCCCTTCGCCGTTGCGATCGACCACCCCGGCCCCGATCGCGCTGTTGTTCGCCTCCAGCGCGTCGGCAAGTTCGGCCAGGCTGAGCTTGATCGCGGCGAGCTTCTGGACGTCGGGTACAACCAGATATTCCTTGTCGAAACCGCCGAGCGAGTCGACGCCGGCGACACCGGCAACCGATTTCACCTGCGGCGCGACGATCCATTCCTGGACGCTGTGGAGATAGGTCGCCCGGTCGGCCTCGCTGACGAGGCGATCCCCCTCGGGCGTTATATAGCTGCCATCGGGCTGGATGCCGGGCTCGCCGGGCTTGTGCCGTTCATGACCACGCTCTTGATAGTGGAGCGTCCACATGTAGATGTCGCCGAGGCCGGTCGCGATTGCGCCCATTTCCGGCGTGACACCGGCTGGCAGCGATTCCTTCAGATCGTTGAGCCGCTCGGCCACCTGCGCCCGCGCGAAATAGATGTCGGTCGCGTCGGAAAATACCGCCGTTACCTGGGCGAAGCCGTTGCGGCTCAGCGAGCGCGTGCTCTCGAGGCCCTTGATGCCGGCGAGCGCGGTCTCGACCGGGAATGTGACCTGCTTTTCGATCAACTCCGGCGAAAGCGCCGGCGCCCGCACGTTGATCTGCACCTGATTGTTGGTGACATCGGGAACGGCGTCGATCGGGAGCTGCCGGAGCGACACGATGCCGATGATGGCGGCAACGACGGTCAGCAGCAGGACAAGCCAGCGACGCGCGACCGCAAGGGTAACGATGCGTTCGATCATGGCTTAATCCTCGTCCCCACCCGCGCTCTTGCCGAGTTCGGATTTCAGGATGAAGCTGTTGGTGGAGGCAACCTGCTCGCGTCCGGTGAGGCCCGAGGCAATGACCACTGTCTCGCCCGACTGGGCGCCGAGCGTCACCGGCGTCGCCTTGAAGCCATCGTCGGTCCGGACGAACACAACGGACTTGCCGTCGATCGTCTGGATCGACGTGAGCGGCACGCGAATACTGGTATCGCCTGCGCCGACGAGCTGGATCGCGGCGGTCACGGATTCGCCGACGCGCCATTGGCCGCCTCGGTTGTCGATGGTCGCGACGACGGGCACGAGCCGCGTCTGGGGATCAAGCGCAGGCGAAACGAAGGTGACACGGGCCTGCGTTGTCCGTCCCGGCGCCGTCATCTCGACGGTCGCGCCCGGGTGCACCCGGCCTGCATCCGCCGGCGAGAGCGACAGCGAAAGCGAGACGGTCGAAAGATTGGCAACGCGGAACAGCTCGGCATCGGCCGCGACGGTCTGCCCAAGCATGGCGTTCCGGCCAATGACCTGGCCCGCGATCGGCGCGACGATGCCGACGCGGTTGAGTGACCCGCCGCCGCCGCCGGTCGCGGACAGTTGCTGGCGCGCGAGGCGAAGCGCGATGTTCGCTTCCGTCGCTGCGGTGCGCGCCGCGATCAGATCCTGTTCGGGCGACACGCGCTCGGCATAGAGGCGCTGCTCGCGTGCATAGTTCGACTGTGCAAGCGCGAGCCGTGCGCGCGCCGCCTCGACTTCGCCCTTGAGCGAGGCTGCCTCGCGGCTCTCAACCACCGCTAGCGTCTCGCCGCGCCGGACGGCCTCGCCAAGATTGCGATTGAGCGCCACCACCCGCCCGGCGATCGCGGCGGACACGATTTGCGTGCCTTGCGGATTGCCCTCGACGGTCGCCGGCAGCTCGATCGCGCCGCCATTCCCGCCGACGGTCGGATGGACGATCTCGATTCCGGCCGTCCTGATCTGGTCGGCCGACAGCTTGACCGTATCGGCCTTCTTGCCGCTCTCGCCCTTGGCTTCTCCGGCCGCTTCGGTCTTTTCGCCGGAGGCTTCCTTGGCCGCCTGCCCACTGCATGCAGCAAGCAGCACTGCCAGGAGAAGCGGTGAAGCCGCCTGGAAACGGGATGAGGTCATCGGGTCAGTCCTTTGCGGAGGCGGTCAGGCGATCGAGCTGGGCCTGGGCGTTGTGGAAGGCGGCAAGCGCGTCGATCGCGGCCGACCGGGTATCGGCCAGAGTGCGTTCCGCCTCGAGAAGATCGAGCTGGCCGAACTTGCCTTCGCGATAGCCGATGCGGGCGATGCGCGCGGCCTCCTGGGCCGCGGCGAGCGACGGCCCCGCCGCGGTCCTGGCCGCTGCTGCGGCGTTGGCGACATCCGCCTGTGCCTGCCCGATTGCCTGCTCATTTTCGAGTTCGGCCGCGCGTCGCAGCGCCGTGGCCCTGTCCCGTTCGGCGCCTGCCTGCGCGATCGACGATGTGCCGCTGTTGAAGAACGGTAACGGCACGGACACGCCAAACACCGCAGCCACGTCATTGTTGATCGGCAGGCGCCGCAAGCCTGCGCTCACCGTCACATCGGGCAGCCGCTGCGATCGCGCCAGCCGAAGCTGTGCGTCGGCCGCTTTTTCGTCGGCTCGCGCCGAAGCGACGGCAAGACTGCTGCCGGCGTCGAGCTGCGACGGCCCATAGCTGTCCACCCGATCAAACCATGCTTCATCGAGCGCGCCCGTCGCGGGACGGCCGATACGGCGACCGAGGTTCGCCCTTGCCAAGTCCGCGAGGCGCGCCGCGCGGTCGACGGCTGCGTCCGCGCTGATCCGCAGCACTTCGGCGCGCTGTTCCTCCAGCGGCGACGCGCGCCCGGCCACGACGCGAACATGGGCGGCACGGACCGCCTCTGCCGCGATCGCCGCCTGGTCACGTGCGGTCGCAAGACGCCGATCGGCTGCGAGAGCTTCCACATAGGCTTGTGTCACGGCCACCCGGAGATCAGCGCCGGCAACGACCCGCTCGATCTGCGCGCGGTTGCCTTGAGCATCGGCGACCGCGATCCGGGCGGAGCGCTTGCCTCCCAGTTCGACCGGCACGCCGACCGAGACCGTCTGTTTGGGCGCTTCGATCTCGTTATACGCGCGCGAACCGCCGACATTCTCGATGTCGGCATTGAGCAACGGGTTCGGCCGAAGAGCGGCGACCCGCCGAGCCGCGCCCGCGGCGCGCACGCCGGCATCGGCGGCGTCGATATTGGGCGAAGCCGAACCGGCGAGGTCGAGCGCGTCGGCCAGCGTCAAGACAGGGGCGTTCGCCGACGCCGATGTCTGGGCATGAGCTGCGGGGACGCCGGACGCTGAGGCGAGGACGGCTGCGGCGAGCGCGCAGGCCAAGGGGTTCGAAATTGGTGGCATGATACCCAAGGATCAGGGGGTGGAGCTGAGTTCGGCCCGTGCGTTGCGGACGATCTCATAGGCGGAATGGAGGAAAAGAAGAGCGATCACGCCGGCCACCACGAGGTCGGGCCATGCGCTGTCCGTCCATGCGACGAGCCCGGCCGCGACGATGACCGCGATGTTCGCGATGGCATCGTTGCGGCTGAACAGCCAGATCGCCTGCACATTGGCGTCGCCTTCGCGGAAGCGGGCAAGCACCAAGGCCGCGGTGACATTGACGGCAAGCGCCACGACACCGATCCCGCCCATCAGTTGCGCCTCCGGCACGGCTGCATTCAGCGCCCGCCAGATTGCGAAGCCGATGACCACGAGGCCTAACGCTCCTAGGAAAAGTCCTTGGCTGAGCGCAATCCGAGCGCGGCTACGCGGGGACCATGTCAGCGCGATCAGCCCCAACAGGCTGATCGAGCCATCTCCAAGGAAGTCGAGTGAATCCGCCTTCAGGGCCTGGCTGTCGGCAAGGAAGCCACCGACCAGCTCACACAGGCCAAATGCGAGGTTGAGCACGACGACGACCGTAAGCGCGTGTCGATAGGCCGGGTCGTGTTGTGCGCGTTTCTCGTCGCCATGACAGGCGCAGGATGAGGAGGCGGATTCGGTCATCAGCCTTCCCTACAATCTCTAGTCACTGTAGGAGCAAGCACTAAAGCGACGCGCTCGCAACAGATCGGAGACGAAAACCGCATGAAAATCGGGGAGCTATCGCGCGCGACCGCCACCAAAGTGACGACGATCCGCTTCTATGAGGAGATCGGGTTGCTCGATCGGCCGGTGCGGACTGAGTCTAATCGGCGCACTTATGCGCTTCGCGATGTCGATCGGCTCAACTTCGTTCGCAACGGCCGCAGGCTGGGCTTCTCGATCGAGGAGATTCGTTCGCTCATTGCACTCGCCAGCGAGCCGGGGCGCGATTGCGGGGAAGCGATGGCGATCGCATCTCGTCACCTCGCCGCAGTAGAGGAACGATTGGGACAGCTCGCAGCCCTTCGCGATGAACTGGCCGCGATGAGTCAGAATTGCGATCGCCAGCGGATCGCCGACTGCCGCGTCATCCAGGCCATTGCCCGACCAGTCGCATAGCAAACACGCCACCTCGTGGCGAAAAGGCTTGATCCTCCAGCGGCTGGAGGAGGTAGGAACCGACCGATCGCTGCGATTATGGGCAGTGACCAATCAGGTAATGTGGTGAACGCAATTCGGACGCCTTGACCGTGCAGCGACGAGCGATACTCGCCGGCCTTCTGTCCGGTAGTGGCTTGGCGTTGGCTACCACGCCGTCCCGCTTGCTCGCCATGACGGCGCATCGGGGCGGATTGTGGAGCGGGCTCGCTTCCGATGCCGCTTGGGACAGCTTCGAAATGGCAACCGGCGATACGCTGGTGGTGCGTGCGGACGTCGGCGGAATTTCGGTGGCGGCCATTCTCGACAGCGGCAGCGCGGCCTCCATCATCAGCGCTTCGCTCGCGCAGCGACTGGGGCTGGACGGGGCCGAGACACGCACGATCCGCGGATTGGGCGGACGAGCCTCTGCGAGGATCGTCCGCGACCTCGATGTCGTGATCGGCCGGCAGTCACGCCACCTCGCCCTGGCCTATACTGCCGATCTCGATACGGCGTCGGCCGCGTTCGGGAGGCCGATCGATCTCATATTGGGCCAGGACGTGCTCGCCGGTCGGTGCCTGGCGCTGGATTTCGCGAATGCTCGCTACGCCCTGGCCGAGCGCTTTGCAGGCGGACCGGATTGGGCTTTCGCGCCGATGGGGCACGGGAGCAATCGCGAGCTGTTGGTCTATGCGTCGATCGCCGGACTCGATCCTGCGCCGCTCGTGGTCGACCTCGGGAGCAGCACGGCGCTGATAGTGTCGCAGGGCTATGCCGATCGGCACGGCTTGCTAGACGGCAAGCCGCGTTCAACCGCGGTTCTCGGCGGCGTGGACGGCAAGCGTCTCGCAACCACGTTCATGGTGGATCGTACCGAGGTCGCGGGCCTTGGCGTGGATGTCATCCCCGCGCTCGCCGTCGACGATTGGCTTTCCGGCAGCACGGTCGGCAATATCGGCCTGCCGCTGCTTGCCCAATTCGACGTGGTGCTCGACTTCACGGTCGGACGGCTGTGGCTCCACGCACTCGCATCCGACCGCCGACCGGCCATGCTGGAAGACCATAGCGGCCTCGGTCTCGCGGCTTCCACCGACGCCCTCATTGTGGTCCATGTCGCGGCGGGAAGTCCTGCGGCACGCGATGGTTGGGCGATCGGAGAGCGGATCATTGCGGTCGACGGCCGGCCGGTCGACTTTACCTATACCCGGGGAGCGCTCTGGCGCTGGCGCTTCGGACCTGTCGGAAGGCGTGTGAAGCTCACGGTCGATGGCGGTGCCGTCCGCGAGATCCGGCTTGCCGACTATTACTGATCCTGGCCGATCGGACATCGTCCATGTCGTGCATCACACTGCCCTGACAATTGCTATTGCGTCGTGCTCGCAAAGTTCTTGCTTCTACAGCTACTGGAGGTTGTAGGGCAGAGCGATGTCCCACCTCCCATTTCGCCGATTCTCAGCGGCAACGGCTCGGCGCGTCTTCGCCTCGGTAATCGCGCTTTTTTGGCTGGCCGCGATACCGGCCGGGCTGAGCGCGGCACCGGCAGCGGACCCGAACGACGTGCAAACCGCCTGGCGGCTGCTCGACTATATGGCCGTGGACTATGGCGGCGCGGTCGATGGGGGCCGGATAAAGAGCGCGTCTGAATATGCCGAGATGACCGAATTCGCGGCATCCGTGTCGGCGCGGCTCGCAACCTTGCCGCCGACACCGCAGCGCGGGGCATTGATGTCGGGCGCCGCGCACCTCCAGGCTGTCATCGGCCGCAAGGGATCGCCGGAAGAAGTCGCAACGCTCACGCACGGACTGGCAGCAGACCTCCTCCAAGCCTATCCCGTTCCGCTTGCCCCCGCCACGCCGCCGAGCTTCGCGCGGGGCGAGGCATTGTTCCAGACGACCTGCGCCGCATGCCATGGCGCGACCGGCGATGGCCATGGCCTGAATGCGGCCAAGCTCAGCACATCGCCGATCGCTTTCACCGATCTGACCCGTGCCCGCCAGCGAAGCATATTCGCGCTCTATCAGGTCATCGGCCAGGGCATTGACGGCACCGCCATGCAGAGCTTCGCGGACCTTCCGAGCGACGATCGCTGGGCGCTTGCGCTTCGCGCCGGGAGCTTTGCCTTGACCGATGACCAGGCCCGCGAGGGCGAGCGTCTGTGGAAGGCAGACCCCACGCTGCGGCAGCGCATACCGGACCTCAAGACGCTGGTTTCGCTCACGCCGGCCACGCTTGCATCGAGCATCGGCGAACGACCGGCGCTGGCGGTGATGGCCTATCTGCGCCGTCACCCGGAAGCCGTGGTCGCGCAGGCGCCGGGCTCGCTCTCGCTGGTTCGGCAGAAGCTCGCAGCCAGTCTCGACGCGTTTCGCAAAGGCGACCGCCGCGCCGCCAAGGAGATTGCACTCTCCGCCTATCTTGACGGATTCGAGCCGGTCGAGCCCACCCTGGGCGCGCGCGATGCGACATTGCTCAGCCGGATCGAAGGCGCGATGGGCGAGTATCGCGCCGCAATCGACCAGGGCGTTTCGGCGGACGATCTCGCGAACCGCGCGCTCGTCCTGAACGGCTTGTTCGACGATGCCGAAGCGGCCCTGGTACCGAGTGCGTCCAGCCAAGCCTCGACGTTCCTGGGCGCGTTGACGATCCTGCTGCGCGAGGGGCTGGAAGCCCTGCTCATCATTGTCGCCATGATCGCCTTTCTCCGGAAGGCGGAGCGGACAGAGGTTCTGCCCTATGTCCATGGAGGATGGGTCGGTGCCCTCGCGGCGGGACTGCTTACCTGGTTCGTCGCCACTTATGCGATCGGGATCAGCGGCGCGAGCCGCGAGCTGACCGAAGGGTTCGGCTCGCTGTTCGCTGCCGTGGTTCTGCTGTCGGTCGGAATCTGGATGCATGGCAAGGCACAGGCCGATCAATGGCAGCGCTACATCCGGGACAAGATGGCGCATGCCCTGTCGGATCGCTCGGCCTGGCTCCTGTGCGGCCTCGCGTTCGTGGTCGTGTACCGCGAGGTGTTCGAGACGATTCTGTTCTACGCAGCGCTCTGGGTGCAGGGTAATGGTGGTGCGCTGCTCGCGGGTGCTGCGGCCGCGGTGCTGATGCTGGGGGTGATCGCCTGGGCCATGCTGCGCTACAGCCGTCAACTGCCGATCGCCCAATTCTTCTCCTACAGTTCGTGGCTGATGGCGGGGCTGACAGTCGTCCTCGCCGGGAAGGGCGTCGCCGCTCTCCAGGAAGCCGGCATTATTGACATCGCGCCGATGGCGGCCGCGCCGCGGCTTTCGATGCTCGGCATCTTCCCGACCTGGCAGTCGATCCTGACGCAGCTTGCGATGGCCGCCGCGATATTTATCGGTTTCTCGTATAATCGGCGGCGGGCGTCCTGACGCAGCCCGCTCCATCCAGGGAAAGATAGCCCATGACCGCTGCATGCTCGCCTGGCGTCGATACCGGCTTCGTGTCCCTCGGTCATGCCAAGGTCGCGTGGCTGGGATTGGTCCAGGGGATAACCGAGCTGCTTCCGATCTCCTCGACGGCCCACATGCGCGTCGTTCCCGCGCTGCTGGGCCGGCGCGATCCCGGCGCGGCGTTCTCGGCGGCGATGCAGCTTGCTGCTCGGGTGGCGGTGGTCAGCTATTTTCGGCGGGACGTGGTCCGGCTCGCTGGTGGCTCCGTTTCGGCCATCACTCAGCGGCGTTTTGACGACGCCGACCTTCGGCTGACGCTGCGCATCGGGCTCGCCACCCTTCCGATCGTGATCGCCGGCGCCGCACTGAGCACCATCCTCAATCAATGCGCTTCGCCGCTTCGCAGTCTCACGGCGATCGGCTGGGCCTGTATCGGCATGGCGCTCCTGATGGCGCTGACCGAGATTACGGCACGTCATCGCCGTACCGTCGAGAGTTCCTCGCTTGTTGATGCAATTCTCGTCGGACTTGCTCAGGTTGGTGCCCCCATTCCCGGTATTTCGAGATCGGGCTCGACCCTGACCGCGGCCCTGGCGCTCATCTTCAGGCGCGAGGAGGCGGCGCGTTTGTCCTTCCTGATAGGTATTCCGGCTATCGCGCTCGCGGCACTCAAGGAGATTTGGGAACTCCACCGGCCGGGGCTCGACCTGCGCGGCTGGTCGGTGCTGATGGTCGGTCTGTTAACGGCTTCAATTTCCGCGTTCATCGCGATCTGGGCGCTGAAGCGCATTCTCGAGCGCTTCTCCGCATGGCCCTTTGTTGTTTATCAAGGACTTCTCGGCGTGTTGTTCCTCATCATGATGGCGTGGAGTTCCTTCGCTTAAGGGACGAAGTGGATATGGCGAAATGCCGTTTCAATTCCGACATTGTCTCAGTTAGAAACAGCCGGTCAGGTCAGCCGAGCCGATGGGCCGATTATCCGATCCGCTGTCGCGCATCGGTGCCATGAGTCCACAGCGCTAAGTCGCATTGTTTTGTAACTCATAGCGGTTGTGCTACGAATAGCCCACCATGAAGCGTCTACTCATCCTGATTCTGGCGATGTTTGTCGTGGCGGCTCCGGTTCCGGCGCTCGCGACGCAGGCGATGTGCGCCGATGCGATGCCGGTAATGGCGTCGATGGATCATGGCATGAAGAAAGGCTCGTGCTGCGACGAGAAGCACAAGGCGTGTATGCTGGCGTGCGACGCGATGTGCGTCGTCGCGCTGGCGACGCCCGCGCCGCAGCCTTCTGCCCGGGCGATTGAGCTCAGCGTTCGCCCGTTACCGCAACTGGTATCGTTCACGATCGCCAAGCCCACGCGCGGGCTTGATCCTCCTCCTCGAAACGTCGCCTGACCCAAGCGCCCGACGGCGCTCCCACTTTACCGGATGCGGATCGCGACTGCCGAATGGCCCGCGCCCGCATGGATCAAGCGACATAACCGGCCCGACCCAGAGCGGCGGGACTGGCATCATTCGAGGAACTTATCATGACCCGTTTTTCAAGCATCGTTCTCGCTGCGACCGCGCTTGCCGCAGGCCTTGGCACCACCGCCCCGGCTTTCGCCGCCGCCCATGGTAGCGATGGCTATCATTGGGAATACACGCCCGGCCCGCGTGGCACGGCGCATCGCGTAGCCGACCGTCCCGCCAAGCCTGTCGAAACGGCTGTTATAAAAGGGCACTGGCGTTGGAATGCCGGCCCCCGCGGCGGCGTTACTTGGGTCCCCACCGTCACCGACCGCCGGATGGTTCCGGTCGGGCAAATGGCCGACATGAAGGCTACGCCGGAGATGGCCGCGAGCGCATCGTAACTCCCCCTTCGCCCGATGGACTGACGTCCATCGGGCGACATTCTGTCACGCACAAGGACCGTCTTCTATCGACGGTCCTCTTTGCCGTTTCAGCTCGATCAGCCATAAATGGCGAAGGGGGATTATGATGCACCGAAGGATCATTACTGCGGTCGCAATATTCGCGTCGGTTCCGGCGAACGCGGGGCCATTGACATTCGATCAGGCGCTGGAGCGCGCCGATCATGATGCGCCGAGCATTGCTGCGCGCGCCGCGTCTGCCGATGCGGCGCGATCGGCGGCGATTGCCGCTGATCGGCTGCCCGATCCCAAGCTCGAAGTTAAGCTGCAAGACTTTCCCTTTACCGGTCCTGACGCGGGCAAGTTCAACAGCGACAACTTCACGATGGGCGTGCTCGGCATCAGCCAGGAAGTGCCCAACATCGCCAAGCGTCGAGCGCGCGCCGCGCGCGCGACTGCCGATATCGGGATGGCCGATGCCGAGGGCGCAGCGGAACGTCGACGGGTCCGTGTCGCAGCGGGGATGGCGTGGGTCGATCTCTATTATGCCGAGCGCCGGCTGGCGATCCTGGACCGGCTGGGCCAGCGACTGAATGATCTCGCAACGACCGCGCCGGCCCGGCTGGCGAGCGGTGCCGCCCGTCCGGCCGAGGCGATCGAGCCGCAGCGACTGCGCGCTGCGCTCGATGACCGCCGCAGCGATCTCAAGGCGGCAATCGCCAGCGCCCGTGCCCAGCTGACGCGCTGGACGGGCGAGGCCGATCCGCAGGTGGTCGGTCCGCCGCCGGATGCGACGCTCAACGAGGCCGGCCTGCGCGCCGGACTGGCGACGCTCCCGTCGCTCCAGGTCAAGGACGCGCTGATCGGCCAGGCGGCCGCTGAGATGCGTCTGGCGGAGGCTGCCAAGCATCCCGATTGGGAAGTTAGCGGATCGATTGGCAATCGCGAGCCGCGTTACGGCAACCTGTTCTCGCTGGGCGTCAAGATCGACCTGCCGTTGTTCGCGGGTAAACGCCAGAATCCGGTGATCGCGGCCAGGGCGAGCGAGATGGCACGCGCCCGCCTCGACCGAGCCGATGCCGAACGCGAGATCATCGCGGCGTTCGAGAGCGATCTTGCCGATCATCGGATGCATCATGAGCGGCTTGAGCGTGCGCAGGATATTTTGCTCCCGCTGGCCCGCCAGCGGAACGATCTGGATCGAGCGAGCTACGCCGCCGGAAGGATCGATCTCGGCACCGCGCTGCAATCGTCGATCGCGCTGGCCGAGGCGGAGGTCGACCTGCTCGACCGCGAGGCCGAGGTGGCGCGCGACGGGGTGCGGATCACGCTCAGCTACGGAGGAGATCGGCCGTGAAGATGAACGCAGATCGGGCCTCCCAACTTGCCGCAGCGTTGGCCTTCGTCGCGCTGATCGGGTTCCTCGGCGGTCGTTATTCCTCACCGCCAAATGGTGGTGCGTCCACCGGGTCGGAAGCGGCCGGCGGCAAGCAGCCGCTTTATTATTACGATCCGATGTTCCCGAACCAGAAGTTCGACAAGCCCGGCAAGTCGCCGTTCATGGATATGGAGCTGGTCCCCAAATATGCCGATGGGGGTAGCGGCACAGGGGGCACGGGTGCGAGCGGCCCCCCGGCAGTGACGATCAACCCGGCGGCGATGCAGAATCTGGGCGTTCGCATCACCGCAGCGAAGCGCGATACCCTCGCGACCGGCGTTGATGTCACCGGCGTCATCGCCTTCAACGAGCGCAACGTTGCGGTGGTGCAAGCGCGCAGCGCCGGGTTCGTGCAGCGCGGCTATGGCCGGGCACCGGGCGACGTGGTTGCCGCCGGAGCGCAGATAGCCGCGTTGCTCGTGCCCGAATGGGGCGGCGCGCAGCGCGAATATCTGGCGGTTCGGCGCACCGGCAATGCCGCACTCGCGGCAGCGGCACGCCAGCGGCTCGCGCTACTCGGCATGCCGCCGGGGTTGATCGCTGCCGTTGCACGGAGCGGGCGCGTTCAAGACGTAACGGCGATGACCACGCCGATAGCAGGCGTCATCGACACGCTCGACGTGCGACCTGGCATGACACTCGCCGCAGGCCAGCCGCTCGCGCGGATCGTCGGCCTGCAATCGGTATGGCTCGACGCGTCGGTCCCCGAGGCTCGGGTTGGCGAGGTCCATCCGGGTGGCACGGTGACGGCGGAACTCGCCGCCTTTCCGGGCGAGCGCTTTCCCGGGCGGGTGCAGGCGATCCTGCCGACCGCGCAGAGCGACAGCCGCACCGTCACGGTGCGGGTCGAGCTGCGCAATCCGGGGCTGCGATTGCGGCCCGGCATGTTCGCCCGCGTGGCGCTGGGCGAAGGCGAGCGCAGCGCGCTGTTGATCCCGACCGAAGCGGTGATCCGCACCGGCAAGCGCACGCTCGTGATGCTCGCGGCAGGCGATGGCCGCTATCATCCCGCCGAGGTTCAGATCGGCCGCGAAAGCGGCGGTCGCAGTGAAGTCCTTGCCGGTTTGGCCGAGGGCGAGAAGGTCGTCGCCTCGGGCCAGTTCCTGCTCGACTCCGAAGCGAGTCTGACCGGCATCCCGGTCCGCCCGATCGGCGCGGCTCCTGCGGGAAGCCACAAGTGATTGCCGCCGTCATTCGCTGGTCGATTGCGCAACGACTGTTCGTGCTGCTCGCTGCGGCGATGATCGCGGCGGCAGGGTTCATTGCGGTGCGCTCGACCGCGATCGACGCGCTTCCGGACCTGTCCGACGTGCAGGTCATCATCCGCACCAATTATCCGGGCCAGGCGCCGCGTATCGTCGAAAACCAGGTCACCTATCCGCTCGCGACGACGATGCTGTCGGTGCCCGGCGCCCGGGTCGTGCGCGGCTATTCCTTCGTCGGCTACAGCCTCGTCTACGTGCTGTTCGAGGACAATACCGACCTCTATTGGGCGCGCAGCCGCGTGCTCGAATATCTGAGCCAGGTCCAGGGACAGTTGCCGGCGGGCGCCAAGACCGAGCTCGGGCCCGACGCGACCGGCGTTGGCTGGATTTACGAATATGCGCTGGTCGATCGCAGCGACCGCCATGACCTGGCCGAGCTCCGGAGCTTGCAGGACTGGTTCCTCCGCTATGAGCTGAAGACGATCCCCGGCGTCAGCGAAGTCGCGACCGTTGGCGGCATGGTGCGGCAATACCAAGTCGTGCTCGATCCCGACAAGCTGATCGCCTACGGCGTCACGCACGAGGCGGTGATCGACGCGATCAGGCGCGGCAACCAGGAAGCGGGCGGCTCGGTGATCGAACAGGCCGAAGCCGAATATATCGTCCGCGCGAGCGGCTATCTCGCCAATCTCGACGATTTCCGGGCGTTGCCGATCAAGACGACGGCGGGTGGCGTGCCCGTCACGCTTGCCGATGTGGCAACCGTACAGGTCGGCCCCGACATGCGGCGCGGTGTGGCCGAATTGAACGGACAAGGTGAAGTCGCCGGCGGCATCATCGTTCTGCGCTCGGGCGCAAACGCCCGGGCTGCCATCAGCGCGGTCAAGGCCAAGCTCGAAACGCTGAAGGCCAGCCTGCCGGCCGGCGTCGAGATCGTTCCCACTTATGATCGATCGGCGCTGATCGGGCGATCGGTCGATAATCTGACGAGCAAGCTGATCGAGGAGTTCATCGTCGTCGCGATCGTCTGCGCGCTGTTTCTGTGGCACGCGCGATCGGCCTTGGTCGCGGTCGTGACGCTCCCGCTCGGCGTTCTTGCCGCTTTCATCGTGATGCGGGTGCAGGGGATCAACGCTAACATCATGTCGCTGGGCGGCATTGCCATTGCGATTGGCGCGATGATCGACGCCGCCGTCGTGATGATCGAGAACGCACATAAGCATCTTGAGCGCTGGGCGCACGATCATCCCGATGAGGAGCTGAAAGGCGCCCGCCGTTGGGCGGTGATCGGGAATGCAGCTTCGGAAGTCGGACCGGCGCTGTTCCTCAGCCTCATGATTATCGCCTTGTCGTTTGTTCCGGTTTTTGCGCTTCAAGGGCAGGAGGGGCGGCTGTTCGCGCCGCTTGCCTTCACCAAGACTTACGCGATGGCCGCCGCCGCCATCCTGTCGATCACCCTGGTACCGGTGCTGATGGGGTATCTGATTCGCGGTCGCATCCCGCCGGAAAGCGCCAATCCGATCAACCGCGTGCTGACCGCGCTCTATCGGCCCGCGCTCGATTGGGTGCTCGTTCATCCGAAGCGCACCTTGGCCATCGCTGGCCTCGTCTTTGCGACCAGCCTCTTCCCCCTCTCGCAACTGGGCGGCGAATTCATTCCGCAGATCGACGAGGGCGACCTGCTATACATGCCATCGGCCCTTCCCGGCATCTCGACCGCCAAGGCCGCGCAACTGCTCCAGCAGACCGACCGGCTGATCAAGACCGTCCCCGAGGTCGACAGCGTGTTCGGCAAGGCGGGACGTGCCGAAACGGCGACCGACCCCGCGCCGATGGAAATGTTCGAGACAATGGTCCGCTTCAAGCCGCGCGACCGGTGGCGCCCCGGCATGACGCCGGAGAAGCTGGTCGATGCGCTCGACCACGCGGTCAAGGTGCCGGGCCTCGCCAATTTCTGGATTCCGCCGATCCGCAACCGGATCGACATGCTGTCGACCGGGATCAAGAGTGCGATCGGGATCAAGGTGGCGGGTTCCGATCTGACGCAAATTGACGCCACGGCGCGCCATATCGAGGCCGTCGCCAAGACCGTGCCCGATGTGAGTTCTGTGCTCGCGGAGCGGCTGACTGGCGGACGCTACATCGACATCGATATCGATCGCTTTGCCGCCGCCCGGTTCGGGATGAATATCGCGGATGTCCAGTCGGTTGTCTCGAGCGCGATCGGCGGCGAAACCGTGGGCCAGACGGTGGAGGGGCTGGCGCGCTATCCGATCAGTGTCCGATATCCGCGCGAGTTGCGCGACAGCGCGGACGCGCTGCGCAATCTCCGCTTCCTGGCGCCGGGCGGTCAGCAGGTGACGCTGGGGACGGTGGCGACGATCACGACCAGCGAAGGGCCGCCGATGCTGCGTAGCGAGAATGGACGGCCTGTCACGTGGATCTATGTCGATGCGCGAGGGCGCGATCTCACCTCGATCGTCGCCGATCTCCAGCATGTGATCGACCGCGACGTGAAGCTGCCGCCGGGGATCAGCGTCAGCTTCACCGGCCAGTTCGAATATCTCGCGCGTGCAAGGGAGCGGTTGACGGTCGTCGTGCCGGCGACGCTCCTCATCATCTTCGTGCTGCTCTATGTCACCTTTGGCCGGTTCGACGAGGCATTGCTGGTCATGGCGACCCTGCCGTTCGCGCTGACCGGCGGGTTCTGGCTGCTTTGGCTATTGGGCTACAACCAGTCGGTGGCGACCGCAGTCGGCTTTATCGCGCTGGCGGGAGTCGCGGCGGAGTTCGGCGTGGTCATGCTGATCTACCTCAAGCACGCGCTTGCCGAGCGCGGTGCGGACCCGTCAGCCGAAAATGTCGAGGCGGCGGTGCGCGAGGGCGCGCTGCTACGCGTGCGGCCCAAGGCAATGACCGTGGCCGTGATTTTGGCCGGGTTGTTCCCGGTTCTGATCGGAACCGGCACGGGTTCGGAGGTCACCAGTCGCATCGCCGCGCCGATGATCGGCGGGATGCTGACTGCCCCGCTTCTGTCGATGCTCGTCATCCCGGCAGCCTATCTGCTAATGCGTCGACGCACCCGCTTTCGACCTGGAGATGAAGGAGTATTTTCGTGAAAAAGATCATTTCTATCGCCCTGCCGCTGATGCTGGCTGGCTGTGGCAATCCCGACACCAGCCCTGGCACTAATGTGCATGCCGCCGAGGCGCAGACCGAGCCCAAGATCGGCAACGGTGAGGGTACCGTCACCGCCATCGATGCGAGCACCGGCAAGATCACGCTCTCACATGGCCCGGTAACCGAGCTGCAATGGCCTGCAATGACGATGGGCTTTTCCGCCAAGGATGGTCAGACGGGCGGGCTTAAGGTTGGCGACCGGGTTAAGTTCAGCTTCCGGTGGGACGGCAAGACTGCGGAGATCGAGTCGATCGAGCGCAAATGATCTGGATGGAAATCAGTTCGGAAGGTCCGATCCGATCGATGGCAACGCTGTTATGATCCAGTGTCCCGTTGCCCCGTCTTATCGACACTCTATCATGCCGCTCACAAGACTATTGCGGTCCTGTCGTCGCAATGCAGCCCAGGCAGTTGTCCGGCGCCCAGAAGCCGTACGACTGAGGAATTTCCTTTCCGCGAGCCTGCACGGCGCGGCTATTCGACTAGCCGATCGGCTCAACGAACGACGAACCGCACCGTCCCGTCGGTTCTGTCGCCATCGGTGGCGATGGCGTGCCAGGCGATTAGATAGCTACCCCTGGCGAGCGGTTTCTGTGGCTTTGTGATGAGCGTCCTCGCGTCGCCGCCAAGGGTCGTCGCGACGCCGATAGGCATCGGGCTGCCCGCTGCCTTCCCGGGAGCGGCAGTCATGAACAGTTCGACGCGCGATTTGGGCGAGAGCTTCTCGTCGTAGCGAAGTTCGAGCCGGGCCGGCGCAGCGACGGTGGCATTCGCGGCTGGCGTCGATGCGACCAATTTGGAATGCGCCTGCGCGGCGGTCCCGGCCAACAGCGCGGCCGCCACAGCGGATATCGTCAGCAAGGTTCGATTAGTGGGCATCACAACAATCCTGCGCGGTTGGTTCGATCTCTTTACGCACGCCGACCGGGCTCCCCTCATCGACGGCGCGAATTTCTGAGCGGGTTAGCGAGTGGAATAATCTGAGGGCCGAACCCCTGCGCTGCGTATCGGTCTTGAAACTACAGTGGAGGACGTGCGGTCAATGCAGCGGGGGCAAGGTGCAAATTGGGTGCTGCGGCTGGCAATCGTCGTCTCGACGATCGTTGTCGGGTCAGCAGGCCTTGCCCAATCGGAGCCGCCCGCGCCCGCCGCCCGCGATCTGCATGAAGCCGTCGATATCGCCATCCGCTTGTCTCCCGACGCTGCCAGCCTGCCGGCGCTCAGGGATCAGGCGAGTGCGCTGGCGCGCGCCGGTCGCGGCCCGTTCGCAGGACCGCCGGTGGCGGCAGGCGATGTGCTGACGCGGGGCAGCGGGTCGATCGAGCAGGAAGTCTCGGTATCCGCCGGCTTGCGCTGGCCCGGCGAGGGACGCGCAATCCGATCATGGGGCGCGAACACCGGCCGGGCAGCGGACTCGGGATTCGCCGCCGCCCAGCTCCGCATTGCAGGGGAGGTGCGGGACGCCTGGTGGGCGCTGGCTGGTGCTCGGGCGATGGTGGCGGTGAACCGCGATCAACTTGCGATCGCGACTACGACCGGGTCGCAGGTTGCCAGGCTCGAAGCCGCCGGCGAGGAGTCACGACGCGATCTGCTGCTGGCGCGAAGTGAGACGGCAGCGGCGGCGGCGCGGCTCAGCCAAGCGGAAGCCGAGCTGGCGCGCGCCGAGGCGGCTTATGCGGCACTTGCAGGTGCCCCGCCGAACGATCTGACACCCGAAATATTAACGCGCCGTTCCAGCATCGAGGATCATCCCGCGCTTCGCGCGGCCAGCGACCGCGCGATCGCGGCAGACGCCCGCGCACGGGCGCTCGCTTATGGCGCGCGCATCCGGCCGGAAGGACAGGTCGGTGCGCGCCGTGAACGGATCGGTCCGGGACAGGGGTCGGCGACATCGCTTCTGCTCGGAATACGCGTGCCGCTGGGACGCAATCAGCTTGCGGTCGCCGACGCTTCCGGCGCTCGCTCCGAAGCGCTCGCCGCCGTTGCCGAGGCAGCCCGCCTCCGCGCCCGCTTGATCGCCGAACAAGCCGCCGCGCAGCGCCGGCTGGGCTCGGCTCAAACCGCGCTCGACGCCGCCGAGGCGCGTCGATCCGCGTTGGCGCAATCGTTCGCGCTGACGCAAAAAGGTCAGCGCGAAGGCGAGATCGGCTTCATCGAAGCCTTGCGCGCCCGCCAGACACTGTCCGAAGCGGAGCGCGACCTAGCGGCGGCAAAGGTTGCCTACGACGCTGCGATTTCGGCCTTCAATCAAGCCATGGGTGTGCTGCCGTGACGAAACGCATGATGAAATTGCTGGGGCTGATGGCGCTTGCCCTGAGCGCGTCGAGCGCCATGGCGCACGGCGATGAGGATCATGCCGCGGCGAGTGCGCCGACGGGCGTAGCGATTGCTCCCCGGATGGAGGCGGCCACCGAAACCCTTGAGCTGGTGGCGGCGGCCAAGGCTGATGATTTGACGATCTGGATCGACGGCTATGCCGACAATGTACCCGTCACGAACGCCAATGTGAGCGTCACGCTTGACGGCAAGACCATTCCGGCGGCCGCCAAGAACGGCGTTTATGTGTTATCCGATGACGGACTGTTGAAGCCGGGCAATCACGAACTTTCGTTCCTCGTGACGCGCGGGGATGCGATTGAATCGCTGTCAGGTGATCTTGCAATACCGAAGCCTGCCGCCAGCAGCGGCGTGGCATTGTCGTGGACTTGGCTGCTCGCCGGGATCGCGCTGCTGATCGTGCTCGCGGCGGCGTGGTATTGGCGCTCACGGCGTCTGGTCGCGGCAGGGCTGACGCTGCTGATCGGCGCGCAGCTTGCGACAGGTATCCCGGTATTGCCATCGCCTGCCCTGGCGCATGGCGATGAGGACGCACCCGGCGCACCGGCCGGCTCGGGCGAAGCGGCGGTTCGGACGGCCGACGGCAAGTTGTTCGGACCCAAATCGGTCCAGCGCATTATCGGCGTCCGCACGTCACCCGCCGTCAGCGGCACCGCGCAGCCGGTGGTCAGTCTGACCGGCACCGTCGTCGCCGATCCGCAGCGCGGCGGGCTGATCCAGAGCGCGACCGGCGGCAAGGTTGGTGCACCCGCGTCGGGCCTTCCGACGATCGGCCAGACCGTCCGCGCCGGGCAGGTTCTTGCCTATATTGAACCGCCGCTCCAGGCGATCGACCGCGCCGACATCGCGCGCGAACTGTCGGACCTCGATCAGCAGGTCGCGCTCGCCGCCAACGCGGCGGCGCGATTGCGGCGGCTCGATGGCGTCGTGCCCCGGCGCCAGATCGAGGAGGCGGCGATCACGCTTCGGGGATTGCAGCGCCGCCGAGCGGCGCTCGGCCAGGCGCGCAGCGCCCGTGAAGTCCTCGTGGCGCCGATCAGCGGTGTCGTCGGATCAAGCGCGGCGCGGGTCGGGCAGGTCGTGCCGGCAGAAACCACGTTGTTCGAGATCGTCGATCAGTCGCGCACCTTTGTCCGCGCCAATCTGTTCGATCGCCGCACATTGTCGTCCGGCGCAAGAGCCGTCGGCAAGACCGCCGACGGCGTGACCTTCGATCTCGTTTTCGAAGGCGCGGGTCTGGTCGATCTCGGTCGCGCCGCGCCCGCGCTGTTCCGCGTGACGGGCGGTGCCGCCAATCTCCGCATCGGGGAGCCGATTACGATCGAGGCGCCGGTCGGTGCGCCCGTCGCGGGCGCAGTAATTCCGCGTGGTGCCGTCATCACCAACGCGAACGGGCTGGAATCGGTGTTCGTCAAGGCTCGCGCCGAGCTGTTCGAGCAACGCACCGTCAAAACGTCCCCGGTCGATGCCAATCGGGTGGCGTTGCTGTCGAACGTCAAGCCGGGCGAGCGCGTCGTGACAGCGGGCGCGGAACTGCTCGGACAGGTGCGCTAGGCGATGTTCGACCGGCTTGTCGCCTTTTCGCTTCGCAACCGGATACTCATCCTGTTCCTGTCGGCGGCGCTTCTGTTGTTCGGCGGCTTCGCCGCGAGCCGCCTGCCGGTCGATGTGCTTCCCAATCTCAACCGGCCTGTCGTCACCATCTTGACCGAGTCGCCGGGACTGGCGCCGGAGGAAGTCGAGACGCTTGTCACCCGGCCGATCGAGACCTCCATGAGCGGCGTCCCAGGCGTCGATCGCGTACGCTCGGTGTCGGGGATCGGCTTGTCGATCGTCTATGTCGAGTTCGGCTGGAAGGAGGACGTGTTCCGGGCGCGGCAGCAGGTCGCCGAACGGTTGACGCTGGTGCGCGAGCAAATCCCCGCCGACACGGTGCCGCAAATGGGGCCGGTGACGTCGATTATGGGCGAAATTATGCTGGTCGCGATCCCCTATGGCCGCGCCAGCCCGATGCAGGCGCGCGAAATCGCCGATTTCCAGCTTCGCCCGCGGCTGCTGGCCATCCCGGGCGTCGCGCAGGTCATCCCGATCGGCGGCGAGGTGCGGCAATATCGGGTGTCACCCGATCTCGCGGCGATGAACGCCGCAGGCGTCAAGCTCAAGGATGTCGAGGAGGCGGTGCGGGCCTTCGGGACGAACACCGGCGGCGGCTTTGTCGATCAGTTCCAGCGCGAGTTCCTCATCCGCAATGTCGCGCGTACCACCCGGATCGAGGACTTGCAGCAACTCGTCGTCGGCAATGACGCCAACGGGCCGATCCGCCTTTCGCAGGTGGCCAAGGTCGATTTCGCCGCCGCCTTCAGGCGCGGCGATGCAGGTTATGACGGCAAGCCCGCCGTGGTGATCGCGATCCAGAAGCAACCGACGGCCGATACCCTGACCGTGACGACCGAGGTCGAAAAGGCGCTCGAGGAAGTCACCGCGACATTGCCGTCAGGATTGCGCGCCGACCGTGTTCAGTTCCGTCAGGCCGACTTCATCAATACGTCGATAAACAGCCTCAATCGCGCGCTGATCGAAGCTGCGATCATGGTCGCGATCGTCCTGTTCGCCTTCCTTCTCAACGTGCGGACGACCGCAATCTCGCTCGCCGCGCTGCCGGTTTCGATCCTGATCACGGCTGTCACGTTCGAGGCGTTCGGCTTGTCGATCAACACGATGACGCTTGGTGGCCTCGCGATCGCGATCGGCGAACTGGTCGACGATGCGGTAGTCGGCGTCGAGAACGTCTATCGCCGCTTGCGCGAGAATGCCGCCAGCGACGATCCGCGCCCGGCCCTCGCGGTGATCGCCCATGCAACGGGCGAGGTCCGCTCCGGGATCATCTATGCAACCGCGATCATCATCCTGGTGTTCCTGCCGCTGTTCTTCCTCGGCGGCGTCGAGGGCCGGTTGTTCAGTCCGCTCGGCATCGCCTATGTCATTTCGATCCTCGCCAGCCTGGTCACCTCGATCACGCTGACGCCGGTCCTGTGCTATTATCTGCTGCCCAAGCTCGCCAAGACGCACGCCGAGGCGGAATCGGGCCTGGTCCGGCGCCTTAAGGCCGCCAATCGTCGCCTGCTCGACTGGGGCTTCAGCCGGTCGCGCCCGATCCTGATCGCAGGTGCCGTCGTGACGGGCGTGTCAATGCTGGGCGCATACAGCCTGCCCCGCGCGTTTCTGCCGCCGTTCAACGAAGGCAGCTTCGTCGTCAGCGTGCTTTTCCAGCCGGGTATTTCGCTGGAGGAATCGAGCAAGCTCGGTGCCGCCGCTGAACAGCTTCTGCTTCAAATTCCCGAGATAGCGTCGGTCAGTCGCCGGACCGGTCGCGCCGAACTCGATGAACATGCCGAGGGCGTCCATTCCAGCGAGATCGATGTGGCGTTGAAGCCCGGCACCGACGATCGCGAAAAGGTCGCCGGCGAGATCCGTGAGAAGCTTGCCATCTTGCCGGGGTCGATCGCCGTCGGCGCGCCGATCGGCCATCGCCTCGAACACCTGTTGTCGGGCGTTCAGGCGCAGATCGCGATCAAGATTTTCGCCGAAGACCTCGATGCGTTGCGGACCACCGCCGAGACGTTGCGCGCCCGGATCGCCGCCGCGCCGGGAATCGCCGATTTGACCGTCGAGCGGCAAGTCCGCGTGCCCGAACTCGACATCCGGGTGGATTATGATCGCGCCGCATCTTACGGGGTCGCCCCCGCTGCGGTTGCCGAGGCGGCCGAGACGCTGTCGAACGGCAAGATCGTCAGCGTGATCGTCGACGGGTTGCGTCGGTATAACGTTGTGCTGCGGTTGCCCGACAGTGAGCGAACCACGGCTGCGCTTTCCGACCTGTTGATCGAGACGCCCAAAGGTCCGGTCCCCCTGCGCAATCTCGCCGAGGTCCGCGAAACGGATGGCCCCAACCAGATCCTGCGCGAAAATGGCCGCCGACGTATCGTGCTGTCTGCCAACGCGGCGCCCGGCGCCAATCTCGGCACTATCGTCGGCGTTATCGATGCCGAAGTCGCGAAGTTGAAGTTGCCGCCCGGCGGATCAGTCAGCGTCGAGGGGCAGTATCAGGCGCAGCAACAGGCGGTACTCACGATCGGCGGGCTGAGCGCGATCTCGTTCTTGATGATCTTCGCGCTCCTGTTCACCCGCTATCGCTCGACCACGCTCGCACTCATCGTCATGGCGGGTGTGCCAATGGCGCTGGTCGGCTCGGTCGTCGCGCTGTGGATCGCCGGCCTGCCCCTGTCCGTCGCGAGCCTGATCGGGTTCGTCACGCTCACCGGCATCGCTGCGCGCAACGGCATCCTCAAGATCAGCCATTATATCAATCTCGTCCTCCACGAAGGCGAATCCTGGGGCGACGCGATGATCGTGCGCGGGACGTTGGAACGCCTGACCCCGGTGCTGATGACCGCGCTCGGCGCCGGATTGGCGCTGGTGCCGCTGCTGCTCGGCGCCGACGAGCCGGGCAAGGAAATCCTGCATCCCGTCGCGGTCACGATCTTTGGCGGACTGCTGTCGGCGACGCTGCTGGACGCTCTCGTCACGCCGATCCTGTTTCGGCTCTACGGCCGTAAGCCCCTTGAAAACCTCGTCGCTGAGGCTCGCGCCAGCGGCAGCACCGACGCCTTTTAACATATGAGGAATGATCCATGAGAAGCTCGCCAGTCTTGTTACTCCTCCCGATCGTGGCGTTGGCTAGCTGCGGCGCGCCCAAAGGGTCGAACAATCCCGATGCCATGTCCGAAAACGCCGCAGCGGCGGGCGACCACATGGCCATGGGCGGCCAGGCGATGGGCAAGGAACGCAAGGGCGCCCCTTCGATGTCGCTCGCTTTGAAGCCCGCCGGACCTTTTGCAGTCGGCAGATCGCAAGCTGTGGCTCTGATGCTCACCGATCTCGCCACTGGCAAGTCGATGGGACCGGACGACATGGCGGTCGCTCATACCAAGAAGCTGCACCTCCTGATCATCGATGGCAGCCTCAGCGACTATCAGCATATCCATCCGCAATATGACCCGTCGAAGCCGGGCACCTGGCGGTTCGACTTTGCCCCGCGCTTTGGTCGTACCTACAAGGTCTGGGCGGATGTGACCCGACCGAACGGGGGGCAGGAATATGTCGGCACCGAAATGGTGGCAGGCGACCAGCCTGCTCCAAAACCGAGCAGCGCAGTGGCGACGAAGGCTGCGGCCGATGGCCTGATTTTTTCGCTCTCCTTTTCGGGTCCGTTGAAGGTTGGGCAAGGCGCGCAAGGGTCGATCGCGATCGCCGACGGCAAGACGGGCCAGCCGTTCGCCGGTTTGCAGCCGATCATGGGTGCGTTCGGCCATATCGTCGCCTTCGCCGGCAACTGGAACTCGATCGAGCACGTCCATCCACTTGGCGCCGAACCGACACTGGAAACCGAGCGGGGTGGTCCCGTCATTCGCTTCCATATCAAGCCTGAGCAGGCCGGCACCTTGAAGCTATTTGCGCAAATCCGTGCAAACGGGCGCGAGACGATCGTGCCCTTTACCCTGACGGTTCAGCGGTGATGCGATAAGATGGCCGAAGAATGAAAGGCTAAAGGCTGATGGACACTCTCGACACCATGCTGGCCGGGCTCGCGTCCGCGCCGACACCCGCCGCGCTCGACGCGCTCGACGAGCGCGTCTTCGCGGACCTGCTTGCGCGCGCGGCCCATCCGGGTCCCTCAATCGCCGCCTTTGGCAGTGGCGCTGCAATGGTGGCGTTGGCGGTCGGCGTGGCAACGGCGCAGCTTTCGATCGCGCCGCAAGCGAAAGCCCCGGAACTAGCAGCACTTTCATCGCCGACGGCCTATGCGCCATCGACCCTGCTCGGCCAATGATTACGAGCCAAACCCGGCGCCTCGCCCTGATGACCGTCCTGGCGTTCGTCGCCGGGATGTCAGGCGTTCTTGCAGGCCGGGCTTTACTTGCACCAGATACACGACCGACGAGCGATTTTCACGAGTTTGTTCATCAAGGTCTCGATCTCGATAGCGCTCAAAAGGCGGCGCTGGAACAACTCGAACAACGCTTTGCGACCCGTAAGCGCGCGCTTGAGCTCGAACTCCGCAGCGACAATGCGCGTCTGGCCGAAGCGATCCAAATCGAGCACGGTAATGGTCCGCAAGTGGCCGCAGCAGTGGATCGCTCGCACATCGCCATGGGTGAACTTCAGAAGGAAACGATCGCGCATATTTTCGCGATGCGGCAGATATTGCGGCCCGATCAGGCGGGCCGGTTCGATGCGGCGGTCGTCCGGGCGCTGACCGAAGAAAAACGGTGAGCCTGGACCTTTCGGCGGCGACCGAAGGAGAATTGGCTGCGCTGACCTTAGCTGGCCGCCAGGCGGCGTTTGCCGAGATCATGCGGCGCCACCGCGATCCGATCTTCAGGCTTGTGCAGGCTCATCTCGGCAGCGCCGATGATGCGCTGGATGTCGTGCAGGAAAGCTTCGTCGCGGCGTTCGTGCATCTGCGCCGTTACGACGGCGCGCGACCGATGCGGGCATGGCTCTCGCGCATTGCCATCAACAAGGCGCGCGATTTTCGGCGTAAGGCCGCGGTACGGAGATTGCTGAGAAACGGATTCGCTGAGGCAGAAACCCAACTTCTGTCGTTGGCAGACGATCGTCCGAGTGCGGACCAGGAATACGATGGGCGCGCTCAACTACAGCGCATTGGCGCCGCCATTTCGAATCTGCCGCACAGATTGAAAGAGCCGCTGCTTCTGAGGGCGATCGAAGGACTCTCCCAATCGGAAACTGCGATGACGTTGCGAATAAGTGAAAAAGCCGTGGAAACCCGGATCCGGCGTGCCCGTATCAAGCTCAGGGAGGCGCTCGACATTACCGAGCAGTCGGGCCGAACGGTGCGCGGCAAGCCGTAAATACGCTGATCGATCCGCTCGGCGTGGCCACTATCGCCGCCTCGTTGACGTCAACGAAGCCAGCCTCTTCGATCAATCGAGGCAGGATGCCATCGGCATTCGGCTGTGTATCGGCGCGGCCGTCGATGCGCTGCACCTTGAGGCGAAACAGCGTCCGCATCAACCACGATCGTTGTAACGAATAGTCGGCGATGACCAGACGACCGCCGGGTTCGAGCGCCGCGAACATGGCTGCGAGCGCCGCGCGTTTGCCGGCTAGCGGTATTTGATGGAGCACCAGCGTACAGGTAAGGGCGCCGAACTGACCCTGCGCCGCTGTCTCGTCGGCGAACCCGAGACGAAATTCGGTGGCAATGCCCGCCTTCTCTGCCTTGCTGCGGGCCATTTGCAGTGCTTCGGGATCGGGATCGCGACCGAACGTACGCGCCGCTGGCTGAAGCCTTGCGATCGCAAGTATCAGAGTTCCAGTCCCGCATCCGACGCCAATGAGCTTTTCGCCAGCGATCGGTGCCAGCTGGCGGAGAACGGCAGCGCGCCAAGCCTGTTCGCGTGTGAAAATCCGAAGCGCGAGGTCGTAGAGGCGCATCGGTGCCGAGCCAAGGGCAGGCGTGTATGCCTTCGCGCCGCTCGCGATCGGGTTATCATCGCCCGAACCTGCCTGCATTGACCAATCTCCATCCGCGCCCGTTACCACGAGGGATTACGCGGCGAGGGACGTAATCCGTTATGGCAGCACCGTGTTTTCGAGGGCTTGACCCTGACATGATGTCAAACTCCATATCGGTGTGCTCTGGAGAACTGACATGACGAATCAGGCGCGCGAGCACGGTCACGATCACGAGGCAGGGAACTGCTGTTCAACCGGGGCGACACCTGGTGAAGCGGCAGCCCCGGAGACCGTCAAGGATCCCGTTTGCGGGATGGACGTCGATCCCGCGAAGACGCAGCATCACGCAACCCATGGTGGCACCGAATATCATTTCTGTTCGGGTGGGTGCCGGACGAAATTCGTCGCCGATCCGGAACGCTACCTGAGCGAGCACCCCCGTCCCGAACCCGTAGCGGCGCCGGGTGCGATGTGGACTTGCCCGATGCACCCCGAAATCCGTCGCGACGGGCCGGGAACGTGCCCGATCTGCGGAATGGCACTGGAGCCGGAAGAGCCGTCGCTCGATGACGCGCCCAACCCCGAACTCGTCGATTTCACGCGGCGCACCTGGCTCGCCGGTGCGCTGACCGTTCCGCTGCTCGCGATTTCCATGGTCGCCGAGATGATCGGGGTTCACTTCATCCCGCCCGCGCTCAATCCGTGGGCGCAGCTCGCGCTGACGGCACCGATCGTTCTGTGGGCGGGGTGGCCGTTCTTTCAGCGCGGCTGGACGTCGATCGTCACGCGCCACCTCAATATGTTCACCCTAGTCTCGATCGGGGTCGGCGCGGCCTTCGTCTACAGCGTCGTCGCGACATTGGCACCGGGCCTGTTTCCGCCGACGTTCCGCATGCACGGAATGGTGCCGGTCTATTACGAGGCTGCCGGTGTCGTGGTGACGCTCGTGCTGCTCGGTCAAGTGCTCGAACTCCGCGCTCGGGCAGCGACGGGGCGTGCGATCCGTGCGCTGATAAATCTGGCGCCAAAGACAGCGCGCCGGATTGCCGGGGACGGGGCCGAGGAAGAAGTCGATCTCGCCGCAGTCGCCGCGGGCGACCGACTGCGCGTTCGCCCGGGTGAGGCGGTGCCGGTTGATGGCGTCGTCGTCGAGGGCCGCTCGTCGGTCGACGAGTCGATGCTGACCGGAGAGCCGGCACCTGTCTCGAAGGAGGACGGCGCGAGCGTCACCGGCGGCACCGTGAATGGCACCGGCACACTGGTGGTTGAAGCGCGCGCGGTGGGATCGGACACGGTTCTGGCGCGGATCGTGAAAATGGTTGCCGAGGCGCAGCGCAGCCGGGCGCCGATCCAGGCGGTGGCGGACCGCGTGTCGGGCTGGTTCGTGCCGCTCGTTGTGGCTATCGCAATCGCGACGTTTGTTATCTGGAACCTCTTTGGCCCCGAGCCTCGGTTCGGTCACGCGCTGCTTAACGCGATAGCCGTGCTGATCATCGCCTGCCCCTGCGCGCTTGGGCTGGCGACGCCTATGTCGATCATGGTCGGCACCGGGCGGGGCGCGCACGCGGGCGTGTTGATCAAGGATGCCGAGGCACTCCAATTGATGGATACGGTCGATACGCTGGTGATCGACAAGACCGGGACGCTGACCGAAGGCCGACCTGCAATCGTCGCGGTCGAAACCGCCGAAGCGTTCGCACGAAACGACGTGCTGGCAGCCGCGGCCGCGGTCGAGGCGCGATCCGAACACCCGCTCGCCTATGCGGTCGTGACCGGCGCTCGCGATGACGGGCTTGAGGTCGTGTCGGTCGATAGGTTCGACTCGCAAACCGGCCTCGGCGTCAGCGGTCAGGTCGATGGCCAAGAGGTGGCCGTGGGCAATTCGGCGCAGATGGAGCGCGTCGGCGCCGACGTGTCGGCGCTCAGCGACGTAGCCGACCGCCACCGCGCGGAAGGCGCCGGCGTTATGTTCGTCGCGATCGATGGACGGCTAGCCGGACTGCTGGCGGTCGCCGATCCAATCAAGACGTCGGCACGCGAGGCCATCGCCGCCTTGCGCGAGGAAGGTCTGCGGATCGTCATGCTGACGGGCGATGCGCAAGGCACGGCGAACGCTGTCGCCAAAGCGATCGGCGGTATCGATGAGGTCCATGCCGGCCTCAAGCCCGAGGACAAGGCGCGCATCGTCGGCGAACTGAGGGCCAAGGGCGCAAGAGTAGCGATGGCGGGGGACGGCATCAACGATGCGCCGGCGCTGGCGGCGGCCGAGGTGGGTGTTGCGATGGGCACCGGGACCGACGTGGCGATCGAGAGCGCTGGCATGACTTTAACGAAGGGCGATCTCGCGGCGATGGTGCGCGCTCGCCGACTGGCGAAGGCGACGATGCGCAACATCCGTCAGAACCTGTTCTTCTCGTTTTTGTTCAATGGAATTGGGGTGCCGGTGGCCGCAGGCGTCCTTTACCCGGTCGCCGGCATTCTTCTGTCACCGATGATTGCTGGAGCAGCGATGGCGCTGTCGAGCTTCACGGTGGTGACAAACGCGCTCAGACTGAATGCGGCCAAGCTGTGAAGATCGGTCCGGCCTCGGCCGCCAGTGGCGTCTCGCCGCGCATGATCCGCCACTACGAGAAGATCGGTCTCGTTCCCTCGGCACCGCGCCGGGACAGCGGCTATCGTGACTATTCCGACACCGAGGTTCACCGTTTGCGGTTCATCGCCAACGCGCGCGACCTCGGATTTCCGGTCGAGGAGATCAGGACGCTTCTGGGACTGTGGAGCGATGCTTCTCGATCGAGCGCCGACGTCAAGCTGCTTGCCACCGCACGCGCCGACGAACTAGGTCGCAAGGCGGCTGCGCTCGAAGCAATGCGGCGGTCACTTCTCGACCTTGCCGGACGCGGCCACGGTGACGACCGGCCCGATTGCCCGATAATCGACGACCTCGTGGGCGATATCCCTGTCGCGTTGCGGAAGGACTATTTGCCCGACGACCAGTGAATGTGGACGATCTTCCAGATCTTGCCGAAGCGCCGCAGCACCATTGGTTCGGTCGAACTGATGTCGATTGCCCGCCCCTTGTAGATACTGCTCGTTCGAGATTCCGTTGCGATCCATGCCACGTCATCGATTGCCTCGCCCGATTGGCTCTTCACCGTTTGGGTGGTTGACTTGGAAAATTCCGCGTCGGCAGTAAGGTGATGTCCGGCGTATTCCGCCTTGCTGCGCTCGACGCCGCCGCTCTCGTAAATCAATGCACTGCTGTCGAGGAGTGCAGGGGCGACGCTCGGATTGCCATTCTTCAGCGATCGGTGAAACGCCTCAACGACCGCTGCCGCGTCGCGCGCTCCCGCCGGGATCGAAGAAGAAGTGGCCGAAGCCGCACCGGGATCATGAGCCTGAACGGACGTCGTCAGCAACGGCACCAAGATCGAGAGACAGAACAGTGCAAAGGTTGAACGCATTTTTACCCCGAACGACTTGAACGATGTCGAACCACCATACGGGTCGGAGCGGCCACCCCTCATAGGTCGAAATTCAGTTTTCGGGGGTTCCGGACTGTTGCCCGATCGACTTGCCGCAAAAGAAGGTCTGCTTGCCGCAGGAGTTCGTACCAATCCGCCACTGAAACCCGGACGCGAACCCGGATGCCGAGGCCGATTTCTAAAATAATTCAATGACTTCAGCGATCTTTGACGGAGCGGGAGGGAAGAGACCCCCATTGATTGGGATCTCTCTAAGCGCGAAATTGCAGGCGAGACTCATGTCCGCTACGGCTACCGCCGTGTCTATCACCTCCTTCGCCGGGAAGGCTGGGCGGTGAATGCCAAGAAGGTTTACAGGCTTTACAGGGCGTTGGGCCTTCAGCTGCGCAACAAGACACCCAAGCGGCGGGTGAAGGCAAAGCTGCGGGAGGACCGTGCGCCGGCGGTCCGCCCGAACAATGTGTGGGCGATGGACTTCGTCCACGACCAGCTGGCGACGGGTCGCAAGCTGCGCATCCTGACCGTGGTCGACACGTTCAGCCGGTTCTCGCCGGTGATCGATGCGCGGTTCAGCTACCGCGGCGAGGACGTCGTGGCCACGCTCGATCGCACCTGCCGGAAGGTGGGCTATCCGAAGACCATCAGGGTGGACAATGGCAGCGAGTTCGTCTCGCGAGACATGGATCTATGGGCTTATCAGAGGGGTGTGACGCTAGGCTTCTCGCGGCCTGGCAAGCCGACCGACAATGCCTTCATCGAGGCGTTCAACAGCAAGCTGCGCAGCGAATGCGTGAACACCCACTGGTTCCTGTCGCTGGAAGACGCTTGCGAGAAGCTGGACCGCTGGCGTAGACACTACAACGAAGAGCGACCGCACAGCGCGATCGGGAATATCCCCCCGATCATGCTGGCAAACCCGACCGGGGCCACCAGCCCTCCGGATCCAGGCCAGGCGGAAAACTCTAGACCCGAGCGTTCCAAGGTTGGGTAGCAGTGCAAAGAGAGCCGGACTCTACCTCTGACTGGTAACAATCAGGGGAGCACGTCACGGCGCTTGCTGCTTCGATCACATTGCCCGAAGGAAGCTAATCGGGCAAGGCGCAGCGATGAGAAGCCGCTAAATTCCGTTCAAGGTCGGGGCAATGTAAAGCCCCTGAAAGACGGTGTGGAATGTTGTACGCGTGGATCGATGGGGCAAAGCGCCCTCCCTTAGAGAAGGGCGAAAGCACGACCTGTCATGATTGCGGCAACCTGCTGACTTCCGTCATTCCCGTCGAGAACGTCAAGCACTGGCGACACAAGGCCGGGGATTGCGATGCCTGGAGCGAGCCGGAAGGTCCGTGGCATCTCGGCTGGAAAGAGCAGTTTCCAGAAGGCTGCCGCGAAATCGGGCTGATCGACCCCGCGACCGGGGAGCGCCACAGGGCCGATGTGCTCTGCGGAGCCGGCACGCCTGCTGCGACCGTGCTGGAGTTGCAGTTTTCACCAATATCGGAGGACGAGCGCACCGCGCGGGAGGTCTTCTATCGTCAGGCGCACCGCATGTTCTGGCTGGTGCACGTCCACGATACCCAGTCGAGCTTCACGGGTTGGAGCTTTGCCAGCTCCATCGACTTCAGTTCGCGGCCCGTCGACATTGACGGCCGCCGTTACGCGATCATGCAATGGTTCGGTCGGAGCAAGCAGTTCATCGAGAAGTGGAAGCGCGCGACCGCGCATGTCTTTTTCGAGTGCCAAGGCCGAATCTTCTTCCTCGCCGGCGATGCCCTGTCGCGCCGCATGACGGGCGGCGCGCCGCTGAAGCGGGGCCAATATGCCCTCACGTCATTGACGCGAGAAGAATTCATGCGCGCCGTTCAGGGGATCGGCTGACCCATGACGAATGGTAGCGGCATCCGCGTGGTGATGGATGGTAGTATGGACGCCTATATGGCCGCCGCCGACGAGACCTTGGCCGAGCTGCTCGTGTCAGATAGCGTGCTGGTCGCGGCGCTCAGGGAATATGATAGCTTTTTCCGGACACGCCTTTTTACGCAAGGCCCTGCCGAGCCCATTGCGCTTGTGCTCTTCATGAACGCCTATCAGCTGTTCCTCGCCGGCGCGCGCATGGCTTTGAGCGGCCATTGCGCCGCGGTCTTCCCGTTGCTGCGCACTGCTCTCGAATCTGCCGCCTATGGTGGACTGATCGCCAGAAACCCCGCGCTAAGCGAGGTCTGGGCGGGCCGACATCGGGGCGATGCCGAGAAGAAGGCGTGCCGCAAGAGCTTCACCTTCGAGAAGGCCATTTCCCCACTGGAGGATCGCGCGCCCGATATTCACGCCCTGGCTGTTTTGGGCTACGAAGGGGAGATCGACTACGGCGCCCACCCCAATATCAAGGGCGTGTTCGGGCATGTCTCGCTTAACGACCAGCGGGAGGACGGCTGTAAGGCCGTGACCCATACTAGCCTTTATGGCTCCGCGCACATCGAGACCATCCGGGGTTTATGCGCCTGTCTCGATTTCGGGTTTGCCATCATCGGCATCATCGCCCCGTCGGGTCCGACGATCAGCGACAATCTGGTGGACGGGCTTCAGTCGCTCAACGACGCGAAAAATACTGCGGTTGCACCCTATCAGTCCCCGAATAGCTAGAAGCAGTACGGCGCTCGTGGCTATCAGCTAGACCGATGACGGCGTTTTTCTGGCGCTTTCATCGATCCAGCGCAAATAGCGGGACGGGCGCATTTTGAGGGCTGATAGCTCAATTCATCCGAGAGAGCCCACGGTTGGCCGCATCGTTCCACGCGGAGAACCGGGTCGCTAACCGGGTTGCTAGCCCCTCAGCTATAGAAAAATCTAATAAAATCAATTGGTTTTGGCGGAGACGGAGGGATTCGAACCCTCGATACGGTTTCCCGTATGACGCTTTAGCAAAGCGTTGGTTTCAGCCACTCACCCACGTCTCCGGCTGCGGCGGCGAGCGGCGGCTATAGCCAGAGCCAAAAGGCATTTCAACCACCCCCGCGACCGCTTCGGCGACTCGGTCGGGCGTGAAAGCGACTCGGCTCGTCGCCGTTTACTTGGCGTTAACCATCGTCAAGCGATAGTAACCATGAATTCGGGCAAGGGGTAAGCAAAGTGACGAACGGACTTTTCGGTCGCGGCGCGGCGCTGCTGGCGGCGGTGATGATGGCGGCGGTGGTGACGGGGCCAGCGCCGGCGCAAATGCGCACCGTCGATCCCAATTCGGCGATCGATCGCGATCTCGCCCCGGCGCCCCAGCAAACGCCGCCGCCGGTCGATCCGGCGCCCGCTTATGGCGACCCGGTGCCCGCCGAGCCGGTCGCGCCCGCGCCGACCGCCCCCGCGCCAGCCGCGCCCGCGACGCCAGCGCCCAACGCCGAGGTCGCCGATCGCGCGACGGCGGCGGGCGACACTTATAAGCGCAAGGATCTGATCGCCGCCGGCGAGGACGTGTTCGGCCGGGGTGCACAGGGGCTCGCCGGGTTGATCGAAAAGATCCTCAAGGAACAGGGCGAACCCAATGCCTATATCGCCGGGCGCGAAGCCTCGGGCGCGTTCGTCGTCGGGCTGCGCTATGGCTCGGGGGTGATGTCGCACCGGGTCGAGGGCGAGCGGCCGGTTTATTGGACGGGCCCGTCGATCGGTTTCGACGCGGGCGGCAATGCCTCGAAAGTCTTCGTGCTCGTCTATAATCTCTACGACAGCCAGGAAATCTACCGCCGCTATCCCGAAGGCGAGGGGCATCTCTATTTCGTCGGCGGTTTTTCGGCGACTTATTTGCGGCGCGGCAATATCGTGCTGATCCCGATCCGCCTGGGCGTCGGCGCGCGCGCGGGGGTCAACATCGGCTATATGAAGTTCAGCGAAAAGGCGAAGTGGCTGCCGTTCTGATCGGGGGGAGCCGTCGATAACGCAGGGCCTTCGATAACGAACGTCGCCCCAGCGAAAGCTGGGGCCTTTATCGACCGGAGCGCGCCCATTGCTCGAGGCCCCAGCCTTCGCTGGGGCGACGCCTCTAGGGATGACGGATCGTGATGGCGATGCCGAACGCGCCTCGCCCCTCGGCGAGCCCTTAGATCGGTCCGGCGAACCGCCAGGCCAGCGTTTCGCCGGCATGGAAGGGCACGACCGCCGTATCGCCCGCCGGCAGCGCCTCGGGCACCGTCACCGGCGCGCGTTCGAGCTTCACCCGCGTCTCGTTGAGCGGCAGACCGTAGAAGCGTGGACCATGCTCGCTCGCGAAACCCTCGAGCTTGTCGAGCGCGCCCTCGGCCTCGAACAGGCTCGCATAGCTTTCGAGCGCAAAAGGCGCGTTGAATATTCCCGCGCAGCCGCACGCCGCTTCCTTTGCCTCGCGCGCGTGGGGGGCGCTGTCGGTGCCTAGGAAGAATTTGGGGTTGCCCGAAATCGCCGCCGCCACGATCGCGCGCCGGTGCGTTTCGCGCTTGGCGACCGGCAGGCAATAAGCATGCGGGCGCAGGCCGCCCGCGAACATCGCGTTGCGATTGATATGGAGATGCTGCGGGGTGATCGTCGCCGCGATGTTCGGCCCGCCTTCGCGCACGAACGCCGCCGCATCGGCGGTGGTGATATGTTCGAACACGATCTTGAGTTCGGGAAAATCGCGGACCAGCCCACTCAGCGTCCGCTCGATGAACACCGCCTCGCGGTCGAAGATGTCGACCTCATGGTCGGTGACTTCGCCATGGATCAGCAGCGGCATGCCGATCGCCTGCATCGTCTCGAACACGGGGCGGAGCGCGGCGACGTCGGTCACGCCGTGCGACGCATTGGTCGTCGCGTGCGCGGGATAGAGTTTGCACGCGGTGAACACGCCCTCGGCATGGCCGCGCGCGATCTCGGCCGGATCGGCATCGTCGGTGAGGTAACAGGTCATCAGCGGGGTGAAATCGGCGCCTTCGGGCAGCGCCGCGAGGATGCGCGCGCGATAGGCCTCGGCGGCGGCGACGCTGGTGATCGGCGGCGCGAGATTGGGCATCACGATCGCGCGGGCGAATTGGCGCGCGGTAAAGGGCAGCACCGCCTTCAGCATCGCCCCGTCGCGCAGGTGTAGATGCCAATCATCGGGGCGACGCAGGATGAGCTCTGTTTTTTCCATGCGCGCGCTCCTAGCTTGGCGCGGTGACCGAAACCAGTCCGCTCGCCGATCTGCCCCATGCCGCGACGATGCTCGCCGATCGCGCGGTGCTGCGCGTGGCGGGCGCCGAGGCGCGGGCGTTCCTGCAAGGGCTGGTGACGCAGGACGTGCTCACGCTCACCCCAACCGCGCCGCGCTGGGCGGGGCTGCTGACGCCGCAAGGCAAGGCGCTGTTCGATTTCATCCTCTGGGGCGATCCGCTCGACCCGCAGGCCGTGCTGATCGATTGCGAGGCGGCGCGCACGGAGGCGCTCGCGCAGCGGCTGCGGCTCTACCGGCTGCGGCGCGCGATCGAGATCGCGCCGACCGAGTTGCGCGTCCATTGGGCGCCGGGCGGGGCGGCGGGGGTGGCCGATCCCCGGCTCGCCGCGCTCGGGCGCCGCTGGCTGGGGGGCGAGGGCGCGCCCGCGCGAGGCTGGCTCGAGCACCGGCTGCGGCTCGGCGTCACGGAAGGGGTGGGCGAGCTGGGCGAGGGCGAAACGCTCTGGCTCGAGGCCAATGCGCGCGAGCTGAACGGGGTGAGCTTCACCAAGGGCTGTTACGTCGGGCAAGAAAATACCGCGCGGATGCACCACCGCGCCAAGGTCAACCGCCGGCTGATCGTCGCCCCGCTGAACGACGCGAACGAGCGCGCCCGCGCGACTTATCCCGAGCTCGGCTTGATGGTCGAGCGGCGCGCGGTCGAGGCGCTGGGCGACGCGCTGCTGCCCGACTGGCTGGCGGCGGCGCTCGCCGATCCGGTGGCGGTCGACTGAGCCGACGCAACCGGCCGAGCGGTTCGGCGGTTATGCTCCCCGGTCGAAGGGAGACGCATGGCGCAGCCGCTGGAACTATGGGGCGGGCTCGAATGCACGCTCAACCGCGTGGGCGACGGCTTCACCGATCAATTCGCGCTGAGCGGCCACCGCGCGCGGCCCGGCGATATCGATCGCATCGCCGGCCTGGGGCTGAAGGCGCTGCGCTATCCGGTACTGTGGGAGCAGGTGTCGCCCGATCACCCCGACCAGACCGATTGGGCGTTCAGCGACGAACGGCTCGGCGCTTTGCGCGCGCGCGGGATCCGCGTGATCGCGGGGCTCGTTCATCACGGCAGCGGCCCGGCCTATACCGATTTGCTCGACGATGCCGCCTTCGCGACCGGCCTCGCCCGCCACGCCGCGCGCGTCGCCGCGCGCTATCCCTGGATCGAGGATTGGACCCCGGTCAACGAACCGCTCACCACCGCGCGTTTTTCGGCGCTCTACGGCCTTTGGTATCCCCACCGACGCGACGCGGGCGATTGCTGGCGCGCCCTGCTCAACCAAATCGACGCGGTGCGGCTGGCGATGGCGGCGATCCGCGCGGTGATCCCGGGGGCGCGGCTGATCCAGACCGATGATCTCGGCCAGTGCCACGCCACCCCCGAACTCGCCGAGCAAGCGCGGTTCGAAAATCTGCGGCGCTGGGCGAGTTGGGATTTGCTCTGCGGCCAGGTGACCGAGGCGCATCCGCTGTGGGCGGAGATCGCCCGCTTCGGCCTCGCGCACCGGCTGGCGGCGATCGCGGCGGCGCCGTGCCCGCCCGATGTGATCGGCATCAACCATTATCTGACGAGCGACCGGTTTCTCGATCACCGGTTGCAGCGCTACCCCGCCGAGAGCCATGGCGGCAACGGCCGCCAGGCCTATGCCGATGTCGCCGCGATTCGCGTGCTCGATCCCGCGCCGCCGGGGTTCGAAGGCGCGGTGCGCGCGGCCTGGGCGCGCTATCGCCGGCCGATCGCGCTGACCGAGGTGCACAATGGCTGCACGCGCGACGAGCAATTGCGCTGGCTCGCCGACGCCTGGGACGCGGGCCAGCGACTGCGCGGCGAGGGGGTCGATCTGCGCGCGATCACCGCTTGGTCGCTCTTCGGCAGTCATGGCTGGGACCGTTTGCTCACCGCGCCGGGCCGCTACGAGCCCGGGGTGTTCGACGCGAGCGGCGCCGAGGTCCGCGAGACGGCGGCCGCCGCGCTGCTCCGCGCGCTGCCGAACGAGGCGACGCGCCATCCGCTCGCGCGCACGCTCGGCTGGTGGCGGCGGCCGCTGCGCTTGCTGCATCCGGTCGTGCATCATCGCGGGCAGGCAGCGCCCGCGCGCGGGCCGGGCGACGCGGTGCCGCCGTTGCTGATCTGCGGCGCGAGCGGCACGCTCGGCCAAGCCTTCGCGCGGGCGTGCGCTGCGCGCAACATCCCCTATTTGCTCACCGCGCGCGACGCGCTCGATCTGGGGTGCGCGGCGCGGATCGAGCAGGCGCTCGACCGTCACCGGCCCTGGGCGGTGGTGAACGCCGCGGGCTATGTCCGCGTCGACGACGCCGAGCATGACCGCGCCGCCTGTTTCGCCGCCAATGCGGAGGGCGCGGCCCGGCTTGCGCGCGCGGCGGGCGCGCGCGGAATCGCGACGCTGAGCTTCTCGAGCGATCTGGTGTTCGACGGCGCCAAGGGCGCGCCCTATGTCGAGGCCGACGCGCCGGGTCCGCTGAACGTCTATGGCGCGAGCAAGGCGCGGATGGAGGCGGCGCTCGGCGGCCTGCCCGGGCGCCAGTTGATCGTGCGGACGGCCGCGTTCTTTTCGCCCTTCGACGCGCATAATTTCGCGGTCGCGGTGGCGCGCGCCCTGGCGGCGGGGCAGCGCTTCGCGGCGGCCGCGGATCTGGTGGTGACGCCGACCTATGTGCCGCATCTGGTCGAGGCGGCGCTCGATCTGCTGATCGATCCGGCCGAGGGGGTGTGGCATGTGACGAACGGCGCGCCGCTCAGCTGGGCCGATTTCGCGCATCGGATCGCCGAAGCGCTCGCGCTCGATGCCCGGCTGATCGACGCGGTGCCCGCCGCCACGCTCGGCTTCGCGGCGCCGCGCCCGCCGGCGGTGCCGCTCGCGAGCACGCGCGGTGCGCTGATGCCGAGCTTCGAAGCGGCGCTCGCGGCTTTTGCGGCGGGGATGGCAGGCCAGGAGGCGAGGGCGGCGGCTTAGGCGCGCGATCGGCGTGAATGGCTCCCCGAGTTGGATTCGAACCAACGGCCGC
>LWDI01000032.1:111234-111576 GCA_002083475.1 Proteobacteria bacterium SG_bin5
CGGGGAACGCGGAAGCCGGCTCTATAGCGGCGGCGCGCCGCTTTGCAAGCGGGGAAATGGGGCGCGCCGAGCCGCGCGTTCAGGTCAGGAACTGCTCCATCGTGATGCGATCGTCGAGCGCATGTTCGGGGTCGAACAGCAGCGCCAATTCGCGGCTGCGGTCGATCGCGATCTCCACCACCGCGACGTCGCGCACCTCGCGCTGGTCGGCGACCGCGCTCACCGGGCGCTTCATCGGCTCGAGCACGCGCAGGCGGATGCGCGCCTTGTCGGGCAGTACCGCGCCGCGCCAGCGCCGGGGGCGGAAAGGGCTGATCGGGGTGAGCGCGATCAGCGCCGAGC
>LWDI01000032.1:111599-112260 GCA_002083475.1 Proteobacteria bacterium SG_bin5
ATTATAAGCGGTCGATCCCGCCGGGGTCGCGGCGAGGATGCCGTCGCAGACGAGCTCGGGGATCACCACCCGGTCGTTGAGCGTGACCTCGAGCTTGGCCGTCTCGCGCGTTTCGCGCAGCAGCGAGACTTCGTTGATCGCGGGCAATTCGTGGCGCGCGCCCGCCATCGTTTCGGCATGCATCTTGAGCGGCGCGACTTTGAACGCCTTGCTCCCCGCGAGCCGATCCTCGAGCCCGTCGACGCGCCATTCGTTCATCAAAAAGCCGAAGGTGCCGAGGTTCATCCCGAACACCGGCACCGGATCGCCCGGGCGTTCGAGCAGCCGGTGGAGCGTCTGCAGCATGAAGCCATCGCCCCCCAGCGCCACGATCAGCTCGGCCTCGCTCTCGGGCACCCAGTCCGCGATTTCGCGCAGCGTGGCCGCGGCGCGTTGCGCGGGCGGGGTGGGCGAGGCGACCAGCGCGCGGCGCGCGAAGCGGTTCATCCGCCGGTGACGCTCATGTGCCGCCGCACCGCCGGGGCGGCGCCGGGGGCGATGCGGAAATCATGCGCGCGCGGCTTCACCGCCAGCGCCGCGTCGATCGCGGCATCGAGCCCGACGAGCCCGCCCGCGCGCAACGCGGCTTTCAGATCGACCTGATCCTCATGCCCCAGGCACA
>LWDI01000033.1 GCA_002083475.1 Proteobacteria bacterium SG_bin5
AGCAGCCGGTTGCGCGCGCGCATCGCCGCTTCGTAGCGCGTCGCATGGGTCGCGTGCGCCGGGAACAGCGCGAGTGTCAGCCGATCGAGGAAGCGCCGCCGCTCGCCCGCCGCCTCGACGAACAACCGGTCCATCGCCGGGGTGAGCCACAGCACGGTCAGCCAATCGGCGAGCGCGGTGGCGGCGGCGCTCGCGCCCTGGATGCGCACCAGGCGGCGTTCGGGCGCTTGCGGCTGGGTGCCGGTCGCGAGCTCGACGGCATCGCCCGGCCCCGCGCCCAAGGTCGCCGCGACCCCGAAGCCCCCGGCCCCGCCTTGGCGCGCGACTTCGCCCAGCCGCGCCTGGCGCAGCCCTCGGCCCGGCGCGAGCAGCGACACCGCCTCCAGAATGTTCGTCTTGCCGACGCCATTCTCCCCGGTGAGCACGACGAAGCCCGGCGCGGGATCGATCGCGAGCGCGGGATGGTTGCGAAAATCGGTCAAAATCAGGCGGCGCAGCACGCGCTTGCTGTAGCGCATCGGGGCCCGGTGTCTCGCCTGTTTCGCAATTGCGCTCCACAAGGGCGGCGGCCGGGGGGCCGGAGGAACCACGCATGCGCCTGCCACTCATCACGCCCGCCGAGCTCACGCCCGAGCAAAAGCCGCTTTACGAGGATATGAAGGCGGGCATCGCCAGCGCCTTCAACGATTTCAAGACGATCGACGAAAATGGCGCGCTCTGCGGCCCCTGGAATCCGTGGCTGCACGAGCCCGTTTACGGCAAGGCGGTGTGGGAGCTGACCAAGGCGATGTCGATCGGCGCGAGCTTGCCCGATCCCGCGCGCCAGATCGCGATCCTGGTGACCGGCGCGCATTTCGACGCGGCCTATGAGCTTTACGCGCATATCGCGGTCGCCGAGCGCGAGGGGATGAGCCAGGCGCGGCTCTCGGAGCTGTGCGCGGGGGTGAAGCCGCGCGACCTGTCGCCCGAGGAAGCGGTCGCTTACGACGTCGCCTTCGCGCTGGTGAACGGCGGCGTGCTGCCCGAGCCATGCTACCGGCTCGCGGTGAGCAGTTTCGGCCAGCATGGCGCGAACGAGCTGATCTATCTGGTCGGGCTCTATTGCCTGGTGTCGATGACGCTCAACGGCTTCAACGTGCCGGTGCCCGAGCGGGAATAGCAACATCGGTGGCGGGCCGAGCCGCAAGTTCGTTCGATCCGCCACCGGTCGTTATCTTAAATGCCGATGCTGTTACGGCTGAGTGCTATCCTTTGGCGCGTGCCGGGAAAATATAGGCTCCGGCATACCCCACCAGCAAAAATAGCAAGTTCCAAGCTCGTTCTGGCCCCTTTTCATCCTTTGTTGACGTTAAAATGAACGCGGCACAAAGAACCATAGCAACAACCAAGATGATTGCACCGACATATAATGCAATATGGTCTTTGACAAGGCTAATCTTACCGCCTGGGACAGCCCTATTAAGGTCTATTTTCTCAGGTTCGGAATTATCTTGTCTATCTTCCATTACGGAAGCAATCCAACCACTTCCGCATCAAGCTTCTTCGATTCTTCGACAAATCCCATATGAGGGCGACCATGGCGCTTTTGCTCACGGGCGACTTTCATGACGGCAAGACCTCGACGGATAATGTCCGCCTTGGTGGTCGACGCCTCATCTGCCAACTCGTTGAGCAATTCGGCAACCTCTTCGCTGACATCGAACGTCAGCCGCGTGCGAGCCATCCGCTACTCCCATTCCTACCTCTACGACACAGCGGCCCTGCCGGATCATGCATGCCGGACATGCACGGTCGGCATCACAGCCGCCGCAGGTCGCACATAACGCGACTCTTTCTCTGTGTCAATTTTTTTCCGTATTTTTTACGATAAATTGGCGGCAAATTTAGCGGGCTTTGGTGCCAATTACCAACTGAAAATTGCATGCAGAATGACTCGCATAGGGTCAGTGGCCGTGTTAGAATCCCATTCCAGGAGTCACCGCATGATCACTGAGATGATCCCGTGGGTGCGAATGTCGCGCCGCATGAAGGACGGACTGTCGATGCTTACGCCAAGCGCACGCCAACGCGTATTACGAGCGTGGAAGCAGGCTTTCGCCCATCCAGAAAATGTTGAAGTATATTGGGAGCATACAAGCACATTTGAACTTACTATCCAGGCATTTTTACAAGATGACATATTGTTCGTTCTAGGCAGCTGCGGCAGTAAACTTCGCTTGATGTCGATTCAGATATTCCGCCGATCGGGCAACCGAACGCTCCACTAGATATACTAAACACACCCCAGCGCCGCCGCGTCGATCGCGGTCGCGGCGCCCGCTAGCGCATAGACATCGGCGAAAGGGCGTCCGCTCGCGCCCTGCGCCTCGACGCTCAGACTCCGCCCGGCGCGCATCGCCGCGACGATCGCGGCGTCGGTGCGCGCATCGGGCGCCCAGGCGTCGCGATCCCCCGCGATCAGCTCGAAGCGCCGCGCGCCGATGCTGAGCGTCACCCGCGCGCGCGGCGCCTTGGCCGCCGAGAGCCGGACGTGGAGCTGCCCGCGCAGCCCCTGGCGCGGCCAGGAGCCGATCGCGACGAAGGCGCGCCCCGCCCCGCCCGCGCGCACCGGCGCGGCGATCGCATAGCAATTCTGGGGCGGCCCGCCGCGGAACGCGCCCCAATCGCCGCGTACCGCGAGCAATTCGGCGGCGAGCGCGAGCGCGATCATGCCGGCGCGCTCCCGCCGCCGCGCACCACGATCTCCTCGCGCCCGCCCGCGATCAGCGCGACGCTCCCCTGCGGCAAGCTCGCCGCCGCCGGCACGCCGAGCGAGGGCCAGGCGGGCAGATCGAGCATCACCCCGCGCAGCACGCAGCTCGACACGCCGTGCATGATCACCAGCCGATCGCCCGGATCGTCATCGGTCTCGGCGAGCCAGGCGCGCACCCGCGCGGCGATTTGCGGGTAAGTCTCGCCATCGGGCGCTGGCCGGAGCAGCCCGCTCGCGGCATCGAATACAGGCCCCACCTCGGCGATCACCTCGGCATAATAGCGCCCGCCCCAGCTGCCCATGCCGATTTCGACCAGGCGCGAATCGGCGCGCGCGGCGTGCCAATCGAGCTCGAGATGCTCGGCGATCACCGCGAGCGTCTGCAGCGCGCGCCCCGTGCTCGACGCCCAAAGTGAAAGCGCCGGCTTCGTCCCGAGCAGCGCGCGCAACGCTTCGCCCATTGCCTCGGCCTGGGCGAAGCCCGCGCGGGTGAGCGGGGTGTGGAGCGCTTCGCCCTGCAAGCGGCGCGCGGCGTTGAACACCGTTTCGCCGTGCCGCGCGATGAAATCGCGTCCTTGCCGCATCGTCCCCGCGCCTTCAGGCGATGATGTCGGGGATCAACTGATCCTCGAGCAGCGTGATTTCGTCGCGCAACCGCAGCTTGCGCTTCTTCAGCCGGGCGAGCTGGAGTTCATCGGCCCCCGCCGCCTCGCCGAGCGCGGCGATCGCCGAGTCGAGATCGCGATGTTCGCTGCGCAGCGTCGCCAGCCGCTGAGCGATCACTCCCTGATCCATCCCACCATCCTCGGCCCCACCTACCCCCGGCGCGCGCGCGCCGAAAGCACGGCGGATTCCAGCATTTGCCCGGCCGCCCCGCTAGCAGATGCGCGCCAGCGTTTCGATGGCAAATCCTTTGGTCCCCAAAAAGCCCGAATCCGTCGCGCGGACGCTCGCCAACCCCGCGCGGCTGTGATTTACTCGATGGTCCCGGCGCGTACCGGGCCGGGCATAGCGAAGGAGACTGCCCAATGAACAGCGCGCATCTGTCGGCTCTGCAAGCCAAGCACGCCCAGCTCGATCGTCAGATCCAAAGCGAGCTGCAGCGACCGCTTCCCGACGCGCTGATCGTGGCCGAGCTGAAGAAGCAAAAGCTTCGCCTAAAGGAGGAGCTCACCGAGCATTAAGCGCTCCGGCCCGGCCGCCTTTGGGGTCTAGACACTAGGGGCAGGCGACCGGGCCCGTTTTCGCAAGCGATACGCCCGCGCATCGATCAGCGGCGCGGCTGATAAGCGACGGGTTTCAGCGGGCGATTGCCGGTGACCGGTTTGCGCGCGCGCTGCGGATCGATCGGTTCGTCGAAGGCGATACCGAGCCGGCCATGCGCCGCCCAGGCGACCTTGCCCGACACCCAGCCGATCCCGCGCACTTCGATTTCGAGCGAGTCGCCCTGCGCCACCGCGCGCGGCACTTCCGCCATCAGCCCACCCGCCGAAATGTTGCGCACGCGGCCATCGATGGGATCGCGCACGCCGCGCAAACGGAAGCGCGCGCCCAGGAAGATGCTGTCGCGCATTTCATGGCGCCCGGTGCCGGGCTCATCCTCGATCTGATCGAATCGGTCGACGGAAAGCTGGTCCATGCAACTCTCGGTAAATATTGGGAAAACCACTGGCGTAGTTGCCCTTACCAGCCTGAAATAGCCCGCGCACTCTCTCCAAATGCTTAAGCGGCGCCCCGAAGTGGGACGCCGCTCGCCAACTATTCGCTCTTGATGAAACTGAAATCGCCGCGCGCGATCACTCAATCGTCGCGCGAAACCTTTTCGTTGCGCTCGTGGCGCTCCTGCGCTTCCACCGTCATCGTCGCGATCGGGCGCGCTTCCAGCCGCGCGAGCGAAATCGGTTCGCCGGTCACCTCGCAATAGCCATATTCGCCTTCCTCGATCCGGCGCAGCGCGGCGTCGATCTTGGAGATCAGCTTGCGCTGGCGATCGCGCGTGCGCAGCTCGATCGACCAATCGGTCTCGCTCGACGCGCGGTCGGTAAGGTCGGCCTCGCGCAGGCTGTCGGCCTGGAGCTGGCTGAGCGTTTCCTGCGCCTCGTGGAGGATCTCCTCCTTCCAATGCAGCAGCTTGGCCTTGAAATAGGCTTGTTGACGGGGGTTCATGAACGGTTCGTCGTCGCTTGGCCGATAGATGCGCTCGGCATCATTGGCGGCGGCGGGCTCAAACTCTTGGCCTTGAAGGCTCTTCACTACGGACGCCATCCCCACTCTCCTACGCGAAACAATTTTATTTCATGCGTTTCCACCCGGCCGCGCCTATACGCTCCCCCGGGCTTGGCGACAAGCAATGTTGACGCATCGTTACGGCACGAAAGGTGCGGCGGCGTGCCTTTTGCCCGCGACCGCTCGCTTCGCCGCCGCGCGATCCCCGCCCAATAATCTTCACCTAAAACCGTCCCAGCTTGAAACATTAACCATGATCGCGTGCGCCTTCCCAAGCGGATAGCCGCGATGGGACAGGAATTGATGGTTAAGATCGTTGAACTTAAGGCTTTATTCTGCACTGTGCTGGATAGCCGACCCCGAACGGTGCCGCGACGGCGGACCGGGAAGATGGGGCAGGCCGAGAAAAGGAAACGCGATGTCTGTTCGGATGGCCTTGGCGAAACTATGCGCCTGCGCATGTGGGGGCGCCGTGATCGGTGGCGGCGCGGTGCATGTGGCCGAATCGGCCAAACCGCGCGTCGCGCACGTCAAGAAGACCAAGCGCATCGTCCGCAAGGTGGCGGTGCGGCGCGCGGCGAAGGTGCGGCGGGTGGTGACGACCACGCGCACCGTCTGCCCGCCGCCGACGGTGACGCTGGCGAGCACGCCGGTGCCGCTGCCCCCGCCCTATGTGCCGCCCGCCGGTGATTTCCCGGTCGCGGGCGGCGGCGGCGCGGCGGTGCCGGTGGTGATCGGCGGCACGGGCGGGTTCGGCGGGTTCGGCGGTTTCTTCGGCGGCGGCTTTTTCGGCGGCGGCGGCAGCAGCGGCGTGACCATCTCGACCAGCGGCGGCTCGACCAGCGGCTCGACCTCGAGCGCGAGCGGCGGTTCGGGCGGTTCCTCGACCTCCTCGTCGAGCAGCGGCTCGAGCGGGACGAGCAGCGGGACGTCGAGCGGCACGTCGAGCGGGACCAGCAGCACCTCGAGCGGTACGTCGAGCGGCATCAGCATCATCATTTCGTCGACCTCCTCGACCGGCGGCTCCTCCACCTCGACCGGCGGCTCTTCGACCTCGACCGGCGGCTCCTCGACCTCGACCGGCGGTTCGTCGACCTCCTCTTCCACCGGCGGCTCCTCGACCTCGACGGGCGGGTCGTCCACCTCGTCGTCGACCGGTGGTTCCTCGACCTCGACCTCGTCGGGCACCATCTCCTCGACCTCGTCGACGTCGAGCGGCATCACCAGCTCGGCATCGTCCTCGGGCGACATCACCAGCTCGGCGAGCAGCAGCACCAGCTCCTCCTCCTCGGGCGACGTCAGCACCTCTTCGAGCACGAGCAGCTCGTCCTATGGCTCGTCGAGCGTGGGCTGGAGCACCAGCGCGTCCTCGTCGAGCTCGTCCTCGGCGTCGAGCGCGAGCTCGTCGGCCTCGGGCAGCACCGGCAGCTCGGGCGGGCCGCCGCCCGATGGCCCGACGCCGGTCCCCGCGCCGCCGATGGTGCTGCTGTTCGGGGCGGCCGCCGCCGCGCTCGTCGCGCGCGGGCGCTTCGCCAACCGCAAGGCGGCGACCGCCGAATAAGCCGTTGCGTGGGCGCATGGGCGCGGCCATAGCGTCGCGCTATGCACGACATCCGTTTCATCCGCGAACGGCCCGATGCCTTCGACGCGGGCCTCGCGCGGCGCGGCCTCGCCCCCCAAGCGGCGACCTTGCTCGCGCTCGACGAGCGCCGCCGCGCGCTGATCACCGAGGCGCAGGCGGCGCAAGCCCGCCGCAACGAGGCGAGCAAGGCGATCGGCGCGGCCAAGGCGGCCAAGGACGAGGCCGCCGCGCAGGCGCTGATGGCCGAAGTCGCCGCGCTCAAGGAGCGGCTGCCCGCGATCGAGGCCGAGGAAAAGGCGCTGGGCGAGCAATTGCAGGCGGCGCTCGCGATCATCCCCAATCTCCCCGCCGACGACGTGCCCGATGGCGCGGACGAGACGTGCAATGTCGAAGTGTCGCGCTGGGGCAGCCCGCGCGCGTTCGACTTCACGCCCAAGGAACATGCCGATCTCGCCCCCGCGCTCGGCATGGATTTCGAGACCGGCGCCCGGCTTTCGGGCGCGCGCTTCACCTTCCTGCGTGGGGACATGGCCCGCCTGCACCGCGCGCTCGGCCAATTCATGCTCGACACGCAGACGCGCGAGCAGGGCTATAGCGAGTGCTGCCCGCCGGTGCTCGTCAAGGACGAGGCGATGTATGGCACCGATAAGCTGCCGAAATTCGCCGAGGATAGCTTTCAAACTCAACTCGCTTACGATGATACTCGTTTAAGGGAGTATTATCTTGAGCTTGCAACGACGGAACCCGAAGCTTCTGATCCAATAGGGATAGCTAACGCCGCTGTCGCATTTCAAAAGCTGTTGAGGCGAGAAGCCAACGCCGACCGTCGCTGGCTCATCCCCACCAGCGAAGTCTCGCTTACCGCCAGCGTGATGGGCGAGTTGCTCGACGAAGTCGCCCTGCCCATCCGCCTCACCGCGCTCACCCTCTGCTTCCGCTCGGAAGCCGGCGCCGCCGGGCGCGATACGCGCGGCTTCATCCGCCAGCACCAGTTCGAGAAGTGCGAACTCGTCAGCATCGTCCGCCCCGAGGAGAGCGAGGCCGAGCATCAGCGGATGACCCGCGCGGCCGAGACCATCCTCGAAAAGCTCGACCTGCCCTATCGCAAGCTGCTGCTGTGCACCGGCGACATGGGCTTCGGCGCGCGCAAGACCTATGATCTGGAAGTGTGGCTGCCGGGCCAAGGCTGTTACCGCGAAATCTCCAGCTGCTCGAACACCGGCGACTTCCAGGCGCGGCGGATGAACACCCGCTACCGGGTCGCGGGCGAGCAGAAGCGCACCGAATTCGTCCACACGCTCAACGGCTCGGGGCTCGCGGTCGGGCGCACGCTCGTCGCGGTGCTCGAAAATTATCAGAACGCGGACGGCAGCGTCACCGTGCCCGAAGCGCTCGCCCCCTATATGGGCGGGGTGACGCGGTTGGAGGCCAAGGGGTGAGGTAAATCCTCCCCGAGCTTGCTCGGGGAGGGGGACCAACCGAAGGTTGGTGGAGGGGCGCCGGCGTAGCCGGCGAGCTGCGCTCGCCGCCCCTCCACCATGCTTCGCATGGTCCCCCTCCCCAGATTTCATCTGGGGAGGTTTTGATGCGTATTCTGCTCACCAACGACGATGGCTATCACGCCCCGGGCCTCAAAGTGCTCGAGGAGATCGCCGCCACCCTCTCCGACGACATCTGGGTGGTCGCCCCGGCCGAGGAGCAATCGGGCGCGGGCCATTCGCTCACCCTCACGCGGCCCATCCGGGTGCGGCGCCATGGCGAGCGGCGCTTCGCGGTCGCGGGCACGCCGACCGACGCGGTGATGATGGCGCTCGCCAAGCTGATGCCGCAGCGCCCCGATCTGATCCTCTCGGGCGTCAACCGCGGCGCGAACCTCGCCGAGGACGTGACTTATTCGGGCACCGTCTCCGCCGCGATGGAAGGCGCGCTCGCGGGCGTGCGCTCGATCGCGCTCAGCCAGGTTTACGCGCGCGAAGGCGCGGGCGACGACGTGCCCTTCGCCGCCGCGCGCGGCTGGGGGGCGAAGGTGCTCCGCCCCTTGCTCGACGCCCCGCTCGCGCCGCGCACCCTCGTCAACGTCAATTTCCCCGCGCTCGCCCCCGATCTCGTCAAAGGGGTCCGCGTCGTCGGCCAGGGGCTGCGCGATTATGGCCGGCTGAAGATCGTCACCAACCGCGATCCGCGCGGCTATGACTATCATTGGTTCGCGCTCGGTCCCTCGATCGAAACCCCGGCGCACGCGACCGATTTGGAAGCGGTGGAGGACGGCTATGTCGCCGTCACCCCGCTCCACCTGGACCTGACACATCGCGAATCGCTCGATATGCTGGCCGCCATCTATTGAGGCGGCTTCGGGGGGAGCGATGCGGGCGGGAGTGGCGATGATCGCGCTTTTATTGGGGGCGTGCATTCCCCCGCCGATCGAACGGGGCGACAGCCGCGCGCCGCAACTTCCCCCGCCGCCGATCGAGGCGGCATCGCCCGCGCGGCTCCCCTCAGCCGCCCCACCGCCGCGCCCGGCGTGGGAGGCGCGGCCCGTGACCCCCGACGCGCGCGAGGTGCGCGCGCAGGATTATTATGTCCGCCCCGGCGACACGCTCGGCGGCATCGCCAATTTCACCGGCGCGAGCACCGAGGCGATCGCGCGCGCGAACGGCCTCGCGCCGCCCTATGTGGTGCGCGCCGATCAGAAGCTCGTCATTCCCGCCGGCCGCTATCATCTGGTTCGCGCGGGCGAGACGGGAATCGCGATCGCGCGCGCTTATGGCGTGCCCTGGGCGCAAGTGGTCGAGGCCAATGCGCTCGCCGAACCCTATGTGCTGCGCGCCGGGCAACGCATTCTCATCCCGCGCGCCGCGCCCCAGACCGCCGCCGAGCGCGCGCGCGCCTTCGCGCTCGACATCGACGATATCGTGACCGGCGGCGAACCCGCGCTCGCCGCCAATGCGCGCCCCGTCGCGCCGTCTTCGACCGCGCGGCGCGTGCTGCCCCCCGAGGCGAGCGTCGCCGCGCCCGCGCGTTTCGTCGGCGGCTTCGGCTGGCCGGTCGAGGGGCGGATCGTCAGCCGTTTCGGCCCCGGCGGCACCGGCGAGCGGCACGACGGGATCAAGATCGCCGTCCCCTTGCGCACCCCCGTGCTCGCGAGCGCCGATGGCGTGGTGAGCTATACCGGATCGGGGGTGAAGGGATTGGGCGGCATCGTCATCGTCCGCCACGGCGAGGGGTGGAGCAGCATTTATGGCCATGTCGGCGAGATTTTGGTGCAACGCGGCCAGGCGGTGAAGCGCGGGCAAGCGGTCGCGCTATCGGGCGATTCGGGCTTCGCCGACCAGCCCGAGCTGCATTTCGAGCTGCGCAAGGGGCGCCTGCCGGTCGATCCGCTGGCGCAACTGCCGGGGCGGTAGGAGGGACGAAGGCCCTCACCCAACCCTCTCCCGTAAACGGGAGAGGGCTTTTCGTCGCGCCAGTTCATCGCCCTCGACCAACCCGCGGCAAAGCCCTCTCCCGCTAGCGGGAGAGGGTTGGGTGAGCGCTCTTCCTTCACGGCCGGAAGGGAAGCGCCCCCCTTCCCGCCCTTCCCCCCGCGCTCTAAAGCCCGCTCATGACCTACGCCTCCCCCCTCCTCCGCGTGCTTCACGATCGCGGCTATATCCACCAGGCGACCGACGCCGCCGGGCTCGACGCGCTCGCGCAGAAGCAAGTCGTCCCCGGCTATATCGGCTTCGACGCTACCGCGCCCTCGCTTCACGTCGGCAGCCTGGTGCAGATCATGATGCTGCGGCGGTTGCAGCAGACCGGGCACAAGCCGATCGTGCTGATGGGCGGCGGCACCACCAAGGTCGGTGACCCTTCGGGCAAGGACGAGAGCCGCAAATTGCTCGACGACGCCGCGATCGACGCGAACATCGCCTCGATCCGCCGCGTGTTCGAGCGTTTCCTCGTCTTCGGCGACGGCCCCAGCGACGCGGTGATGGTCAACAACGCCGAATGGCTCGATGCGCTCGCCTACATCCCCTTCCTGCGCGAAGTGGGGCGGCATTTCACGATCAACCGGATGCTCAGCTTCGATTCGGTGAAGCTGCGGCTCGATCGCGAGCAGCCGCTCACCTTCCTCGAATTCAATTACATGATCCTGCAGGGCTATGATTTCGTCGAGCTCGCGCGGCGGCACGGCTGCCGGTTGCAGCTCGGCGGATCGGACCAATGGGGCAATATCGTCAACGGGATCGAGCTCGCGCGCCGGCTCGAGGGGAGCGAATTGTTCGGGCTCACCAGCCCGCTCATCACCACCGCCGACGGCGCCAAAATGGGCAAGACGGCGGCGGGCGCGGTTTGGCTCAACGACGATGCGCTGCCCGCTTATGATTATTGGCAATTCTGGCGCAACACCGATGACCGCGACGTGGGGCGCTTCCTGCGGCTGTTCACCGATCTGCCGCTCGACGAGATCGCCCGGCTGGAAGCCCTCGCGGGCGCCGAGATCAACGAGGCCAAGATCGTCCTCGCCAACGAGGCGACCGCCTTGTGCCGGGGCGCGGCGGCGGCGGCCGAGGCGGCGGAAACCGCGCGCCGCACGTTCGAGGAGGGCGCGGCGGGCGAGGCGCTGCCGCGCGCGGTCGCGCCCGCGCCGCGAATGCCGCTCGTCGATGCGCTCGTCGCCTTGGGGCTCGCCGCCTCCAAGGGCGAGGCGCGGCGGCTGATCAAGGGCGGCGGCGCGCGGGTCGATGGCGAGAAAGTGGCCGACGAGGCCGCGATCGTTTCGATCGGCGCCGGGCCGGTGAAGATCTCGGCGGGCAAAAAGCATCACGCGCTGCTGCTGCCCCCCGTATAATCACGGGAAATCCGTTGTTTACGCTGTTTCTATCGGCGCGGTTCACGTGCGGGGGATAGCCCTGATCGCGCAGCGGCCCCAGGGCTTATCGGGGCCGCGGGGGATGGGACATGGCCGCTCTGGCATTTAGCGACCAACGCACGGCACCACGCGACGAGGTTTATTTTCGCACCCATGCGACACGCGACGACGGCGACCGACTGCCGCTGTTGCTCGTCAATTTCTCGGCGATGGGGCTGATGGCGCGCTGCGAGGCGGACGTCGCGCCGGGCGATAGGCTACGCCTCGATCTGCCCGTGGTTGGCGCGATCAATGCCGAGGTGCGCTGGGCGCTCGGCGGGCGGATCGGCTGCGAGCTCGACCGCATGATCGCGCTCGCCGATTATTATGATCTGCTCGCGGTGCTGGTGAAGGGGAAATAGCGGCCGATCCGCCCCGGCACGGGGCGGCACTACCCCTCACCCCTCGTGCGCGGCGATCCATTGTTCGACCACAGGGGCGATGCGGCCGCGCCATTTGCTGCCGTTGAAAATGCCATAATGCCCCGCGCCCTCGGCCATATAATAGCGCTTCATCGCGGGCGGGAGGTTGGTGGCGAGCGCCAGCGCCGCCTTGGTTTGGCCAAGGCCCGAAATATCGTCGCGCTCGCCCTCGATCGCGAGCAAGGCGACGTCGGTGATCGCGCCGGGATCGACCGGCGCGCCGCGATGCGTCATCTCGCCCTTGGGCAAAGCATGGCGCTGGAACACCAGATCGACCGTCTGCAAATAGAATTCGGCGGTCATGTCGCACACCGCGCGATATTCGTCGTAGAAATCCTTGGTCGCGTCGGCGCTTTCGTCATCGCCTTGGACGAGATGTTTGAACATCTCCCAATGCGACATCATGTGATTGCCCAGATTCATCGTCATGAACCCGGCCAATTGCAAAAAGCCCGGGTAAACGCGGCGGCCGGCGCCGGGATAGGTCATCGGCACGGTCGCGATCACGTTCTGCTCGAACCAGGCGTGCGGGCGCTGGGTGGCGAGCGTGTTGACGGCGGTCGGCGCCTCGCGCGTGTCGATCGGCCCGCCCATCAGCGTCAGGCTGCGCGGGCGGCAGGGGTGGCCGCTCGCGCTCATCACACAGGTCGCGGCATAGCAGGGCACCGAGGGCTGGCAGACCGCGAGCATATGCGCGCCCGGCCCGATCGCCTCCAGGAAAGCGATCACATAATCGATATAATCGTCGAGATCGAAACGCCCCTCGCGCAGCGGCACCAGCTTCGCGTCGCGCCAATCGGTGATGTAGACGTCGGTCGAGGGCAGCAGCTGCTCGACGGTGCCGCGCAACAGCGTCGCATAATGGCCCGACATCGGCGCGACGATCAGCAGCTTGGGGCTGCCCGAGATGCCTTCGCGGACGAAATGCTTGAGCTGGCCGAAGGGGCGCCGCGCGAGAATCTCCTCGCGCACCGTCACGCGGTCGCCGTCGATCACCGTTTCGGTGATGCCGAATTCGGGCTTGCCGCGCGGCGCGGCGGCATGGGCGAAGACTTCGAGCGCCGAGCCGAGCACCGGCCCGCCGCCAAAATAAGCGAAGGGATTCGCAGGATTTTGCAAGAACCCAGCGCCCATATTGGCGATAGCGCTCGCGCCGGCGAGCATCGAGCGCTGGAATTCATAGGCGTCGTACAGCATGGGCGTCCTTTAGCATGACAGCGGTTACCGCGCGCTGAACCATCGATAACAGGATACGCCGCGCCCTCAATGCGCGTTACCGGCAAAAAACGCAATTTTCGCACGCCGGGTATCGTCCCGGGCAGGGCGGAGGTTGGCGATTGAGCCCCATCGACACGCCTGCTAGGCCTAACGCGCCATGGCAGAGACACTTTCGCCCGACGCCGCGCCCGCGCCTCCCCGCAAACGCTCGCTTTCCAGCCTCGATCTCGTCTGGCGCCGGGTGCGGCGCTATCCCGGCCAACTCGCCGCCGCCTGTTTCGCGCTGACGATCACCTCGGCGGCGACGATCGCCATTCCCTATGGCTTCAAGCGGGTGATCGATCGCGGCTTCGGCGGCATGGGCGGGCCGGAGGCGGTCGCCGGCTCCTTCCATTATCTGCTGATGATCGTGCTCGTGCTGGCGCTGGGCACCGCGTTGCGCTTCTACTTCGTCTCCTGGCTCGGCGAGCGCGTCGTCGCCGATGTCCGCGCCGAGGTGCAGCGGCATTTGCTGCGCATGGCGCCGCGCTTTTTCGAGGAGAACCGCCCGAGCGAAATCGCCTCGCGGTTGACGAGCGACACCGCGCAGATCGAAATCGTCGTCGGCACCACGGTGTCGGTCGCGCTGCGCAATTTGTTCACCGGCATCGGCGGGATGATCTATCTCTTCGCCATCTCGCCCAAGCTCGCGGCGATGCTGGTGATCGGCATTCCGGTCGTGATCCTGCCGATCATGGTGATGGGGCGCCGGGTGCGGACGATGTCGCGCACTTCGCAAGACCGGGTCGCCGATGTCGGCGCGGTCGCGACCGAGACCTTGTCGGCGATGAAGATCGTCCAAGCCTTCGGCCAGGAACGCCGCGAGGGCGATCGCTTCGCCGCCGCCGTCGCCGCCACCTTCAGCGCCGCCAAGCGCCGCATCTTGTGGCGCGCGGTGATGACCGCCTTGTTCATCGCCGCGATCTTCGGCTCGATCACGATGGTGATGTGGGAGGGCGCGATCGACGTCGCCGCCGGGCGGCTGACCGGGGGCGCGATCGCCGCTTTCGTGCTCACCGGCGGCATCGTCGCGGGCGCGTTCGGCGCCTTGACCGAGGTTTACGGCGATCTGCTGCGCGGTGCGGGGGCGGCCGAGCGGCTGAACGAATTGCTCGCCGCCGAGCCCGAGATCGCCGCCCCGCCGCATCCGGTCGCGCTGCCGGTGCCGCCGCGCGGCGAAATCGCGTTCGAACGCGTGACGTTCCGCTACCCCACCCGCCCCGAACTCGCCGCGCTCGACGATTTTTCGCTGCGCGTGCGCCCGGGCGAGACGGTGGCGGTGGTCGGCCCCTCGGGCGCGGGCAAATCGACGCTCTTCCAGCTGCTCCAGCGCTTTTACGATCCGGTTGCGGGCACCGTGCGGATCGACGGCGTCGCGCTGCCCGAGGCCGATCCCGCCGATTTGCGCGCCCGAATGGCGATGGTGCCGCAGGAAACGGTGATCTTCGCGGCCTCCGCGCGCGACAATCTGCGCTATGGCCGCTGGGACGCCGACGACGCGGCCTTGTGGGCCGCCGCCGAAGCCGCCAACGCGGCCGAATTCCTCCGCAAGCTGCCCGAGGGGCTCAATACTTTCCTGGGCGAAGGCGGCGCGCGGCTTTCGGGCGGGCAGCGCCAGCGCGTCGCGATCGCGCGCGCGCTGCTGCGCGACGCCCCGATCCTGCTGCTCGACGAGGCGACGAGCGCGCTCGACGCCGAAAGCGAGCGGCTGGTGCAGGAAGCGCTCGAACGGCTGATGGTCGATCGCACCACCTTGGTGATCGCCCACCGCCTCGCGACGGTGCGCGCCGCCGACCGCATCATCGTGATGGACGAGGGCCGCATCGTCGAGGAAGGCACGCACCAGAGCCTGATCGGGCGCGGCGGGCTCTATGCCCGGCTGGCGAGCCTGCAGTTCAGCGAGGCGGCTTAGCACATGATGTCATCGGCTAGGCCTGTCATTGCGAGGAGCGCCGCGACGAAGCAATCCAGGAGCCGGGGACGGCGGCTGGCTTGCTTCGCAGCGCTCGCAATGACGATTAGGCCTGGAGCCTATATCGTCCGACCTTAGGGGGAATTGATCATGGCCGACCGCGATTTCGATCTGATCGTCTATGGCGCGACCGGCTTCACCGGCCGGCTCGTCGCCGAATATCTCGCGACCGCCTATGCCGACCAGGCGCGCCCGCGCTGGGCGATGGCGGGGCGCTCCGAGGCCAAACTCGCCGAGGTGCGCGATCTGATCGGCGCGCCCGCCGACACGCCCTTCGTCATCGCCGATGCGAGCGACCCCGCGAGCCTGAAGGTGATGGCCGCGCGCGCGACCGTGATCCTCACCACCGTCGGCCCCTATCAGCTGTACGGCAGCGACCTGGTCGCCGCCTGTGTCGAGGCGGGCACGGCTTATGTCGATCTGTGCGGCGAGCCCGGCTGGATGCGCGAGATGATCGACGCGCACGCGGCGCGGGCCAAGGAAACGGGCGCGCGCATCGTCTTTTCTTGCGGGTTCGATTCGATCCCGTTCGATTTGGGCGTGCTGACGCTGCAGGAAGCCGCGCGCGAGCGGTTCGGGCGGCCCTGCCCCCGCGTGAAGGGCCGGGTGCGCGCGATGAAGGGCGGCTTTTCGGGCGGCACCGCCGCTAGCCTGAAAGCCACGCTCGCCGCCGCCGCGCGCAACCCCTCGCTGATCGCGCTCCTCACCAACCCCTTCGCGCTCACCCCCGGCTTCCAAGGCGCGAGTCAGCCGCTGGGGATGATCCCCGAATATGATCGCACGATCGAGGCCTGGGTCGCCCCCTTCATCATGGCGCCGATCAACACCAAGAACGTCCACCGCACCAATTTCCTGCTCGGCAAGGCTTATGGCGCCGATTTCGTCTATGACGAGATGATGGTCGCCGGGCTCGGCGACATGGGCAAGGCGGCGGCCGAAGCCATCGCCAAGATGAACCCGCTCAGCGGCGACAAAGGCCCCAAGCCCGGCGAAGGCCCGAGCAAGGAAGAGCGCGAGAGCGGCCATTACGACCTGCTGTTCGTGGGCGAGATGGGCGGCGGCGTGCGGCTCGACACGGTGGTGACCGGGGACAAAGACCCGGGTTACGGCTCGACCAGCAAGATGATCGCCGAGGCCGCGCTCTGCCTGATCGAGGACGTGCCCGAAGCGGCGGGCGGGGTGTGGACGCCCGGCGCGATCATGGGCGCGCCGTTGCGCAAGCGGTTGATCGAGCGCGCGGGGCTGACGTTCAACGCGGGGTGAGGCGCGGGGGGCCCGAGCAATCGAGGCCGAGCGACTCTCAAAGACCGCGCTCGACCTAGCGGCTGGCGGCAGCCATGGGGTGGATTTGCGACCGACAGCTTTGATACGTTAGAATGGGGCAAGCGGTCGGAATGGGCAGGCAGCGAGATGGATCGGGAGATGCACGATTTGGCGGCAGAGCTTCGCCAGATGCCGCCTTCGGAGGGAGCGGAATGGCTGGTCAAGCACTTCCCATTGGAAAGTGAACAATGGGGGAAAGCGCTTATCCTTCTCGATCGCGCGCGCTTTCCGAAGAAGGAGGCGCAGCAGCTTGCAAGATATTATCTGGCGAGAGCTCCCTACGCGTCCGATCGTCCTTATCGAGTGTTCGCAAAGCTATTGGGCGTAGAAGGCTTGCTCAAAGTGCTGGGTGATATTCTGCCGCAGCTCCGGCCCAGAGCTGACCTTCTCCTTTATCACCTCAAACCGCTGTTAGCTGGCTCCGCCAACGAAGCGGATCGGCTTGCAGCGACCGATTTTGTCACAAGCTTATCGACTGCGGAATGACCACAATTGAAGGCGAAAGCCGATATGCAGCCTTGCTGACCTTCGCCAACGCCACCGCGGCGGCCGGCGCCAGCAAAAGTCCCCTCACGCCACCAGCGCCACCACCGCCGCCGCGCCGGCCGCGAGCGCGCCCATGACCAGCCCCACCCGGCGGCGGCGCTTGCGCGCATAATCGTCCCAGGCGGGCACATCGAGATAATAGCGCCCGCCCTCGGCCCAGACGATCACCTTGGCCGCGACGAAGCGATCGAACATCCGCTGTTCGAGCCGGCGGTCCGAAACGAAGGCGATCGCCTTTTCGGGCGTCACCGCGTTTTGGGCCATGAAATAGGAGATCACGCGCCGCCGCGCCCGTGCGACCGCCGCCGCCACGCCTGTCGACCCTGCCATCGTCTCCGCTCCTTGCCGTCTCGTCGAGGGGCGGACGATGCCATAACGCCCCCGGCGCGGCAATCAGCGCCGCCGCCCCTGGTGGCGGATGTTCGCCGGGCGCCCGCGCCGCTTGATGACGCGCGCGCGGGGCGGCGGGGCGCCGCCCTCGACCAGTTCGAAGCGCAAGGCGCCCGACACCGGATTGGCCTCGACCAGCCGCAGCTCCAGCTTCTGCCCGCTTTCGTAGCGCGTGCCCGTCTCCTCGCCCACCAGCGCGCGCGCGGCCTCGTCATAACGGAAATATTCGCGGCCCAGATCGCGCGCGCTGACCAGGCCATCGCCGCCCACGCCTTCGACGGTCGCGAAAAAGCCGAAGCTTTGCACGCCGGTGATCCGCGTCTGCAGCACCTGGCCGACATGCTCGGCGAGATAAACAGCGACATAACGGTCGATCGTCTCACGCTCGGCCTCCATCGCGCGGCGTTCGAGCATCGAGATCGATTCGCCGATCCGCTCCATCGCCGCCGCCTCGCTTTCGCTCAGCCCGCCCTCGCCCAGCCGATAAGCGCTCACCAAGGATCGATGGACGATCAGATCGGCATAGCGGCGGATCGGCGAGGTGAAATGCGCGTAGGAGCCGAGCGCGAGGCCGAAATGGCCGGTGTTCGCGGGCGCATAATAGGCCTGGGTCTGGCTGCGCAGCACCTGCTCCATGATTTGCGGGCGGCTGTCGCTCTCGGCGACCTTATCGAGGATCGCGTTGAAGGTCGCCGGGCGGATCACTTGACCCAGCGCGAAATCGAGCCCGTGGGTCTTCAGATATTCCTTGAGCGCGACCAGCTTTTCGCGCGCGGGCGGCTCGTGATCGCGGTACATGACGGGCGCCTTCTTGGCCTCCAGCGCCTTGGCGGCGGCGACGTTGGCCGCGATCATATAATCCTCGATCAGCCGGTGCGCGTCGAGCCGCTCGCGCGGGGCGACCGAGAGGATGCGGCCCTTCTCGTCGAGCACCACGCGGCGCTCGGGCAGATCGAGTTCGAGCGGGGCGCGCTTGCGGCGGGCGCGATCCAGCGCGCGCCAACAGGCCCAAAGGGGTTCGAGCGCATCCTCGACCAAAGCGTCGTCCCAGCGAAAGCTGGGAGCTTGGGCAGGCGGGGGCGCTTCATCGGCCTGAGGCCCCTGCTTGCGCAGGGGCGACGTCCTTGGATCGTGGCGGGCTTCGGCCGCGTCGATCGCCGCTTGCGCTTCCTCATAAGCGATGTTCGCCCGGATGCGCACCACCGCGCGGGCGAAGCGGAAGCTTTTGAGCGCGCCTGCCTTGCCGATCTGGAGATGGCAGACCAGCGCCGCGCGGTCTTCGCCCGCTTTGAGCGAGCAGATATCGGCGGAGAGTTCCTCGGGCAGCATCGGCACCACGCGATCCGGGAAATAGACCGAATTGCCGCGCGCGCGGGCCTCGCGATCGAGCGCCGAGCCGGGGCGGACGTAAAAGCTCACGTCCGCGATCGCGACCGCCGCGCGCCAGCCGCCTTCGTTCGCCGGATCGTCATCGGCGGTCGCCCATACCGCATCGTCATGATCGCGCGCGTCGGCGGGATCGATCGCGACGATCGGCAGGTGGCGCAGATCCTCGCGCTCATCGCCCAGCGCCTGGCGCGCCACCTCATGCGCCTCCGCGATCGTCTCGGGAGCGAAGACATGGGGGATGCCGTGCTTGTGCACCGCGATCATCGAGAAGCTGCGCGGCGCGAAGGGATCGCCGAGCCGCTCGGTGACGCGCGCGGTAAAGCGCGGGCCGCGCCCGGCTTTTTCGGCGAGCACCAGATCGCCGGGCGCGGCGCCGCCGGTATCGGTGACCGCGAACTCGCGCCGCTCCTTCTTCTCCACGCCTTGCAGCCAGAGCCGCCCGCCTTCTTCGCGGAGCACGCCCAGGATTAGCTCCTCGCCGCGCGCGAGCTGCTTCATCGGGTGCGCGATCCAGCCCTGCCCGGCTTCCTCGGTGCGCGCGAGCAACCGATCGCCGATGCCGAGCGCGCCGCGCTTGCGATCGCGCACGCGCAATTTGGGCGGCGGCACGCCTTCGGCCTCCCAGCGCTCGGGCACCGCCCAGACGGTGCCGTCGTCGCTCACGTCGATCACGCGCAGCACGGTGACCTTGGGCAGCCCGCCCATTTGGTGGAAGGCGCGGCCTTGATGATCGATCAGCCCCTGATCGGCCATGTCCTTCAGCCGCGCCTTGAGCGCGATCTTCTCCTGCGCGGAAAGCGCGAAGGCGCGCGCGATCTCGCGCTTGCCGACCGGCGTATCGGCCGAGGCGATGAAATCGAGGATCTGGCGCTCGCTCGGCAGGCCGGGCTGGGTTTTCTTCATGACGACAGCTTTAGGCGCATGGTTCGGATAACCCAAATGTTCGTCGTCCGCTCTGGAAAACGCCCCATCGCTCCCCTATCCGACAGCGGTGACATATGACCTGCTGATCATCGGCGGCGGCATCAACGGCACCGCGATCGCGCGCGAGGCGGCGCTCCAGGGGCTGAAGCTGCTGCTCGTCGAGCGCGACGATCTGGCGAGCCATACGTCGAGCGCCTCGACCAAGCTGATCCATGGCGGGCTGCGCTATTTGGAATTCTATGAGTTCAAACTGGTCGCCGAGGCTTTACGCGAGCGCGAGCGGCTGGTGAAGGCCGCGCCGCATCTGATCTACCCCATGAATTTCGTCCTGCCGCACGACGGCCAGCGGCCGTGGTGGATGCTGCGCGCGGGGTTGTTCCTCTATGATCGGCTGGGCGGCAAAATGTCGCTGCCGCGCTCGCGCGGGTTGCGCGCGCGCGACACCGCTTATCTCGCCCCGCTCGCGCGCACCCGGCGCGGCTTCGTCTATTCGGACGCCTGGGTCGATGATTCGCGCCTCACCTTGCTCAACGCGCTCGACGCGGCGGGCGCGGGCGCCGAGATCGCGACACGCACCGCGCTCGTCTCCGCGCGGCGCGAGGACGGGCTGTGGCGCGCGACACTCTCCGACGGGCGCCAGGTGACGGCGCGCGCTCTGGTCAATGCCGCCGGCCCCTGGGTGAGCGAGGCGCTCGGCCGGCTGGGGGTGAATGCGCGCGCGGGGGTGCGGCTGGTCAAGGGCAGCCATATCGTCGTCCCCCGGCTGTTCGCGGGCGACCATGGCTATATCCTGCAACAGCCCGACGGCCGCATCGTCTTCGCCATCCCTTACGAACGCGATTTCACCGAAATCGGCACCACCGACGTCCCCGTCGACGCCCCCGAGGACGCGCGGATCGACGAGGCCGAGATCGCTTATCTCTGCGCGGCGGTGAACCGGCATTTCACCCGGCAAATCACCCCCGCCGAGGTGGTGAGCGATTGGTCGGGCGTGCGCCCGCTCTATGACGACGGCGCGAGCGAGGCGCGGCAGATCACGCGCGATTACGTGCTGGAGCTGGACACGCGCGGCCCGGCGCTGCTTTCGATCTTCGGCGGCAAGATCACCACCGCGCGGCATCTGGCCGAGGAAGCGGTGGGCAAGCTCGCCGCGCCGATGGGCTTCACGCACCGACCCCAAACCCGCGCGCGCCCCTTTCCTGGGGGCGACATGCCCGATTTCGCGCGCTTTCTCGCCAATGTCCGCCGCACCTGGCCGTTCCTGGGCGAGGCGCGGAGCCTGCGCATGGCGCGCGCTTATGGCACGATGCTGCACGAGATGCTGCGCGGCATGTCGCGCGAGGCGCAATTGGGCGAGGCGTTCGGCGCGGGGTTCACCGAAGCCGAAGCGCGCTGGATGCACGCCCGCGAATGGGCGCGAAGCCCCGAGGATGCGCTCGATCGGCGCAGCAAGCTGGGGCTGAATCTGAACGCCGCCGAGCGCGCGGCCTTCGCGCATTGGTGGGCGCGCACCCTTTGATCACCGTCGCCGCGCTCTATCGCTTCACCCCGTTCGACGACCCCGCCGCCTTGATCGCCCCCCTTACGACGGTCGCGGAAGCGGCGGGCGTCAAAGGCACGTTGCTGCTCGCGCGCGAGGGGATCAACGGCACGGTCGCCGGCCCCGCACCGGGCATCGCCGCGCTGCTCGACGCGATCCGCGCGCTGCCGGGCTGCGCCTTGCTCGACGTGAAGTATTCGAGCGCGCCCGTCATGCCCTTCGGCAAGCTCAAGCTGCGGCTGAAGCGCGAAATCGTGACGATGGGCGTCCCCGATATCGACCCGCTGCGCTCGGCCGGCACCTATGTCGCCCCGGCCGAGTGGAACGCGCTGATCGACGATCCCGAAACCTTGGTGATCGACACGCGCAACGCCTATGAAGTGTCGATCGGCAGCTTCGCGGGCGCGATCGACCCCGGCACCGCGCGCTTTCGCGACTTCCCCGCCTGGTTCCGCACGCATCGCGAGGCGCTGATGGCGGGCAAGCGCCGGGTCGCGATGTTCTGCACCGGCGGCATCCGCTGCGAGAAAGCGACCGCCTTCGTGCGCGGCGAAGGGGTGGAGGAGGTCTATCACCTCGAGGGCGGCATCCTACGCTATCTGGAGCAAATGCCCGAAGCCGAAAGCCGCTTCACGGGCGAGTGTTTCGTGTTCGACGAGCGCGTCGCGGTCGGCCACGGCTTGGCGCCGGGCAGCCATGCGATGTGCGCGGCGTGCGGGCGCGCCTATCCGATCGGCGCGACTTGCTGCGTTGAGCGGAACCGGCCTTAGCCGCCGCCGTTCTCGCTTCATGGCCGAAACCGATAGCCCCGATGCGCTGCTCACCGTCGCGCTCCAGGATTTGCGCGATGCCGCCGACCGGCTGAGCGCGGGATTGGCGGCGATCGGGGAGCGGATCACCGACCCCGGGCTGTGCCATGCGCTCGGCGAATTGACAGCCCAGGCGCGCCACGCCTCGGCGGCGCTGGTCGCGACCGGGCGCGGCGCGGGCGGGCCGGACAATATCTGGATGCAAGGCGTGCTCGACGATGCCGCGCGCGACGCCGAGACCGTGCTCGCCGGGCCGCTACTCGATCAGGCGCTGGCCGGCGCGGTGCGCAAGGGGGTGGCGGCGAGCGTGATCGCCTATGAAACCGCGATCGCGCTCGCCCGCGCCCAGCGGCAAGACGATCTCGCCGGCGAGCTCGACCAACTCCGCGCCCGCGACGCCGCCGCGCGCGATGAATTGGGGAGCATCATCGCGCGGCTGGCGGGGGTGTAGCCCGGTCTTTAACTCGACCAACGCGCCTAGTGCCAATGGCGATCACGCCAGTTAGCTCCTCCCCTGGAAGGGGAGTTCCGGGTCGGATCGTCCCCAGGACGATCCTAAACCGTGCGGGGCACGGTTTACCCGGAACTGGCAGCCGCGTCAGCGACTGACGGAGGGGTGTCCCCGGCGGTTCGAGGGCGATACCCCTCCACCATTCGCTGCGCGAATGGTCCCCCTCCCCTTGCAGGGGAGGACCTTTCTCGGTCGCGCCATTGGTTCGGTGTGATCGCAATCCGCTCTTAAGCGTCACCCCGGCTCGTGGACCGGGGTGACGACCAACGGCGGACGCGCCGAAACCTTATTTCAAATATTTCCCGAACCAGCCCAGCACCCGCGCTTGCGCGTCGGCCGCGTTCGTGGGGTTGCGGATGCCGTGGCCTTCCTCGGCATAGATCACCAGCGTCGTCGGCACGCCCTTGGCCTTGAGCGCGTTCCAATATTCGATCGATTGCGTCGGCGGCACTTCGATGTCGCGTTCGCCCACGTAAATGAAGGTCGGCGTCTTGGCCTTGGCGATGTGATAGATCGCCGAGGGCGCTTCGTAGGCCGCATAGTCTTCGTAGAGCGGCTTGCCGAAAAACGGCACCATCCAGGTGTTGATGCCGTTGGTGCCATAATAGCTAACCCAATTGGACAGGCCCGCCGCCGCGACGATCGCCTTGAAACGATCGGTCTGGGTGTTCGCCCACATCGACATGAAGCCGCCATAGCTGCCGCCCATCAACCCCAGCCGCGCGTCGTCGATCGGGGCGGCTTTTTCGGCGGCGTCGATGCCCGCCAGAATGTCGCGCAAGTCGCCGCCGCCGAAATCGCGCTTGTTGGCGGCGACGAAGGCCTCGCCCTGGCCATAGGAGCCGCGCGGATTGGGCAGGAACAGATAATAGCCCGACTTGAGCAGCGCGGCGTTCAGCCCACCGCTCACGAAATTGGGCAGATGCGCCGCCGCCGGGCCGCCATGGACGATGGTGATCATCGGCGCCTTTTTCGCCGGATCGGCGCCGATGGGGGCGAGCAGCCAGCCCTGCGAGGTGAAGCCGTCCTGCGTCCAGCTGAGGCTGCGCGCGGTGACGAGCGGCTTCTCGCCGTCATTGTCATGCGTCAGCTGCTGGGGCGCGCGCACTGGCCCCGCGAGGATCGCGGGGGCCTGGGTGAAGCTTTGCGCGACCGTCGCCATCACCCGCGCGTCGTCGCTCAGCGCCACGCGGCCGTCGCCCGCGCCGAAGCTCATCGCCGCGCCGAACAGCGGCGCCGAAAAGCCCTTGGCGTCGACCGCGACCAGTTCCATCCGGTCGCCGCGCAGCACCACCGCGCGCAGGCCGCCCTTGGTCCAATCGATCGCGGTCGCGGTCGCCTTTTGCCCGTCGGTCAGGTTGCGCGGCGTGCCGCCGGTGACCGGCACGACCCAAACGTCGCCGCCGACCGAGCCGAAATCGCTCATCAACCCGCCGATGAACGCGACTTCGCGGCCATCGGGCGAGACGCGGGGGAAGTTCATTTGCAGCGGCGGCTTGGCGATCGTCGTCACCGTGCCGCTCGCCGCGTCGATCCGGTCGAGCGTCGCGACCCACCAATTGGCGTCGCCATTGCCGAGCACGGTGGTCGCGACCAACCCGCTGCCATCGGGCAGCCAATCATATTCATAGACATAGCGCCCGGCGGGGCTCAGCGGCTTGACGCCCTCGGGCGCGAGCGGCGGCGCGGCGCGGTCGAAAATCGCGAGGCGCTGCTCGTCATTCTTCTCGCCGATCTCGCCGACCTGGCGGACGCCGGCTTGCGCGGCGCCCGCTTCCTTGGCGGCGCCGATCGTCACCAGCAGCGCGATGCGCTTGCCATCGGCCGAAAAGCGCGGGGTCTGCGCGATGCCCTTGATCGTCGCGACCGGGCGCGCTCGATCGGCCTCGGCGAGTTCCAGCGTCACCGTCCCCGCCTGACGATCGCGCGCGAGGAAAGCGAGCGCGCCATCGGGGCCGAAGCTCAGCCCCGAATAGCTGCACACCGGGCAGGGATCGAGCGTGGCGAGCGTCTTGCCGTCGCTCACCGCGCGCAGCACGATCTTGGCGTGGCCGTCGCCCTCGATCGTGGCGATCCGGTCGCCACGGGGGCTGAGCGCGAGGCCGCCATATTGCCGCGGCGCGGCAAGCGCGGGCGCGGCCACGCTCGCCAAGATGATCCCGATCGCCCAAGCTTTCATGCTACTCTCCCGCTGGTTTTGCGGGTGCTTAGCAAAGGGCGGGCGCGGCGCAACTCCTTGCTTTCGCGCCGCGGTCGGGAGCTGGACTTAGAGCTGTTTGCGATCGCACCGAACCAATGGCTCGACGGGAAAGCTCCTCCCCTGCAAGGGGAGGGGGACCATTCGCGTAGCGAATGGTGGAGGGGTATCTCCCTCGAACGGCTGGGGATACCCCTCCGTCAGCCGCTCGCGCGGCTGCCACCTCCCCTTATAGGGGAGGAGCTAACTGGTGTGATCGCGAACGGCTTTAGCGCACCTGCCGATCGCGCTTTTGCACATAGACGCGGCGGCTCAGCCGATCGAAGCGGCGGTCCAGGTCGCGGCGTTCGGCGGCGCTCAGCCCGCCGGTCGCGCGGTAGCGATTTTCGAGCCGGGTGATGTCGCGATATTGCTGGCGCAGCCGCACCGCCTCGGGCCGGGTGAGCGCGCCGTTGCGCACGCCTTGCTCGATCCGACTGGCGAGATTGGCTTGGCGCTGGCCGATCGGCACCCATTGCGCTTGGGCTACGCTGGGCAGGATCGCCGCGAGCGTCGCGGCGAGGATCAGGTTACGCATGGGAAACTCCGTCGAAACGAGCGGTCCGGGGGCGGCCGCCGGCACCGTTATCGCGACAGGGCGTCGCGCGATCGTCTCGCGCGACGCCCCGAATTGTCGTGAATTGTCAGCGGCAGCGCACTTGGTCGCGATCGACCGAAGTCCCGATCGCCGCGCCGCCGACCGCGCCCAGGATCGTGCCCAAGGTCTTCGAGCCGCCCGGCGCGATGATGTTGCCGAGCAAGCCCCCCGCCGCGCCGCCGACGATCAGCCCGGTGGTGCCGTCGTTGCGGCGGCAATAATAGCGTCCGTCGCGCCCGCGATAGATGCGATCGTTGCGGGCGAGCCGGCGCTCGGTGTAATTGGGCCCATCGCGATAATAATTATCGGCATAATAGGGCCGGCCATAGCCATCGCCATAAGTCGAACAGGCGGAAAGCGTCGCGGCGGTGGCCGCGACGAGCAACGTCTTGCGCATCGTCCATCTCCTCTTGCGGATGCCGGTTAAATGACCGGAGCGCGCCATTGGTTGCGCCGCGCGGGGCCGGGCCGGCTCAAGCTTTTTGCGCCTTGTCGGGCAGCATCCGCCCGGTGGTCTTGTCGAGCCCGCGCGCGACGAACAGATCGAGCGCGGTCGCGGCGAGCACGAAGCCGAGCGCGCCCCAGCCCCAGCCGTTGCGGGGGTTGCGCCGCAGCGCCGCGCCCGTGCCGAGCAGATCGAGCGCATCGCCCGCGACTCGCGCCCACACGCCCGTCGACACCGCCGGCGCCGCGACCAGCGCCGCCCCGGCGAGCAGTTCGCGCGCGCCGAACGCCTTGACGATCCCCTCGCTTCCCTCGGCGTCGAGCGCCTTGGTCACGCGCTTGGCGGCGAACAGCTCGGCCAGGCCCAGCGCGATCGAAAACAGCCCCAGGCCCAGCCCTAAACGCTTGTAGATCATGGCGAAAACTCCTTGCTTCAACGCAGGGGCAATCGTCGCCCGCAGACGTCGGTTCCGCGCTTGCCCATGGCACCCGACCGCCCGAGGCGCGCGCGGGTTCAATCGGGGAGCATTATGGCCGAGGCGGCGAGGCCGCGTTCGATGCATTCGGTCAGCGCGCGCGCCTTGGCATTGGTCAACCGCCCGCCGGGATAGACCGCCCACAGCTCGTTCGCGGGCAGGCGCCAATCCTCGAACAGCGGCACCACCGCGCCGCTTGCGAGTTCGGGCGCGAACATCCAGTGCGAGGCGATCGCGATCCCCATGCCCGCGATCACCGCCGCGCGCACGCCCTCGGCGCTCGACACGCGCAGCCGACCGCGCAGCGTCACGCTCTGGATCGTGTCGCCGCGCGCGAAACTCCAGGCGTCGCCGCGCGCCTGGGTGTAGAGGATCGCCTCGTGCGCGGCCAAGTCGCTCGGCTGGGCGGGGGTGCCGGCGCGCGCGAGATAAGCAGGGCTCGCGAGCGCGGCGCGCGGGCTGCGCCCGATCCGCCGCCCGATCGCGGTCGCGTCCGGCAGGCCGCCCATGCGCAGCGCGAGATCGACCCCCTCCTCGATCAAGTCGATCGGGCGATCATCGAGGATCAGGTCGATCGATAGCGCCGGGTGGCGCGCCATGAAGCGATCGAGCAGCGGTACCAGATGCAGCCGCGCGAAGGTGGTCGCCGCCGATACGCGCAGCCGCCCGCTCAGGCCCGCCCCGCTCGCCCGCGCCGCCTGCTCGGCCGCCTCCGCCGCCTCGATCGCCCGGCGGGCATGATCATAATAGGCAAGCCCCGCCTCGGTCGGGCTCAGCCCGCGCGTCGAGCGCGCGAGCAGCCGCGTGCCGAGCAGGCTTTCGAGCGCGGCGACGCTTTTGGAAACAGCGGGTTGGCCCACCCCCAATTGTCGCGCGGCGGCGGAAAAGGAGCCGGTATCGACCACTTTGGCGAAAGCGATCATCGCCGCGAGCCGATCCATCCGCGTCCCTTTTCACCTAGCCGCCCAGCGGGCCATTCCCGCTTGGAATAGACATTATCGCCACGCCCCACAATCCGCGCCGGCGCCCGACGCGCTATCTGAAGCCTCGCAACCGGCCCCGTTCGCGCCGGCGCCGATGGAGGACATGATGGCCAAGTTCGATACCTATCAAAACGCCTTCCCGCATGCGAAGCTCAGCCGCCGCGACAATGGCGTGCTCGAAATCGCGCTCCACACCAATGGCGGCAAGCTGCTGTTCAACGGCCATACCCATGAGGAATTCGTCGAGCTGTTCCACCAGGTAGGCGAAGACCGCGACAATCGCGTCGTGATCCTCACCGGCACCGGCGACGCCTTCATGGACGCGATCGACCCCGAGGGCTTCGATTTCTTCACGCCCCAGGGCTATGACAAGATCCTGCGCGAAGGGCGCAAACTGCTGTCGAACATTCTCGACATCGAAGTGCCGATGATCACCGCGCTCAATGGCCCGGTGTTGCTCCACAGCGAATATGCGCTGCTCACCGACATCATCCTGGCGACGCCCGAAACGGTGTTTCAGGACAAGCCGCATTTCGACTTCGGCATCGTCCCCGGCGACGGCATCCATCTGCTGTGGCCCGAAGTGATCGGCTCGATCCGTGGCCGCTATTTCGTGCTGACGCGGCAGCTGCTCGATGCGGCGACCGCGAAGGATTATGGCGTGGTCAACGAAATCGTCCCCGCCGACCGGCTGCTCGCCCGGGCGCACGAGATCGCCGACGGTATTGCCGCGCTGCCGCCGCTCACCAGCCGCTACACCCGCATCGCGATGACCCAGCGCCTGCGCCGCGTGATCGACGAAGGCTCCACTTTCGGCCTCGCGCTGGAAGGCATCAGCGCCGCCGACGTCGCCCGCCGGATGGCCGCCCAGGGCTGAACGAAAGGACCGCCATCATGCTCAAAGTCTATGCCTTCTCCACGCCCAACAGCGTGAAAGTGCCGATCGCGCTCGAGGAAATGGGGCTCGAATACGCGCTTCACGGCGTGAACGTTCGCAAAGGTGCGCAAAAGGCGCCCGAGTTCGTCGCGCTCAACCCCAATGCCAAGGTGCCGGTGCTCGTCGATGGCGATCTGGTGCTGAGCGAGAGCGCGGCGATCCTGGTCTATCTCGCCGAGAAGACGGGCAAGCTGCTGCCGGCGAGCGGCGAGGCCCGGGCGCGAGTGTTCGAGCAATTGTTCTTCCACGCGGCGGGCGTCGGCCCGGCGTTCGGCAACGTCGGCTTCTTCCGCAAATTCGCGCCCGAGCCGATCCCGCTCGCGATCGATCGCTTCGGCAACGAAGCGCTGCGCGTGGTCGGCGTGCTCGACGCATTGCTCGCGACCCGAGAGTTCGTCGCGGGCGATGCGCTGTCGATCGCCGATATCGCGCATTTCGGCTGGCTGTGGCGGCGCCAATTCGCCGAGGTCTCGATCGAGGCGGCGCCCCATGTCCAGCGCTGGTACGACGAGCTCGCCGCGCGCCCGGCGTTCGAGCGGGCGATTGCGCGCACCACCGCGCTCGCGGAAGGGTGAACGCCATGGCACGGACGATCGTCGTCACCGGCGCCTCGCGCGGGATAGGCCGCGCCGCCGCCGATTTGCTCGCCGCCCAGGGTTGGCGGGTGATCGGCGTCGCCCGCGCCGCCCCGCCCGATTTCCCGGGCGACTTCCTGGAGGCCGATTTGGCCGATCCAGGCGCGACGCGGCGGCTCGGCACCGAACTCGCCGCGCGCGGGGCGGTCGGGATCGTCAACAATGCCGGCATCGCCCGGCATGAGCGGTTCGGCGAGGTCGATTATGATGCGTTGCAAGCGGTGGTCGATCTCAACCTGCGCCCCGCGCTCGATCTCACCCAAGCGCTGCTGCCGGCGATGCAAGCCGCGCGCTTCGGGCGGGTGGTGAACGTCACCAGCCTGGTCACGCGCGGGCTGCCGTTCCGCACCAGCTATGCGCTGGCCAAGGCGGCGCTCGAGAGCCTGACCCGCACGATCGCGATCGAGCAAGCGGCGCACGGCATCACCGCCAACGCCGTCGCCCCCGGCCCGACCGAAACCGAGCTGTTCCGCGCGAACAACCCGGCGGGCAGCGCGGGCGAGGCGCGCTATCTGCGCCAAGTGCCGATGCGCCGCTTCGGTCGGCCCGAGGAGATCGCCGCCGCGATCGCGTTCCTCGCGTCCGATGCGGCGGGCTTCATCACTGGACAGACCTTGTTCGTCGACGGCGGCGCGAGCCTGGGCGGCGCGCTGGAGGATTGAGCGCGTGCGGGGCTAGCCCGCGCCGTCGCGCAGCTCGGCGAGCGTGACGCCCGCGAGACTCGTAAAATGGCGCGGCGATCGTCGCTCGGGGCCGACCGTCACCAGCCCGAAGCCGCCGGCCCGCGCCGCCTCGGCGCCGGCGGCGGCATCCTCGATCACCAGCGCGTCGGCCGGCGCCATGCCGAGCGCGCGCGCGGCGAGCAGGAAAATGTCGGGCGCGGGCTTGGGATGGGCGACGCTCGCGCCATCGGCGACGAAAGCGAAGGCGGCGCGCAACTCCAGCCGATCGAGCACGGCGCGCGCGTTGCGGCTCGACGAGGCGAGCGCGCACGGCACCCCCGCCGCCGCCGCCTCGGCGAGCAGCGCGCGCACCCCGGGCAGGGCGTCGTCCGGCCCCATCGCCGCGAGTTCGTCCTGGAAATAGGCTTGTTTGCGCGCGAGCCAATCCGCGCGCTCTCCCGCATCGAGCGCCCGCGCGCCGAGGAACACGTCGAGCGAATCCTCGCGCGTCAGCCCCAGCAGCGCGCGCGGATCGAACGTCACCCCCTCTTCCGCCGCCAGCCGCTCCCAGGATCGGCGATGCGCCGCCGCGCTATCGGCCACCACCCCGTCGAGATCGAAGATCAGCGCCTTCACGCGGCCAGCCGCGCCAAAGCCAAGTCGCGCGCGGCCGCCGCCACGTCCTCGGGCGGCACGCCTTCCAGGCACAGATGATGCCCGGTCTTGCATACCGAGGCATAGCACCAGCGGCACGCGACGTCGTGCCACAACACGCGGTTGGGCACGCGCCACGGGGTGTGCTGCGGGTTGGTGAGCGCATAGAGATCGACGACCGGCGTGCCCACCGCCGCCGCCAGATGCGCCGGGCCGCTGTTGTTCGCGATCAGCACCGGCGCCGCCTCGATCAGCGCGGCGAGCTCGGCGAGCGACAATTGCCCGGCGAGCGAGCGCCCGCGCCCCGCCGCCGCGATCACCGCGTCCACCAGCGCGGCTTCCTCGGCGCTCCCCGTCACCAGAAAATCCCAACCCTCGGCCGCGAGCAGGCGCAGCGCCGCGCCGAATTTTTCGGGCGGATAGCGGCGCGACGGCGCGCTCGCCCCGGGCGCGACAGCGAGCCAGCGCCCCGGCGGCGCCAGTTCGGCGATCCGGCCGCGCGCGATTTGGGGCACCGCGATGCGCAGCCGCGTGTCCACCGCGCGCCAGCCCAGGCTCGCGACCAGATCGAGCTGGCGTTGGGCTTCGTGGCGTATGCCCCGTTCGGGCTCGGTCTCGGCGACCGCGTCGCTCACCAGCTTGTACGCGCGCTCGCGGACATGCGCGGCGATGCGCGGGATGCCCGCCAGATACGCGAGCATCGCCGCTGGGAAGGGCGTTTGGCTGAACACGGTGAAGATCACGGCGATGTCGAATTGCTGCGTGGTAAGTTGCTGAATCAGATCGTGATCGACGGCGGCGGAGTGCGGCACGCCCGCTTTCATCCAGGGCGCTTCATAGGCGATCACCGCATCCACATCGGGGATGAGTTCGGCGATCGCGGCGCCGGCGGGCGAGGTGAGCAAGGTCAGATGATCGACGTTGGACCGCAACGCATGGAGCGCGGGCGTCGTCATAAGCACGTCGCCCAGCGCGTCGAGCCGGATCGCCAGCGCGCGCGTCACCGCTCGGCCGCCACCGGCGGATCATAAGAGGCGCGGATGCGATCGATGATGCTGGTGGTGGAGCGATCGTCGAGGAAATCGAGCAATTTCACTTCGCCCCCCAGCCGCTGAACGAGCGGCGCCTCGGGCAAGGTATCGATCGTATAATCGCCGCCCTTCACGAACAAATCGGGGCGGATCGCCTCGATCAGCCGCGCGGGGGTCGCTTCCTCGAACAGCACGACGCGATCGACGCAGCCGAGCGCGGCGAGCACCGCCGCGCGGTCGCCCTCCGGATTGATCGGCCGGCGCGGCCCCTTCAGCGCGCGCACGCTCGCGTCCGAATTGAGCCCCACGATCAGCACGTCGCCCAATGCCTTGGCGCGGTTGAGGTAGCTGATATGGCCGTGGTGCAGAATGTCGAAACAGCCATTGGTGAAGACGATCCGCTTGCCCCCCGCGCGCCAGGCGGCGACTTGCGCGGCGAGGCTCGCGGGGCCGGCGAGCTTGGCCTCGCCCGCGACTTGCTCGTGGAGCATCTCGGCGGTGCAGCTGGTCGTGCCGGGCGCGGCGACGCAGGCGGCGGCGGCGGCGGCGGCGAGGTCGGCGGCGTTGGCGCTATGCGCGCCG
>LWDI01000034.1 GCA_002083475.1 Proteobacteria bacterium SG_bin5
TGCGCCGCGAGCTTGGCCGCGCGCCGCGCCGCGCGCCGCTGTCCCCGCGCCGAGGGCGCGCGCGCGACGAAATCGAAGCGCCACAGCGCGAAGCCGAGCGCGGCCGCCGCGATGCCGAGCATCAGCGCGCGATTGGCGAGCAGCGCGCCGGTGATCGGCGGCACCAGCGTGTTCGATTCGGTCGCGGTCCAATAGCGCGTCGCGCGGCCGAAGGCGGCGATGCCGAACGGCTCGACATAGGCAATCGTCTCGCGCCACTGCGGCTGGGTACCCGCCACCGTCACCAAGGCCGAATAGAGCACCAGGAACAGGATCACGCCGACATAGCTATAGGTCATCGATCGGGTGAGCGTCGCGATCGCGAAGAACAGCGCGCCGGTGAGCACGATGTCGGGCAGCGCGAGCGCCACATAGGCATAGGCATAAGCGCCGAAGAGATTCGGCCCCAAAGTCTCGCGATCGACCCAGGNNCCCAGGGCATGAACGAGCCGAGCCAGATCGCGAAGGGCACCACCAGAAAGGCGATCGCCGCCGCCGCCACCGCGCCGCTGAAGCGGCCGAGCAGATAAGCCGCCTTGCTCACCCGCGTGGTGCGCACCATCGCGCCGAACCCGCTTTCATCGTCGCGCACCACCGCATTGGCGACGAAGGCGGTGGTGACGAACATATAGAAGATCGACAGGATCAGCATCGTCTGCGCGATCGCGAAGGGGCCGTTGCGGTGGATATTGCCGCCCCCGCCGATGCGAATCTGCTCGACCGTCACCGAGCCGAAGGTGAGCAGGAAGAACAGGATCGCCACCGCCCAGAAGACGGGGTTGCGCAGCTGATAGCGCAGCTCGAAGCGGGCAATGCTCGCGAACATCGGCGTCCTCCCGCTCAGGCGGCTTGGGCGGTGGGGGCGGCGGCGCGACGGGCGCGGGCGAGCGTCGCGAAATACACGTCCTCCAGCCCGCCGCTCACGCTGGCGAAGCCGTCGCCGGGGTCGTGATCGCTCAGCACATGGATCACCGTGCGGCCGGCGAACAGGCGGGTGGAGATCACCTCGTAGCGCGCTTGATGCTCGGCGAGCGCGGCGCGGTCGATCGCCTTCGCCCACACGCTGCCGCGGCTGCGCGCGATCAGCTCGAGCGGCGCGCCCTCCAGCTGGATCCGCCCGCCGGCGAGCACCGCCATGCGCGGGCAGAGATCGGCGACGTCGTCGACGATATGGGTCGACAGGATCACGACGACATTCTCGCCGATTTCGGCGAGCAGGTTCAGGAAGCGGTTGCGCTCCTCGGGGTCGAGCCCGGCGGTCGGCTCGTCGACGATGATCAGCCGGGGGTTGCCGATCAACGCCTGGGCGATGCCGAAGCGCTGGCGCATCCCGCCCGAAAAGCCCGCGATCGCCTTTTTGCGCACCGCCCACAAATTGGTCTGGTTGAGCAAGGTTTCGACCGTGTCGCGCCGCTCGGCCTTGCTGGCGATGCCTTTCAGCACCGCCATGTGATCGAGCATGTCATAGGCCGAAATGCGCGGATAAACGCCGAAATCCTGCGGCAGATAGCCGAGTTGCGCGCGCAGTCGTTCGGGCTCGGCGATCACGTCGATGTCGCCGAAGCGCACGCTGCCGCTGCTCGGCGTCTGGAGCGTCGCGACGGTGCGCATCAGCGTCGATTTGCCCGCGCCATTGGGGCCGAGCAGCCCGAACATCCCGGTCGGCACGCTAAGGCTCACGTCATCGAGCGCGCGGGTGCCGTTGGGATAGACGTGAGTCACATGGCTGAGTTCGAGCATCATTCCCCCCGGCGAACGCGTTTCGGCGAAAGCTAACCGCCGGTGTGTTATCTGTCTATAGCGGAAATGGGGGCGGCGCGTGCCTGCGTTGGCTGAAAATCGCTATCAAGCGTGCCCAAAAGTCTTTACATTGGCATTGCGCAATGTGCGGCGCCCGGGCAAGATGCCCTGGCGGTTTGGCGAAGGGTCAGCGCGTGGAGTGGATGCTGTTGCCATTGTGGCGTTACACCGATTTCCACGGCCGCTCGCGCCGGTTGGAGGTCGTGTCGTTCGCCTTCGGGCTGCTGCTGCTCGCGGCGCTTACCGCGCTGTTCACGCTCGGCGCCGGCGCCGGCCATGGCGAGGCCCTCGCCCGGATCGAAATGCTCGCGATGGCGGGGCTGTTCGCGAGCGTGTTCGGCGCGACGCTGATCATTCCCACCTTGGCGCTGCAAGTGCGGCGGCTGCACGATCTCAACTTGAGCGGCTGGTGGCTGCTGGTCGATCTGTTGCCCTATGTCGGCTGGGCGGCGATGCTCGTGCTGTTGCTGTTGCCGGGCTCGCGCGGCGCCAATCGCTTCGGCGCCGACCCGCGCGACATCGGCCTAGAACGGCGCCGCGCGGGCTGAGGGGGGCGTAGGCGGGCAAATCACCCGCCGGGGGCAGGTGATCCGCCGGAGCCCGGCTCGCGAAGCAAGCCGGTGGTCGCGAGGAGCGAACCGGTGTGATCGCAAACGTCGCTAGAGCGGTTTTCGATCCGATTGCATCGGATCGCCGCTCTAGATTTTTCGTTTACCGCGATTTCCGAGTCGGCAGGTGATTCCACCTGCCGGGCAATCGCTCTAAGTTCCTACCGCCCCATCGCCAGGAACCGCGCGCGCCGCGCCGCGCGGCGTTCGGGGCCGGGCAGCGCGCGCAGCGCCGCCAGTTCCTCGCCGAGCGCGACCCCCAGCCGCCGGATCGCGAGCGCGGGGGCGCGGTGCGCGCCGCCGGTGGGTTCATAGACGATCCGGTCGATCACTTTCAGCCGCAGCAGATCGGCGGCGGTGATCTTCATCGCCTCGGCCGCCTCGCTCGCGCGCTCGGCCGAGCGCCAGAGGATCGAGGCGCAGCCCTCCGGGCTGATCACCGAATAGACGGCGTGCTCGAACATCAGCACCCGGTCGCCCGCCGCGAGCGCGACCGCGCCGCCCGAGCCGCCCTCGCCGGTGATCACCGCGATCAACGGGCTTTGGAGCGCGAGGCACCGCTCGGTCGCGCGCGCGATCGCCTCGGCTTGGCCGCGCGCCTCGGCGTCGATTCCGGGGAAGGCGCCGGGGGTGTCGACCAAGCTGATCACCGGCAGGCCGAAGCGGTCCGCCAGATCGAGCAGCCGGATCGCCTTGCGATAGCCCTCGGGCCGCGCCATGCCGAAATTGTGGCGCAGCCGGCTCTGGGTGTCGCGCCCCTTGGCATGGCCGATCACCAGCACCGGCCGCCCCTGGAAGCGCGCGAGCCCGCCGATCAGCGCCTGGTCGTCGGCGAAGGCGCGGTCGCCCGCGAGCGGCAGGAAATCGTCGAACAGCCCCTCGATGAAGTCGCCGATTTGCGGCCGCGCGGGGTGGCGCGCGACTTGGGTGCGCTGCCAGGGGGTGAGATCGGCATAGAGATGATCGAGCAGCCGCTCGGCGCGCTCCTCGAGCTGGCGCACCTCGCCCGCCGCGCCGGGCGCGCCGCGCAGTTCATCGGCCCGCGCGCGCAGCGCCGCGACGGGGCGTTCGAAGGGCAGGAAGTCGCTCACACCGTCATCGACATGCCGCGATAGATGCGCGCGCGGTAGCGCGAATCCTCGGCATCGGGCAGCGGCGCGCCGAGCAGCAGCACCGCGCGCGCGAAGCGCTTCACTTCCTCCAAATGCTCGTCGAGATCGCGCGGCTCCTCCGAGCGGACGCGGCGGGTGAGGTTGATCTGGTTGACCGGCACGTCATGCACCAGCCGCTCGTTTTCCACCGCCAGCGTCGCGGTGAAGGCATGAAGCGTCGTCTTGATGAAATTGGCGAGCGCGAAGGCGGGGCTCTTGTCGCCCATCGGCACGTCGGGCGAGGCGAGGACGAGCTGGCAGCCGTCATAAAGCGAGGCCTTGCGCGCGACGCGGAAATGATGCGTGAGATTGGCGGCGACGACGCCGCGAAACGCGTGCGGATCGAGCGGCGCCTCGGCCTCGAACAGCCGCGCGGGCAGCGGCTCGGCGGGGGTCGAGAGGATCGTCGTCGGCCGGCCCCAGCGCACCAGCGCCGCGTCCATCGCCGCCTCGATATCCTCGCCATAGACGATCGGCTCGATCGCGTCGGCCGGCACGTCTTCCAATTGCGCGCGGACCGCGGCGAGGCCTTCGTCGCTGCGGGTCATCAGCACGACGCGCGCGACATGGCAATCGGCGACGAAGGCGCGCGCGGTTTCGGCGAGATAATCGCTCAGATGTTCGCCGATCACCCACACGGTGCGGCCGCGCATCTGATCGAGCCGTTCCTGCTTCGGCCCGCCGAACAATTCGCGCTCGGTGGTCGAGCGTTCGACCGACAGCCCGCCCGAGGGCATGAAGGTTTCGCCCGAGACGGCGCGATCGGCGAGGAAGAAAACGGTCGCCTGCGCGACGTCGGTCTCGGTCGGCATCTTGCCGAGATAGAGTTGCGAGAGCACGCCGCCGCCGACCTTCTTCGCCTCCGCGGCGATCCGCTCGGCGGGGAGGAAAGGCGTGTCCTCGGGCGGGGTGCGCAGCAGCCAGTCGCGATCGGCCTCGCGCGTTGCCGGGCGGTCGGCCCAGCCCGGCGCGTCGAGCAGATAGCCCGCCTGGCGCAACCGCGCGACCAGCCGCGCGGCGATCGCGGGGGTGAGGAGATAGCGATCCCAGCTGCACACCCCGTCACCCTCGCGCGCGCAGGCGAGCGCCAGGTCGCGCAACTCGCGCGGGTTGTTGGGATCGTGCGACATCCGCACCGTATCGTTGCGCGCGAGCCGCGAAAGCACCGCCTCGACTCGGTTGCCGCGCCGCAGCGCCTTGACGACGGCGGCATGAACCGCGTTCAGTCGCTTATTCTCCAGGATCAGCTTGCCGCGCCGCTCGAACAGCCCCGGCCGCCCGCCGGTGCCCGCGAGCCGATCGCCATCGACCGGACCCGGCGCGATCGCGTTGAACTGAACCTCCGGCCCCAAATAGCGCGCCATCGCTTCGACCATCGCGCGCTGCCCGGCCTTCGACACCGCATAATCGGCGCGATTGGGATAAGCGACCGCGAGATATTTCTCCCCCCCGAAATAGGAAGAGACGTTGAGGATATAGCCCGATCCTTGCGCCTTCATCAGCGGCACGACATGGTGCATCAGCAGGAAATTGCTGATGAGATTGGCGTCGAGCGTATAGTTCCAGGCGTCGACGCTCATATCGACGACCATTTCCTCGGCGCCCGCGACCCCGGCGTTGTTGATCAGATAATCGATCCGCCCGAACGCCTTGAGCGTCGCCACGACCGCCTTTTCGAGCGAGGCGAAGTCGCTCACGTCGACATTGGCCATCGTCTGCACGCGCCGCTCGACCCCGGCGAAGCCAATGTCTTCGAGCTCGCTCACGATCCGCGCGCGCGCGACCGCGAGTTCGCTTTCGCGCCGCGCCACCATCATCACCTTGGCGCCCGCGAGCGCGAGCAGCCGCGCGACCTGGCCGCCGATCCCCGCCGACCCGCCGGTGATGAGCGCGACCTTGCCCAGATGCAGCCCGGTGATGTTCTCGCTGAACCCCGGCATCGCCTTGCGCGCGCCGGTCGCCTCGCCGATGCTGCTCGGCACATAGAGCGTCACGTCGCGGATCTTGCTTTCCTTGAGCAGGATGCGCGCGGCATGGCCGGCGGTGAAGCGGATATTCTCGGCCTCGTCATTGGTGAAGCGGACGATCTGATTGCCCCATTCGGCCTGGCGCCGCCGGCCATGCGCGACGTCGATCTCCGATTCGTCGCGCCACACGCGGATCAGCTGCTCGATCCCGGCGCGCAGCATATGCGCGTAAACATCGCCGCGCCCGTCGCTCGCGTTCGAGACGAAAACGAAACGCGGCGGCTGGAGCAGGCGATCGTGGCGCTTCCAATAGCGGCTCAGCGTCCGCGCGAGCGCGATCGCGCCGGTGAGTTCCGCGTCGAGGAAGCGGTCGAGCGCGTCCTGCGGCAGATCGATCAGCGACCCTTGCACTTCCTCGGGCGCGAGCGCGGGGAGGAATAGGGCGGCGGTGATCGGCTGGTGCTCGGTGCTATAGGCTTCGAGCGCGGCTTCCATCGCGGCGGGCTCGGCGCGGTTGAAGCGGATGATCGTCAGCGCCTCGCCGATCTCCTCGGCCTTGGCGCGCGCCTGGGCGATCGCGACATCGGCCTGGCGCGCGAGCCCGAGCAGCACCCGCGCCCCGCACGCGATCTGGACGCGCGCGATCTCGAGCGCCTCTTCCCAGCCGTCGCCCGCCGCCATCAGCACCGCGAGCCCGGTGCCGTCCATCGAGCGCATCGTCGGGCGCGACAGATAGGTCGAGCGTTGCTCCTTCCGCACGGTCATGCCGTGGGTCACTTCGAAATCATGGCCGTTGTACGCGGCCGATTCGTCGCTGCCGAGGAAGACGCAGGTCGCGGCGATGTCGTCGGGGGTAGGGAAAGTTTTCGCGCGGGCGTTGCCGCCGGTCGCGCGTTCGAGCGACATCATGTCGAAAAATTGCCGGGCGGTGGTGCCGGCTTCGTCGCCGCGCATCTGGTCCATCGTCGCGAAGACGCTGCGGATGCGCTCGCTTTCGATCGGGCCGGGATAGACGAGGTTCACCCGCACCCCGCGCGGGCCGAGTTCGAGCGACAATTCGCGCGACCAGGCGTTCATCGCCGCCTTGGGCACGACATAAGCCGCGCGCGCGTAATAGGGCGTGCGCGAGAAGATCGTCGAGACGTTGATGATCGAGCCGCCCTCGGGCATCGCGGGCGCCGCTTCGCGCGCGACGGCCCAAGCGACGCCGAGCAGGCTGCGCATCGCGGCGCCCGCGGTTTCGCTGTCGCTCGATCCCGATTGCTGGAGCGCGGCGAGTTCCTCGGCCGTCAGCGGCAGCGCCTCGATCGGCTGTTTCGGGCCGGCCGAGCCCGCATTGTTGACCAGAATGTCGATCCGCCCGAAGCGCGCGACCACCTCGGCGATCGCGGTTTTGACCGAGGCGGGGTCGGCGCCGTCGAGCGTCACCGTCGCGAGCCGTTCGGGGGCGATGCCGAGCGCGTCGCGGATCGCCGCCGCCGCCGCATCGGTGCGCGCGGGCGTGCGCCCGGTCATCACCACCGTCGCCCCTTCGGCGAGATAGCGGCGGACGATATAGCCGCCGATATTGCCCGCGGCGCCGGTGACGACCGCGATCTTGCCGGCGAGCCGCCCGGCGGGGGCGAGCGCGGCGAGCGCGGTCGCCTCGGGCGCAGTCTTGCCCTTCGGCTTCGTCGCGCGCTCGGCAATGGTGCTGCTATCGGCCATGTCGCTCTCCCCTGGGGCAATTCATCCTGCTGGTCGTCGTTCGGTGCGTCGCGCCGCTAGCCGGGCGCCGCCTGCGCCGCCCAGGTTTCGAGCAGCTCGTCGCGACTGCGCAGGCCGAGCGCGGGGAGGGCGTGGTTGACGACATAGGTCGCCCCCGCATGGCGGTTCTCCCACATCGCCTGATGCGCTTGCGGCAAGTCGCCCCAGGGGACGACGCTCGGCTCGGTGACGTCGAGCAGCCCGGCGGCGATCATGTCGTTCATCCGCGCGACTTCATAAGCGTTGCACAAATGCGTGCCGAGGATCGCGGCCGTCGGCATCAGGATCTTGCGCTGGCGCGTCCACACTTGCGGCGCGTAGAAAGTGAAGCGGTGCCCAGCGAGGTCTTCGGCGAACACCACCCGCCCGGTGAAGGGTTTGACCAGCGAGGTCGAGACGCCGAGCGTGTCCTGCCCCGCGCGCTCGAACACCAGATCGGGGCTGCCGCGCGGATTGTCGGCGGAGCGCAACAGCCGCCCGACCGCGCCGCCGAAGGGCTTCATCACCCGATCCTGATAATCGCGCACCGCCGCCTTGAAGCGATCGATATCGGCCTTGGCGTCGGGCAGGCGCGGCATCGTTTTGGGCCAGAGGAAATCCTCGCCCTGGGTACGGCGGATCGTCTCGAGGCTGACGATGCCCTCGATCGCCTCTTCCAACCCCAGCGACTGGAGGAATTCGCGCTGGCCGTCGGTGCTCGTCGCGACGACGCTCTTGGCGTTGAAGCGCCGCGCCGCCTCGATGATCTCCAGCCCCATTTCGTCGAGCAAGTCGCTCGAGCCAGGGCCATAATAGAGCAGCACCGCCTCGCCGCCGCGCAGCCCCGCGCGGCGCAGCATCTCCTCGGGCGCGGCCGCGCCGGGCTTGCCCATGAAGCTGAAATGATAGCCCGACGAGGCGCCGTAAAAGGCGAGCGTCCCGCCCTCGGCAAGCAATTGGAAGCTGCGGGGGAAAGCCGTCTCGCCCGCGTGGCTCACGACATAATCGGCGAGCGCGCCGTCGTTCAGCGCGCGATAGGCATCGAGCAAGGGCGCGCCCGCGGCCTCCCAAGCGCGCGCTTCGGCCGCGTCCTCGGGGACGATGGTGAAGAGCGCGGCGAGCGCGGGGTCCTTGCGGTCGATCGCGCCGACCGCGCCCTGGCTCGCCACGAAGCGCGCGCGATCGGGCGAGGAGACGAGCCCGGTCACGTGCAAGCCGGTGCGCACGGCGCTGCGCAGCGCGTCGAGCCCGGTGCCCGTCGCCGAGCCTTCGACGAACAGCCGCCGCCCGGGCGCGATCCGAAGCGTGGTGAACAAACAGCGCGCGACCGTCCCCAGGTTCAGCACATAGCTCCCCGCTTGTTCGAGCGTGAGATCGGGGGGGATGGGGTGCATTTGCGGCGCCTGCACCGTCAGGAATTGGGCGTGGCTGCCGATTTCGGTCTCATAGCCCTGGATCGCGAAATCGGCGAACATCGGGTCGTTGCCGACCTGGGGGCTGAGCAGATCGTTGGTGCCCGAATAGACGGTGACGAGATCGCCGACTTTGACCCGCCCCTCGGCGCGCGCCTCGCTCCCGAGCGCGGCGACCAACGCGATCCCGCCCGAACCGGTGATCTGCACGTCTTCCTCATGCGCGTCGAACGGGGAGACGGGGATGCCGGTGAGCGCCCAGATGTCGTTGAAATTCACCTCGCTGGTCAGCATGTAGAGCAAGGCGTCATTGGGGCCGGGCTCGGGCACCTTCACGATCAGTTCGCGCTCATGGCTCGCGGGCGGGCCGAAGCGCGGCGCGCCGGTATCGGGATCGCGCGCGACGCCGAAGGCATAATGGAAGCGCGGGATCGGGGTGACGCCGGGGTAGAAGGGCGCGCCGACCGGCAGCAGCTCCCCCGCCGTCTCCAGCGCTCGGGCGCGGGGGGCGTGCTCGGCGTCGATCCAAAGCCCGTCGCGCCGCACCGGCAGCGGCGGGCTGACCTTGTCGAGGAATTGGCGGATGCCGGTCTTGCCGCCTTCGGGGTCGACGATCGCCTCGGCGAACAACGCTCCCTCGCGCGCGAGCCCCGCGCTCAGCCCCTGGTCGAGCCCCGCCCGCACCGCCGCGATGGCGCGCGCCCCCGCCGCGCCGCGCCCCGCCCAATCGAGCTGGCGCAGGAGACGCTGGAGGAAATCATCGGCGAGCACCGCGTCGAGATCGACCTCGGCGGGGCCTTCCCAGGCGGCGAGCCGCGCCTGGCGCGCCGCATAGGCTCGGCCGAGCGGACTCGCGGGGCCGTCCCGCACATAATCGCGCACCGCCGCGTGCGCCGCCGCCAGCGCATCCTCGGCGCCGGTGACGCACGCCTCGATCAGCCCGATCTCGCGCGCCTTGGCCGCATCGATGCTGCGCCCGCCCAGGATCAGGTCGAGCGCGTCGCGCAGGCCCTCCGCGCCGCGCTTGTCGAGCAGCAGCCGGGGCAGGCGCTGGGTGCCGCCATAGCCGGGGAGCAGCCGCAGCCGGATTTCGGGCTGGCCGAAGCGCGCGACCGGCTCGGCGATGCGATAATGGCAGGCGAGCGCGAACTCCATGCCGCCGCCCAGCGCCACGCCTTGCACGGCGGCGATGCACGGCTTGCCCATCGTCTCGATCTTGCGAAAGGCGAGTTGGGCGTTGTTGGGCAGCACCATCGCTTCGTCGAGGCTATGGATTTCCTCGAGCATCTGGCGAATATCGGCGCCCGCGACGAACGAACTCGTGCCCTGGCCGGTGAACACCAATGCGACGACATCGTCCTTGCGCGACAGATGATCGACGACGATCACCAATTCGTCGATCGCGCGTTCGTTGAGCGCGTTGACCGGCGGGTTGGTGACGGTGACGGTCGCGACGCGCTTGCCCGGCGCGACCAGATTATATTGCACCAGGAAATAGCGATAGCGATCGAACAGCGCCTGATTTTCGGCGAGTTGCTGGCGGCGGCGCCAACGCTCGATCGCCGCGCCGATCTCGTCGAGCGCTTCGGGGTTGCGCAAGGTCGTCGCGTCGCTCACCGCGCCGCCTTCGACCAGCGCGCGGACCATGCGGCGCATATATTTGCCGCTGCGCGTCTCGGGGAATTGCGAGACCTCGATGATGTCGGACGGCACCGCCACCGCGCCCTTTTCGGTGCGGACCAGCTCGAACAGCCGCTTCTTATCGTCGAGCGACAGTTTGCGTCCCGCGACCGGCACGACGAAAGCCAGCGGGGTCAGGCCCTTCTCGCGGTGCGGCGCGCCGACGACCAGCACGTTGCCCACGGGCGAATCGGGATCGAGCGCCTTGTCGCGCAAAATCGCGCCCTCGATCTCCTCGGTGCCCATGCGGTGGCCCGAGACGTTGATCACATCGTCGCTGCGGCCGTGGAAGCTGAACGCGCCGCCTTCGTGCCGGATCGCGAAATCGCCTTGGGTATAGGCCCAGGCGCCGCGCCATCGCCGCCAATAGCCCTCGGCCCAGCGCTTGGCGTCACCGCGCCAGCCGGGGGCGACGCGGCCGTCCTCGACGCGGAAATGGGCGGCGTCGCCCCAGATGGTGCGCGCGAGATAGGGATAGGGCAGGGTGATGACGACATCGCCCTTCTCCCCCGGCGCGGCGGGGCGCCAGCCGACGCCGTCGCCATCGCCCCGCGCGATCGGCACGGGCGGGGTGGCGAGCGCCGCTTCGTCCTCCACCCATACGTCGCCGACGATCCAGGGCAGGGGATAGGCATGGGCGTTGGGTTCGAGCGGAAAGTCGGCATTGCCGTAAAAATGCGTCCAGGCGATGCCGCCATGTTCGGTCGCCCAATAGCTGTTGATATATTGGGGCACGACCTGCGCCATGCCGAACGCCTGCACGGCGGGCGAGACCGGCTCGGCGCAGAAGGTCGCGACGCGCAAGCTCGACAAGTCATAGCGCTGGACGTCGGCGAGATTGGCGGGGTCGGCCATCACCGATTTGAGGAACGTGACCCCCGCCTTGAAGATCGTCACCCGGTGCCGCTCGATCATCGCGGCGAAGCGCCCGGCATGGGGGAAGACCGGCGATCCTTCGGAAACGATGCTCGTCACCCGCGTGAGCAAGGCGGCGGCGATCATATAGCTTTGGCCGGTGATCCAGCCCGGATCGGCGACGACGTACATCGTGTCGCCCGGCCGCGCGTCGAACGCGACTTGCATCGTCTGGGCGATCCCCGCCGCATAGCCGCCATGGACATGGACGACGCCCTTGGGCTTGCCGGTCGAGCCCGAGGTATAGATGAAGAACATCGGGAATTCGGCGTCGACCGGCAGCGGCGGGCAGCTCGCCCAGAGCGCGCGCACCAGATCGCGGTCGGCGAGCGCGAGCAGATCGGCCTCGCTTTCGACCGTAAAGCCCGCCGCGCGCGCCTCGGCCAGGATCGTCGCGAGCGCGGCGTCGGTCAATTCATGCGCCCAGCGGTCGCGCTCGTCGCGCCACACGAGGTCGCTCTGCCCGGTGTGGCGCACGACGATCACCGCCTCGACCCGCGGCGGCAAGGTGACCAGCGCCGAGGCGATCGCGATCCGCAGCCGCGCCGCGTCCGCCGCGTCGATGCGCCCGGCATTGCCGAGCGCCGCGAGCGCGCGCCCGACGCCGCGCATGATGTCCGACCGTTCGACCGTCACCTCGCCCGCGAGCGTCTCGGCGACGGTATCGCGGACGAGCGCCGCGTCCTCGGCCGAAAGCCCCAGTTCGAGGGTGGCGAGCATCGCCAGCGCGGTTTCGACCGGCACGAAATCGTCGAGCGCGGGATCGGTATAGGCGTTTTTGAACGCCGCCACCTGGGCGTTGCGATAGCTGCCGTCCGACGTGACGATCACCCGCGCGCCGGCGTCGCAAATCCGGTCCGACAGCGTCTTGTCGCTGAAGCCGCCGAAGACGGCGGTATAGACCACGCCGAGCCGCTTGGCGCCCTCGGTCCAGAAGATCTGCGGCATGATGCTCGGCATGTTGAGCACGAGCCGGTCGCCGGGCTTCAGCCCGAGCGCGCGCAGCGCCACCGCGCATTTGACGCTTTCGAGCAGCAAACGGCGGCGCGAGACCGCGAAACAATCGACCGGCGCGCCGCGTCCGCCCTCGGCGGCCATGTCCCAACGGTCGCCTTCGAAGATCAGCGCGGTCTCCGCGCCATGGCCCGCGAGCACGTGGCGATCGACCTCGTTGAACGCGCCATTGGTCCGCGCGCCCGTGAACCAGCGCCAATGCGGCGGGTCGCTCGCGTCGAACGCCTGGGTCCAGGGGGTGAAATCGGCGGCGAGCGCGGGGGCGACGTCGGCGCCGGTCGCCGCGTCCCAGCCGCGCCAGCCGCCGTCGGCCTCGCGGGTGATCCAGGCGCCGTCGACATGCCAATGGAGCGCCTGGGCGGCGTGCGCGCCGTGGAAGCCGCCGGGATCGGCGAGGACGGCGGCGCGCATCGCTTCCCAATCGGCGGCGCCGCGCACCGGATTGACCTGGGCGACGGGGCTCGCACGTGTCGCGGCGGCGATTCCGGGATCGAGATCAGCGGCCATCGGAAGTCGAACGTTGGTCGAAGCGAAGAAAGGCGGCGGCGCGCCCCGCACAAGTCAAATTCATGCCCGGGCCCGCTCCTCTTGCCGCTTCAGGGGGACATGCCAGCGCCGCTTACGCGACACAGGTCTGGCTTACGCTGGCAACGAACGACCATGACTCGCGGGATTTTGCAAGAACTATGTGTCGAAAGCCGCAAAATCGCTAATTTTGTTGCGCGAACTGTGCGCTCGCGGTCGCAACGCCCGCATGCGTCAAGCGGGTTGGACGGCGCGGCTCGTTACCCGCCGCGATGCGATCAGCCGAGGAAGCCCAGGTTCCAGCTCGAGGGGTTATAATTGCCGATATTGGGCAGCACGGTCGCCATCTGCCCCGCGCTCACCCCGAACCAGCTGGCGAGCGTCGCCGCATATTGATCGACCGAGATGCTCGGCAGCAGCCGGCCCTGGCCGACGTCGTCCGGGGTATTGTTGCCGATCGCGGGCGGCGCGCCATAGAAGCGCCGCCCCTGCACCGCGCCGCCCAGCACGAAATGCATGCTCCCCCAGCCATGGTCCGAGCCATCGTCGTTCGAGGCGAGGGTGCGCCCGAAATCGGAGGCGGTGAAGGTCGTCACCCGATCGGCGACGCCCAGGGCGACGGTGGTATCGTAAAAACCCTTCACGGCGGCGGCGACGGTGCCGAGCAGCCCGGGATGCTGCGCGACCAGATTGTCGTGCAAATCCCAGCCGCCGATCGAGACGAAGAACACCTGGCGCCGCGCGCCCAGCTCCTGGCTCACCGAGATCAGCCGCGCGACGATCTTGAGCTGATCGGCGAGGTTGCTCGTCGGGAACAGCGGGAAATTGGCCGCCGGGGCGCCGGCGAGCGCGCCATTGACTTGCGCATAGGTATCGAGCGCGCGCTTGCTGATCGTCGCATGTTCGCTCGCGAAGAGATTGGCGCTCGAGCCCGTCATCAGCGCGCGCAGCGTTTGCGCGGCCGTGGTCGAGCCGAACAGGCTGGCGCCGTTGTTGAGCAGCGCGATCGGCCCGGTGGTGCCGACCGAATATTGGATCGCGGTGCGCCCGGTCATGAACACCGCGTTGCCGCTCGCATTGATGCAGGTCAGCGTCGATGCGCCATTGCCCGATTGCAGCAGATCGCCGATCCGCCCGCCCCAGCCCGAGGTCGCGCCTTCGGGGTTGGAGGCCTGCCAGAAGCTCTGCTGATCGTTATGGCTGAACAATTTGGGCGGCAGCCGCACCGAATTGGCTTGGTACTGCGCCTTGGTCGTCGGCTGGATGAGCGTGCCGACGTTCAGCACCACCGCCATCCGCCCCGCGCTCCAGATCGGCAAGAGCGGCGCGAGCGTGGGGGCGAGCGCATATTGCCGCCCGCCGGGAAGCGCGGTCGCCGGATCGAGCAGCGTCGCGGCCAGCGTGTCGCGGCCATGCGCCAGGTTCGCGCGTGCCGTCTGATAGAGATTATAGCTCGCCTGGTCATAGGGCGGCAGCGTGTTCGCATAATCATTGCCGCCGTAGAGGAACACGCAGACGAGCGCCTTGTAATCGGCCGAGGTCGCCGCCGCCGCCTCGCCGATCGCGGCGAGGTTCATCACGAACGGCCCCGCGCTCCCCGCCAGGCCGAGGGTGGCGGATCGCTTGAGGAAAGCACGGCGCGATTGATCGGTGAGCGGCGTCATGACGGTCCTTCAGCGCTGAACGAGATAATCGGGCGCGGCCATGGTGAGCAGGATCGCGGTGTAAGCGCGGTTGAGCGCGGCGTTGGTCGCGGTGGTGGGGATGCTGTCGACCGCCGCGCGGATCGCGGCGACCGTCGCCGCGCTCAGCTGATTGGCGGTGAGCAGCAGATTGACTTGATCGACCAAGGCGGCGCTGTCGTTCGCGATCGCGGTGAGCGCGCCGTAATTGGCGCGCACATCGTTGCCGATGCCGTTCTGGATCGCCGCCTGCATATAGTTGACATAGGAGACCACCGTCAGCTCGTTGGTGATCTGGAATTCGGGCGCGACGAGCGCGGCGTTCGCGATCGCGGTGTTGGGCGGGGTATAGCCCGGGCGGAAGAAGTTGAACACCGAGGCGCTGCGCCCGAAGGATTGGCCGAGCCGGGTGGTGGTGCTCGAGGTGTCGCCGATCGGCCATAGCCCGCCCGCCGAGGTCGCGCCGAACGCGCGCGCCCAATTGGTCAAGCGGATCACCGGCTCGCGCAGCTTGCCCGCGCTCGTCGCGGTGAGCGTCGCGTCGCCGCGCGCCTCGCCGTCGAGCAGGATCGCGCGCACCGTCGCCAGCAGATCGCCGCGCACCCCCTGGCCATTATCGGCGAAGACGGCGGCGACGCGGCCGACATAAGCGGGCGAGGGGTTCGAGGTCACCAGCTTTTGGATCAGCTGGCGGGCGATGAAGGGCGGGACATTGGGGTGGTTGAAGATAGCGTCGAGCGCGATCCGCACCGCCGTCGCCCCGTCGCTGCCGGCGGGGACGGTCGCGCCGAGAAAGCTCGAAGCGCCGGTCTCGCGCGTGTTGTTGTTGAACACCAGCGAGCGGCGATAGCGATCGGGCGTCGACTGATCGGTGCCGTCGAGCGCGAAGCCGGTGAAGACGCGCGCCAGTTGCGACACGTCGTTCTGGCTATAGGTTTCGATCGGCTGCCCGCCGTTCAGCTGGAGCGTGCCATCCATGTTGAGCCGGTAGAGCCCGAGCGTGAACAGCTGCATCAGCTCGCGCGCGTAATTCTCGTCGGGCACGGAACCAGTGGCTGCATTGGCGCGGCGATTGTTGAGATAGGTCAGGAAGCTCGCCATCGGCGCGCTGAAGGTGATGCGTTCCATCAAGGTGCGGAAATTGCCAAACGCATTGTCGAGCAGAATGTCGAGCCACACCGCACCGGCAAACTGGCGCCAGCTGAGGTTCAGCCCCTCAACACCAATCACCATGATTTCCGACAAGGCCATGCCGACGCGCTGGCGCAGCTGACCAGGTTCGCTGATCATCTGGCGCCAGACGCTGTTGTCAAAGCCCTGGCTGTTGTTCTGGAAAGTGGTGGCGGTGTAGTTATTGGCGACCAGCCAGTCCCAATGCGATGTGCGTGGCAGGGCGATCTGGCCGTCGATCCAGGCGCTGAACCCCATGGATTGCACAGACGCAATGTCGGCGCTCGTCGCCCCGAAGGTTGCCTGTTGCAGCAAACGGCTGGCCTGGGCGGCGGTGATAGGTGGCGGTGCCGGGGTGGGCGCTGGCGTCGGCGCGGGGGCGGGCGCGACCGAGACCGGCGCGCCGCCGCCTCCGCTTCCGCTGCATGCTGCGAGTGCGCCACCCGCAGCAAGCGCCAGGACCGACGCGCCGCTCAGCCGTGCGGGTACAGTGTCTGGATGATTTTCGACAACATCGAGCTCAGGGGCAGATGCTTCTGCCCCCGCATTCACCACGAAATCCGCCATGAACAGTCCCCTGCGCTGCCCTCCCCAGGTGCAACATTGTTGTTATAGCGGGTACATGAACGCAATAACAGCGGGGATAGTAAAAACCACAATCACCCTGCGACAAATAGCCCGATCCATAGGGTGCGCGGGGTGCCGAGATCGATCGAACCGGCGGCATTGCGCGTGACAATGGCGGCATCGCCCAGATTTTCGCCGCGCAGCGACAATTCGACTCCACGCAGCAAGGGCAGGCGTACCACCGCGTCAAGCGTGGTGGCGGGGGGCAGCGCGTCGGTCTGCAGGTCATCCTCGAACTGGCGGCCGGTGTGGCGCAGCGTGGCGGAGGCGGACCAGCGCCCGCGCGTCCAGCCCAGCGTCGCGCTCAGCGCATCGGCCGGGCTTTGCGCCGGGCGCCGGCCGTCGAGCGGGCCGCGCGCGACAACCCGGCTGTCATTATGTGCATAGCTGGCATTGAGCGACCACGCGCCGCGCCGCAGATCGAGCCCGATTTCCACCCCCCGCGCGTCAATCGCGGGCAGGTTCTGCCGCTGGCGCAGATTGGGGCCGATCGTGACATTGGCGATCGCGCCGTTCAGCCGGTTGACGAACCCGGTCACGCTGAACGTGATACCCCTCGCAGGGGTCAGCTCGATCCCCACCTCGGCACCGCGCAGCCTTTCCAGATCGAGCGCGGCATTGGCCTGGGTCGTCACCGGAAACACCACGAACGGGCGATACAGCTCGTTGAGCGTCGGCAGGCGAAAGCCGGTATAGCCCGCCGCGCGCAGGGCGAGCGCTGGCAGCGGGCGCCAGAGCAGCCCCACCCGGCCGCTCACCTCCGCCCCCTGCCGGTCGGCAAAGCCCCGCGCGGTGGCGGCGCCGGCGGGCGTGGTCTCGGTGAAAAAGCCGCCGGTGATCGCCCAGCGATCAACCCGCACGCCGCCGGTCAGCGTCAGCCGGCCCAGCACCCAGTCATCCTCGACATAGGCGCCGATCAGGCTGGTTGCCCCGCCCAGCGCGCGCCGCGCGTTGACCGCGCCGGTGGGGGCATAGGCATCCTCCGGCGCCTGGCCCTGCGCGTAACGCCCATCCACCCCCAGCCGCAGCACATGGCCGCCACCGACCGGCGGGCGCAACTCCAGCTTGCCGCCCAGCCCCAGCGAGGGCGTCGCGCGCTGGTCCAGCGTCAGGCGGAAGCTGGTTGCCGAAATCACCCGGTTGCCGAAATCGCGCGCCTGCAGATAGGCCAGCGCTTCCACCTGCCAGCGCCCGCGATGCACCAGCCGCACGCTCGCATCCGCGCCTTGCGAGAAGCTGTCAGCGCCGGCGAAGCGCAGGGTGCGGTCGTCGCGGAACAGCGTCAGCCGCGCCTGCACCTCGCTCTGGGAGTCGATCGGCACCACCGCGCGCGCACCCAGCACCCAGTCCTGATAGCGGGCGCGCGCGCTCGCCGCCACGCGCTGGTCGGGCGGGGCAGTAAAAAAGCCGTCGCCGCGCTGCCACTGGCCGCTCAGCGCAAGCACGCCAGCACCGGGGCGCAGCGTGGCGCCGGCCGCCAGCCGCTGCGCATTGAAGCTGCCGAAATCGGCGCGCGCCGACAGCGCGGGCAGCTGGCCGAGTGCAGCACTATCCAGCGCGACCGTGCCGGTGAGCGCGCCAGCGCCGAACGCACCGGTGCCGCCGCCCCGCGTCACCTGCGCCGTGCTCAGCTGATCGCCAACCAGGGTGTTGAACGGCACGAAGCCGAAAAACGGATCGGCAATCGGCACCCCGTCGAGCAGCACCAGCGCCCGGCTCGCGGCATTGCCGCCCAGCGCGCGCAGGGTGACCCCTTGCGCGGAAGGATTGGCGGAGCGACTGTCACTGCGGCGGAATTGCTGGAAGCCGGCGACATCGGCCAGCGCGGTTTCCACGCGCCCCGCCGCGTCGCCCGCCAGCCGATCGGCCCCAATCGTCACGGTGCCATAGGCCGGCGCCCCCGGCGGCGCGGGCAGCGGCGTGCCGCGCACCACCACGTCCGCGGGGTCTACGGTCTGGGCAAATGCCGGCAACGGGCACAATAGCAGGGCAACCGGCGCGTATCGCATCACGCGGCCATGCCCCAGCGTGGGAGCCGTCGCAACCGACCCTAGCTTCGCCTTTCCTCCAGAAGTTCCACGCGGATCTGCGTCGCGCGCAGCGACAGCCGCACCTCGATCATGAACATCGACAGGCCGCCGATCAGCAACAACATCGCGCCAATGAACAGCCACGCGACAAGCGTACCGATGTGCCAGTCCGCCAGTTCAGCAACGAAGAGCAACGCGACCAAAGCGCAAATGGCGATCGCGCTTGCCACGCACAGAAACAGCGACGCGTTGATGACCGCCATCCGCCGGTCGAGCTGGCGCAATTCGCGGACATGGCGGTCATGTTCCTGCCCGGTCGAGCGCGGGTGAAGCACTTCCAGTGCGCGGGCGCGATCGACAACACGACCCAGGCGCAGCGCAATCACGTTCAGGATCGCGCCCAATCCTGCAAGCAGGAACACAGGCCCCAACGACAGCTGGATCGTCTGGGCAATGGCAGTAACAGCAGGCGCGCTATCCATATCGCTCCTTGTGCCCTGCCGACCTGCGGCGTCAAGCACACCGTCTTCAGGAAGACCGCGATCGACCGACGATGAACGTCACTGGCTTGACGGGTGATGGCGTTTCCATGCCGTCGAGCAGTCTCGCATGGCGCCGTGAAGACCGCCAAACTGATCGGCAACGGGCACGGGAGGCGGCAGCCACTGCGGGCGAGCATAATGGCCGCCATGGTCGATATGTCGCATATCGGTGCGACAGCTATACATCGTCCGGATTTGCTGCGGCTTGCGACTGCGCCACTTCGGTCCAGCTTCCAGTGGCGAGCAAGCTGGGCGAGTGCCCGTCCTTACGCGCCGTCCAGCACCAATCGAGCGCTGCTTCGCGCAGCACCATCGCTTCAGGCCGGAACGTCCATAGTCGCTGGGCCCCCTGGAATGCGCTGATCTCCGGGGAGTCGAGGATCAGCGACACGGCGCCGGTAAGCTGCAACAGGTCGCCGATCTCAAAATCAACGAAAACGAGCCCGGCTTTGGGCGTCAGCAGGAAATTGCCGAGCGTGTTGAAATGGAGATTTCCCGCAAAATCGGGGATGGTAAGCAAGTCGTCGGCGCCGACCCGGACGAAACCGGCCTTGCCACCGCGATGCGATACATCGACTTGCCGACCAGTATCGGTCGCATCGGTGTATGATGCGACAAAAAAGGTCTCTGCTGACTCGATCATCGCGCGTGCGCGACTGGTAAGGGAGTCACCCCTCACGGCCATGCCCCCGCGATCCGGCCCGCGCTGTTCGATATCACGAAGCCGGATGTATTGCGGGCAGTTGCCGAAGCTATGCTCGACAGCAAGCGAAAAGCCGTTGGTGTCGCGACGGATGACGCGACCGTTCAGGCGATTGCGCCGCCGGGTGTGCAGTTCAATGCCGAGCATGCCCACCGCCGAACCATCGGCGAATCCGGGCGTCGCCGGGTCATCAGGGGACAGTGCGCAGCCAATGTCGAGCTGCTTCGGATCGGGCGCATGGGCGAAGCCAGGTTCTCCGCTCAATAACGTTGCCCATGCGTCTCCTGCCGCATCGACACTGCCGAACACGAGGAAGGGCAATTGGGCGAAGAACTGGCGATGCTGTTCCGGCATGAAGTTGCGGATGCCGCGGGGTCCGCTCACCGCCATGCGTTCGACAACGCCCAGACTCGCCTGAAGCCGACGTTCGCCCTCGTGCCACGGTTTCGGAACTGTCGGGATGCCAGGGTCCATGACGCTCAGTCCCTTGAGCACCCCGGCGCGGCCGCCACCGACCGCGCCGGAGAAAGGTTAACGTTTAGCCGCACTTCGGACAGCGGCGACAGCCTCGTCATAAGCGATCTTGGTGTCGGCTTCGCTGCGCATCTTGCTGCCATAATACCAGAGGCTCGTCACATCGGTCACACCGGCAAATTCGAACCAGTCGGCAAGATATTGAGTCATGTAATCGGCGCCATATGTTTTTGGCAGGTTCGGCATATAAATTGCCGCGGTATGGATGGTTGTTACACGCTTGTTCTTCAACAAGCCCAGATAGCCTTTGTCAGGCTCAAAACCAAACAGCGTGCCGGGCATCGTCAAGACGTCAATATACTGCTTCAATTTGTAAGGGACACCGAAATTCCATAGCGGCGCAGCGATGAGATATTCATCAGCCGAATTGAAACGATTGAAAACTTCGATCAGAGCGTCGTAGACTGTCCGTTGCTTTCCGTTCATTTCCGGTTCGCCGAAGAAAGATACCTTGGCAGCAGCGGCATCCCCATCAAACTCAGGGAGGTCGGCCTGCCAGAGATCGATGATGTCGACTTCCAGGTCCGGATGCTCCTCGCGATACGCCGCAAGATACTCGTTCGCCAGGCGGATCGAGATCGATCGATCATCGCGGGGGGAGGCTTTCACAAACAGCAACTTGGTCATGAGGCAATATCCTTTGCTGGTTTCATCAGTTGCGACCGGGGATGAAGAAGCTCTGGCCCTTCTTCAGCACATGACTGATCAGGATGGTCACCGGGGCCTGCCGGTCAGGGTTGCGGAACAGCAGGTGGGGGATGTGGGCGTGATCCTGGAAACTGTCGCCGGCTTTCAGGGTTTGCATCGGTTCGCCGTCATACTGAGAGTGGGCAACACCGCCGAGCACATAGTTCAACCCAACCACGGGATGATGGTGCACGGGCACGATGATGCCCGGCGGGAACCTATCCAGGATCAGTTCGAACAGATTGCCGTCGGAATCTTCATGACGCTCAAGCAGCGTTCGGATGATGCCTTCCGGCGACGACGTGGTTCGCTCTGCGGGAAGCTGCCGCGCGGCGATTGGCCTTGCCGAAAGGATCGTGGCGGCCCCCGCGAGGCCGCCCAGCACCAGGCGACGACCGAGATCGACCTCCGCCTGAGCCAGTGCCGCTTCGGCCGGAAGCGAAAGCCCTTTGCCGACCGGTCCTCGCCGCATCACGTCCGCCGCCGCAACGCTTTGGGCAGGAACGCGCGGATGTAGGCGGCCACCTGAGCAGGGTGGGTTTCCATCGCAAAGTGGCCGGCATCGTCAATGACATGCAGCTCGGCATCAGGCAGGTCACGGCGATATGCCTGGGCGCCCGCGACTGCAAAGCTTGCATCCTTGCGGCCCCAGATGATCAGCGTGGGAAAGCGATGCGTGCGAAAAGCCTGGTGAATGGCGGGATAGAGTGCGATGTTGTTCTTGTAGTCGGCAAAGATATCCAGCTGAATGTCGCGATTGCCGGGCCGTTCAAACACCATCGTATCAAGATCGACAGTGTCGGG
>LWDI01000035.1 GCA_002083475.1 Proteobacteria bacterium SG_bin5
CCTCGCGCTCGTTCAATTCGTGCCGCTGCCGCCGAGCCTGTGGCGGGAGCTGCCGGGCCGCGCGCCGATCGCCCAAGGCTTCGCGCTGCTCGGCGAGCCTCTGCCCTGGCTGCCGCTCGGCCTTGCGCCCGGGCGCGCCCTGGCGGCGCTTGCTTGGGTGATCCCGGCGCTCGCGATCTGGCTGGCGCTGCGCCGGCCCCAAGCGCCGCGCGCGCTCGCGGTTCGGCTGGTGATCGCGGTCGCGTTGTTGAGCGTGCCGCTCGGGCTGGCGCAGCAGATCAGCGGTCGCGGCTATAGCTATGCGATCACCAATTACGGGCTCGGCCCAGCCTTTTTCGCCAACGCCAATCACCAATCGGATTTTCTGCTGCTCGCGCTCGCGCTCTGGTTCGGCACCGCCTGGCCCGACGCGCGCGCGCGGCTCGCGCGACGCGGTGGGGGGCGCGCCGAAACCTTTGCCGCGCTCGCGCTGGTGCTGGCGCCCTTGCTCTTGATCGTCGGCGTCGTCGCCAATCAATCGCTCGCGTGCCTGGCGCTGCTCGGGCCGCTGCTGCTCGCGGGCGCCGTGATCGATCGGCCGGCGGCGCGGCTGGTCTGGCCCGCCGCCGCGATCGTGACGGTTTCGGTCGCGCTGAGCGCGCTCGTGCTGCTCGCGCCGCTCGGCAACGATTTGACCGGGGCGAGCGGCGAAGCCGGTATCAGCCGCCATGATTTCTGGCGCACCGGCCTCGTCATGCTGCGCGATCACTGGCCGGTCGGCATCGGCCTCGGCGGCTTTCCGGCGCGCTATGGCTGGTATGAGGATCCCGATCGCGTCGGCGGCACCTTCGTCAACCATGCGCATAATGATTGGCTCGAACTGCTGGTCGACACCGGCGTGTTCGGGCTGGTGTTGCTGCTCGTCGCGCTGGCAGCGCTCGCGCGGCTGGTCGCGCGCGCCTGGCGCGGCACCGATCCGCGCGCGCGCGCCGCCGCGCTGATGATCATAACGCTGTCGCTCCACAGTCTGGTCGACTATCCGCTGCGCACCGCCGCGCTCTCGGCGCTGTTCGCGCTGGCGTGCGTGTTGATCGAGGCGCGGGCGGAGGATCGAGAGGGTTAGGAGTCGTCGGATGCGGGTTTTGGTCACCGGGGTCGCGGGGTTCATCGGTTTCTGGCTCGCGCGCCGGCTGCTCGAGCGCGGCGACACCGTGATCGGCATCGACAATCTGAACGATTATTACCGCGTCTCGCTCAAGGAAGACCGGCTCGCCGCCAATGCCGCGCTCGGGGGCGCGCGCTTCACCTTCCACCGGCTCGATTTCGCCGACATGGCGCGGCTCGACGACGCGTTGCGCGGCACCGAGATCGACCGCGTCGTCCATTTGGGTGCGCAGGCGGGGGTGCGCTATTCGATCGAAAATCCGCATGCCTATGTCACCGCCAATCTCGTCGGCCATCTCAATCTGCTCGAGGTCGCGCGGCACCGGCGGCTCCATCACATGGTCTATGCGAGCTCGTCCTCGGTCTATGGCGGCAATCAGAAGCTGCCCTTCGCGGTCGAGGACCGGGTCGATCACCCGATCTCGCTTTATGCCGCGACCAAGCGCGCCGACGAGCTGATGAGCGAGACCTATGCCCATCTCTACCGGCTGCCGCTCACCGGGCTGCGCTTTTTCACGGTTTATGGCCCCTGGGGCCGGCCCGACATGATGATGTGGGAATTCACCCGCCGCATCCTCGCGGGCGAGCCGATCCCGGTGTTCAACCAGGGCGATATGTATCGCGACTTCACTTATATCGACGATATCATCGCCGGGGTGATCGCCTGTCTCGACAATCCGCCGCCCGACGACGGCGCGCCCAAGGCGGGCGGCAGCACCAAGCCGCACCGGCTCTACAATATCGGCAACAGCCGCTGCGAACATCTGATGCGCGTGATCGCGCTGCTGGAGGCGGCCTGCGGGCGCAAGGCGACGATCGACTTCAAGCCGATGCAGCCCGGCGACGTGCAGAAAACCTATGCCGACACCAGCGCGATCGCGCGCGACCTGGGCTATGCGCCGACCACCGACATCGACGTGGGCGTGCCGCAATTCGTGCGCTGGTACCGCGATTATCACGGCGTTTGATCGCGCGCGTGGCGCGAAGGCGCATCACGCGAACCGGCACTGATCGGCCAAAGGGATGGTGGGTCCGCCGGGATTCGAACCCGGGACCTCTCGATTAAAAGTCGCTTGCTCTACCGACTGAGCTACGGACCCACGCGCAGCGGCACATAGCCTGTTCGCGCGCGAGCGCAAGTCCGGGCGAGCTGGCGGACGCTTCGCCCGGTGAGCGGATCGCGCCAATCGGGGGCGATCGCGGCGAGCGGCGCGAGCACGAAGCCGCGTTGGCGCCAGGCGGGGTGGGGGATCACCAGCCCGGGCGACACCCAGGCGCCCCCCGACCAGAGGATCAGATCGAGATCGAGCACCCGCGCCCCCCAGCGCCGCCCGGCGCGCCGGCCGAAGCGCCGCTCCATGTCCTTCAGCGCGGCGAGCATCGCATCGGGGGGAAGCGCGCTTTCGAGCAGCGCGGCGGCGTTGGCGAAGCGGCGCCCGCCGGGGCCGAGCGGCGGCGTCTCGATCGTCGGCGAAACCGTGCGCACCCGGCCCAGCGCGCCCAGCGTCGCGACCGCCGCCGCGAGCACCGCGCGCGGGGCGCCGGCACGTCCGCGGCGGTTCGAGCCGAGCGCGATCGCATAGAGACTGGGCGCGCTTGGCACGGGCATCGCCGCCGCCTATCGCACGCGGCGTGACGATCTCAAGCCTCGAACCCTCGCGCGATTGCCCGCTCTGCCCGCGCCTCGCCGCGTTCCGCGCGCAGTGCCGCGCCGAATTTCCCGATTGGTGGAACGCGCCGGTGCCCGCTTGGGGCGACCCCGGCGCCTGGCTCGCGGTGGTGGGCTTGGCGCCCGGCAAACATGGCGCGAACCGCACCGGCCGCCCCTTCACCGGCGATTTCGCGGGCGAGCTGCTCTATGCGACGCTCGCCAAATTCGGGCTTTCGCAGGGGCGGTTCGAGGCGCGGCCCGATGACGGGCTGCGGCTGACGGGGGCGATCATCCTGAACGCGGTGAAATGCCTGCCGCCCGAAAATAAACCCGTGCCCGCCGAAATCCATGCCTGCCGGCCGTTTCTGGAGGCGCAGCTCGCCGCGCTCCCGAACCTGCGGGTCGTGGTCGCGCTCGGGCAGATCGCGCATCAATCGGCGGTGAAGGCGCTCGGCGGCAAGCTGCCCAAGGCCAAATTCGCCCACGGCGCCGAGCATCGGCTGCCGAGCGGGCTGGTGCTGATCGATAGCTATCATTGCAGCCGCTACAACCAGAATACCGGGCGGCTGAACGCGGCGATGTTCGAGGCGGTGTTCGCCGCCGCCCAGCGCTTCAGCCCGGCTGCCGGCTGAGCCGCACGTCGAGCTCGCGGTCGACGAATTCCCATTCGGCGCAGGCGCGCAGCCGTACCAGCATATGGTCGAACGCGGCTTCTTGATCGGGGGCGAATTCGAACCAAGTGAGGAAATCGAAATCCTCGCCCAGATCGCGCGAATGATAAAGCTTGCGCGCGACGCCGGGCAGATAATCGAGCCCGATCGGCAAATGCCCGCCGCGCTCGTAGACCGCGCGGCGCTCGTCCTGCGCGAGCGCCCACCATTCGGCCGATTTGCGGATCGGGAGCAAAGCCGCGCGGGTCGCGCTCGGGCGGCCGAGCCCTTCCTGGCGCGCGAGCAAGGTAGTTCGCTCGGGCGCGGTGGTGTAGCGTAAATGGCTGGCGGTGCCGCGCAGCGTCCAGGCGCCGGGGCGCGGCCGATCGGTGATGCTCAGCCGCTCGGCGCTGGGGAGGCTCGCGCCGCGATATTCGCACACCGAAGTGATCCGCCAATCGCCCTCGGCGCCAGCGGTGAAATGGGCGATCGGCAGATTGGGGCGCGGGGTCATGCGCCTTGGGGTAGCGCGGCGCGACGGGGCACGGCTTTCGGCTTGTTGCGGTGGGTTTATGGTGGAGCCGGGCCATGATAGACCAAGTCCGCCAACAAGGGACGATGATGATGATTCTGCTCGCTTTATCGCTCGCCGCCGCCGAGGCGCCGCCCGCGCTGGCCGAAGCGCCGCGGTGCCGATCGCCCCAAATCAAGCGCGCCGGCCGCCCGCCCGAGGCGCGGATCGAACCGCTCGATCGCCAGCCCGATGCCGAGGAATATCTGGCGGTGTGGCGGAGCATCGACGGCTGTCCGACGCCGGTGAAGGTGCGCGAGGAGCGGCGGCGGTAGGTTATTGCTCACACGAAGCCACGAACGGGTTCGGTTGGGGGTCTCGTGAAGAATTACGAACGACGGTGCCGTCGTCGGTCGGTTTTTTCTCACGCGAAGACGCAAAGACGCGAAGCGGAGCGTCCGCCGCGCAGCGGCATTATTGCGATCTGCAATCAAACCACGCCGTCGCCCCGGACTTGATCCGGGGCTTGGCTTCTTCTGCCGTTGAAAGGCAGCCTTGCCCCGGATCAAGTCCGGGGCGACATAAATAATGATCGCAGCAAGCTCTATTCGTCGTTCGTCGAGTCCTGCCCTCTTCGCATCTTTGCGTCTTCGCGTGAGACATTGCGCCCTCCGCCGTGAGCGCCACCGTAGAGTTTTGAAACGGCTTCGCCGCCAAGTCTTCTTCGTGCCTTCGTGGCTTCGTGTGAGCAACAACCCTCAAATATCCGCCACCAACCGCCGGTAAAGCTCCGGCCGGCGATCGCGGAAGAAGCCGAACGCCGCGCGGTGGCGCTTCACTCGCGCCAGATCGAGGCTCGCGACGAGCACGCCTTCCTCCTCGCGGTCGAGTTCGGCCAGAATGTCGCCGCGCTCGTCGGTGATGAAGCTCGTGCCGTAGAAAGTCTGGCCATGTTCGGTGCCGACGCGGTTGGCCGCGATCACCGGCACCACGTTCGACACCGCATGGCCGATCATCGCCCGCCGCCACAGCCGCGCGGTATCGAGGCTTTCGTCATGCGGCTCGCTGCCGATCGCGGTGGGGTAGAAGAGGAGTTCGGCGCCCATCAGCATCATCGCGCGCGCGGTCTCGGGATACCATTGATCCCAGCACACGCCCACGCCGAGCGTCGCGCCGGGGCCGGGCCAAACCTTGAAGCCGGTGTTGCCGGGGCGGAAATAAAATTTCTCCTCATAGCCCGGGCCATCGGGGATATGGCTTTTGCGATAGACGCCCTGGACGGCGCCATCGGGGCCGATCATCGCGAGCGAATTATAATGATGCGGTCCGTCCGCCTCGAAAAAGCTCGTCGGGATATGGACGCCGAGCTCGGCGGCGAGGCGCTGCATCGCGATCACGCTCGGGTGCTCGCCGACCGGGCGCGCCTGGGCGAACAGATCTTCATCCTCCACCCGGCAGAAATATTCGCCCTCGAACAATTCGGGCGGCAGGATCACCTGCGCCCCGCGCCCCGCCGCCTCGCGCACGGCGTCGGAGACTTTGGCGATATTGGCGTGGGTATCGGCGCTGAACGCCAGTTGCAGCGCGGCGACGGTGATCTGGGTCATGGCGAATCTCCCGGGGACGGCGCGCGCGATGTAGGCGCGCGCGCGCGGAATCGAAACACCCGTTCGCTGCGGGCGCCGCCGAGGGGGGCCGAACACGCGCCGCGCCTGCCGTTAGAACAATGCGGTGACCTTATGAACGACCGATGTTGGGGATGTGGGTGTATGTCTGAACTGGGGTGGGAGGCGGACGTTCCCGCGTTCTGGCTGACGTGCTATGTCGTTCGTACCGGTGTGACGGAATTGGTAGACGTGTCGCTACAGCGATCGTCGGCAGCGGGGTACGGGTTCGATCCCTGCTACTGGCAATGGCTTAAACTGGTGGGAAGGCGAATGGCGGCTTTGGCCGGTCAGCGCCGGATCATTCCGAACGAAAGAAGTCAGCGGCGAACACGGTTCGTAGCTTGGCGCGCTCCTCTTCAAAAAGGCTGTGACGGTCGACTACATCACTTAACTTTTCTGTAACATGAAACAGGATGCCTCGATCTAGTTCAGCGGGCGCGCTCGAAGTTTCAAGCAGCGCTTTCCGGTCAAATCGCCCAGAAAATTCGACCCCAAGGAAATTTCCCCATGCAAGGTCGGGCAGAAAACGATACTTTCGACGCTCAGTGGTTTCCCAAGGATCAGGCCCGCCCCAAGTGCCGATTTTAGTTTTCCACTGGGTGAATGTCGCTTCTCCTGTGATGGGTGCGCGGAAAGCGAAACGCCCTTCGCCAGCGATTTCCAGTTCGCGTTCGGTGAAGACGTGCAAATTGCCATGTGCGGGTTTGAACACTTCGACAAGTCGCTGAAATAACGCCTTCCAGTTCACCCGAGTTGCATAATTGTGCTGTATCGTCAATGTGCTGGGGTCATTGGGATCGCGGCTGCCGAAAAAGACATTGCCACTTCCTGAAAGCACCCCTTTGGTCCTCCAGTCGGCTCCGAATTCAAAAGGCGCATGATAGGAAGGAGCAACTCCATATTTGGGCCTGACTATCAAGCGGCGTTCATTACACCAACACGATACAAAGTCCTGTGGGCCGCTCACTTCATATCGTTCCGCAATGACATCTATGCGATACGGCGCAAGCTTGGGAGAAGTCGCAACGAGCGCTTCGTAAAGCGCGTATCCAAACTCAGGAGATCGGATGTCTTCGTAAGTTGTGATGCCAATGCCGACTTTGGGTTTCATCCTAGCGCCTCGTTAGCCAGAGATCAGCGGACCGGCATTTCTGAGGGGTAAAAGGGGAATATGTCACGCGACCGCGTTACTTTACCCAGCAGCGCAATATCTACAAGCGAGCAGCTTGCCGGCCGGCCGCATTCTTCAAAACGGCGGTGCCCCTACCCCTTCGCCACCGCGCTCACATGGCCCGCGAATTCCTCGAAATCGCGCGCCTCCCGGAAATCCTTATAGACGCTGGCGAACCGGATATAGGCGACCGAATCGAGCCCCTTCAGCCCCTCCATCACCATCTCGCCGATGCGCTTCGCCGGCACTTCACTGTCGCCCAAGGTTTCCAATTGGCGCTGGATGCCCGAGACGAGCTTTTCGATCCGCACCGCGTCGATCGGGCGTTTGCGGCAGGCGATCGACACCGAGCGCATGAGTTTCTCGCGGTCGAACGGCTCGCGCCGAACCTCACCCCCCGCGCCGCCCGACTTCACCACCACCAGTTCGCGCAACTGGATGCGCTCGAAAGTGGTGAAACGCGCGGCGCACCCCTCGCATTGGCGCCGCCTGCGGATGGCGGCGCCGTCTTCGGTCGAGCGGCTGTCCTTTACCTGGCTGTCTTCATGGCCGCAAAAGGGGCAGCGCATTCACATCCCCGGATAAACGGGGAAGCGCGCGGTGAGCGCCGCCACCTGGTCGCGAACGTGCTGCTCGATCTGGCCGTCGCCTTCCTCGCCGTTGCGCGCGAGGCCTTCGACGACTTGCGCGATCAGCTGGCCGACCTGGCGGAACTCGGCCGGGCCGAAGCCGCGCGTCGTGCCGGCGGGGGTGCCGAGCCGGATGCCCGAGGTGACGAAGGGCGAGCGCGTGTCGAACGGCACGCTGTTCTTGTTGCAGGTGAGCCAGGCGCGATCGAGCGCCTTTTCCGCCGCCTTGCCGGTCACGTCCTTGGGCGAAAGGTCGACCAGCACGAGGTGATTGTCGGTCCCGCCCGAGACGACGCCCAAGCCGGCTTCCACCAGGCTCGCCGCGAGCGCGCGCGCATTCTCGACGATGCGGTGGGCGTAGAGCTTGAATTCGGGGCGCAACGCCTCGCGGAAAGCGACCGCCTTGGCGGCGACGATGTGCATCAGCGGCCCGCCTTGGAGCCCTGGGAAGATCGCCGAGTTGAACTTCTTCGCCAGCGCCTCGTCATTCGTCAGGATGATGCCCGAGCGGGGCCCACGCAGCGACTTGTGCGTGGTCGAGGTCACGACATGCGCGTGCGGGAAGGGCGAGGGGTGCGCGCCGCCCGCGACCAGCCCCGAGAAATGCGACATATCGACCATCAGATAAGCGCCCACCGCATCGGCGATCCGGCGGAACTCGGCGAAATCCCAGTGGCGCGAATAAGCGGTGCCGCCGGCGATGATGAGCTTGGGGCGGTGTTCCTGCGCCAGCCGCTCGACCTCGGCCATGTCGATCAGATGATCGTCGCGGCGCACGCCATAGGGGATCGGCTTGAACCATTTGCCGCTCATATTGACGGGCGAGCCATGCGTCAGATGGCCGCCCGAATTGAGATCGAGCCCCATGAAGCTGTCGCCGGGCTCGAGCAGGGCGAGGAATACCGCCTGGTTCATTTGGCTGCCCGAATTGGGCTGGACGTTGGCGAAATTACAGCCGAACAATTGCTTGGCGCGCTCGATCGCCAGCGTCTCGACGACATCGGCATAGTCGCAGCCGCCATAATAGCGCTTGCCCGGATAGCCTTCGGCATATTTGTTGGTGAACACCGATCCGGCGGCCTCCAGCACGGCGCGGCTGGCGATGTTCTCGCTCGCGATCAACTCGATCTTGTCGCGCTGGCGGGCGAGTTCGTTGGTTACCGCCTGGGCGATTTCGGGATCGGCTTCGGCGAGGCTATCGTGCCAGAAGCCGTGCATCGGGTCTTGGGTGTCGTTCATCGCGGTCGCGGTCATGCGGGCATCTCCTGGCGGGCGCCGAGCTTGTCGACGCGGGGTTGGTGGCGGCCGCCTTCGAAGTCGGCCGAAAGAAAAGCAGTGAGGCAGGCGCGCGCCATTTCCTCGCCGATCAGCCGCGCGCCGAGCGCGATCGCGTTCGCGTCATTATGCTGGCGCGCGAGCGCGGCGCTCACCGGCTCGTCGACCCGCGCGCAGCGCAAGGCGGGGTGGCGGTTGACCGCGATCGAAATGCCGATGCCCGTGCCGCAAATCGCGATGCCGCGTTGGGCGCGGCCATCCGCCACCGCCTCCGCCAAGGCGCGACCGAAATCGGGATAATCGACGCTCGCGGTGCCGTCGGTCCCCAGATCGAGCACTTCATGCCCCTCGGCCTCGAGCCAAGGAACGAGCGCGGCCTTCAGCGGATAGCCGGCATGATCGGAAGCGATGGCGAGTTGCATCGGGAACACCTGCGCGAGAAAGCCGCTCCCTTAGCCAAAGCGCCGCGCGCGCGCCACCCCGTCGCGGCGCCCTATGGCGATGGCCGTGGCGATGGTCGGCGGCGGGCGCAGAAAAGCGCTTGCTTACCGCGCGATACCAATTACCCACGGGCGTCGTGAGCGAGCCCCGAGACGCCAATGCCGCGCGGCAGCGCCTGGTCGAGCTGCTATGGCGCTGCGGCCAGGAGGAGCGCGCCGCATTGTCGGAATTGTACGCGCTCACCAACGCAAAACTTTTTGGTATCGTGCTTCGTATCTGCGGCGAACGGTCAGCCGCGGAAGACGTGTTGCAGGATGTGTATCTGACGATTTGGAAACGCGCCGGCGCCTATGAGGCGCACCGGGCGAGCCCGATCACCTGGCTCGCGACGATCGCGCGCAACCGCGCGATCGATTGGCGGCGCGCGCATGGCAAGCGCGTGGCGGCGCCGATCGACGAAGCCGCGCCCGTCGCCGACGAGCGCCCGGGCGCCGAAGCAACGCTCCTCGCCGACGAGGCCGAGCGCAAGCTGCATCTGTGCCTCGACGCGCTGGAGGAGCGCGCGCGCGACGCGATCCGCACCGCCTTTTTCGACGGGCTCACCTATGCCGAACTCGCCGCCCGCCGCGCGGTTCCCCTGGGGACGATGAAGAGCTGGGTACGGCGCGGGCTGCTCCGCTTGCGGGAGTGTGTCGAGCAATGAGCGCGACCGACGATCTCCCCGACGCGCGCGCCGCCCAGGCCGCCGAACTCGCGCTCGGCCTGCTCGACGGCGCCGAGCGCGCCGAGGCGCTGCGCCGGCTGCTCGCCGAACCCGATTTCGCCGCCGAGGTCGAGGCGTGGCGCGCGCATTTCGCGCTGCTCGTGCCGGCGGTGCCCGAGGTCGCGCCGCCCGAAGGGCTGCTCGGGCGGATCGAGGCCGCGCTCGACGG
>LWDI01000036.1 GCA_002083475.1 Proteobacteria bacterium SG_bin5
CGCGACGTTGCCGCTCGGCCCGCGCCGCGCGCGGCTGACGCTCGATTGGCGCGCGCGCGTCGCGGGGGGCGCGGCGCCCGGCTCGGGGCCCGCGCTCTCGCTCGGCGCCGATTTCTAGGTGCCTCGCCGCATCGCCCCGGCTAGGGTGGCGCGCGCATGGACCTTTATCTTCCCATCGCCAATCTAAGCGTCAACGCGCTGCTCATCATCCTGCTCGGCGGCGGGGTGGGGCTGCTCTCGGGGATGTTCGGGGTGGGCGGCGGCTTTCTCACCACGCCGTTGCTCATCATCTTCGGCATCCCGCCCACGGTCGCCGCCGCCTCGGCCGCGACGCAGGTAACCGGGGCGAGCGTCTCGGGCGTGTTCGCGCATTGGCGCCGTCGCGGGGTGGACGTGAAAATGGGGCTGGTGATGGTCGCCGGCGGGGTGCTCGGCGCGCTCGTCGGCGCGGCCTTGTTCCGCCTGCTGCAAGCCTATGGCCAAAGCGACACGGTGATCGCGATCCTCTATGTGCTGATGCTCGGCTTCATCGGGGTGACGATGGCGCGGGAATCGATCCAATCGATCGTCGCGCTGCGCAGCGGCAAGCCGCTTCCCGCGCGCAAGCGACGCCATCACCCGCTCGTCGCCGCGCTGCCGATGCGCACGCGTTTCTATGCAAGCGGGCTCTATATCTCGCCGCTCGCGCCGCTGCTGCTGGGGTTTTTCGTCGGCATTTTGACGATTCTGCTCGGGGTCGGCGGCGGGTTCATCCTGGTGCCGGCGATGCTCTATCTGCTCGGCATGGGGGCGACGGTGGTGGTCGGCACCTCCTTGTTCCAAACGCTGTTCGTCACCGCCGCGGCGACGCTCGTCCACGCGCTCACCACCAAGGCGGTCGATCTGGTGCTCGCCGGGCTGCTGCTGGTGGGATCGGTGATCGGCGCGCAGCTCGGCGCGCGCTTCGCGAGCAAGGTGCAGCCCGAATATCTGCGGCTGTTGCTCGCGCTGATCGTGCTGACGCTCGCGATCCGCGTCGCGCTCGGGCTGGGCTTTCGCCCCGACGAGATTTACTCGGTCGAGCTCGCGCGGTGAGGCGCTTGGCGCTCGCCGCCGCGCCGCTGCTGATGGCGCAGGCACCCGCCGCCAAGCCGGTGCTCGTGCCCGACGTATCGCAGCGGCAAATCGACATCAAATATAGCTTCACCGGCGCCGATCTGCTGTCGTTCGGCGCGATCCTCTACCCCGGCGGGCGCGTGCCCGCCGAGCGCGACGCCGATATCGTGGTGGTGGTGAAAGGGCCGGCGCAACCGATCCTGGTGCGCGAGAAACAGAAGATCGCCGGGATTTGGGTCAACGCCGCGTCGATGCGTTATCTTTCGGCGCCGAGCTTTTACGCGATCGCCTCGTCCAAGCCGATCGGCGACTTGCTCGACGAGCGCAGCCGGGCGATTTACGAGCTCGGGCTCGACAGCCTGCAATTGTCGCCCGCGAGCGGCGCCGACACCCGAGCGCAAGACCGCTTCGCGCGCGGGCTGGTCGATCTGCGCGAGCGCGCGGGGCTTTATTACGAGGCGCCGGGCGCGGTCGAGATCAGCGACGGCGTGCTCTACCGCGCGCGCATCTCCATTCCCGCGCGCGTGCCGGTGGGTCGCTATACCGCCGAGACGTTCCTGATCCGGCGCGGGCGCGTGCTCGCGGTCGCGGTGCGCGACATCGATATCCGCAAGACCGGCTTCGAACGCTTCGTCGCGCGCCAGGCCGAACGACGCTCCTTCGCTTATGGGCTGACGGCGGTCGCGATGTCGGTGCTGCTCGGCTGGGCGGCGGGGTGGCTCGCGCGACGGGGGTGACGCCTCAGAACAGCCGCCCGCCGTCGGGCACAGCCGCGCTCGGGCGCACCAGTACCACCCGCCCCTCGGCATCGGGAAAGCCGAGCGTCAGCACTTCGGACAGGAATTTGCCGATCTGGCGCGGCGGGAAGTTGACCACCGCCGCCACTTGCGTGCCCGGCAACTCGTCGAGCCGATAAAGCTCGGTGATCTGCGCCGAGCTTTTGCGCCGCCCGATCACGGGGCCGAAATCGATCAGCAACTTATAGGCGGGCTTGCGCGCCTCCGGGAAAGCATGCGCTTCGACGATCGTGCCGACGCGCACGTCGACCCGCAGCCAATCGTCGAAGCCGATCACCGGCGCGGCGGGAGCGGCGGGGTCATGCTCGGCGTGCATCAGAAATCGACATTGTCGTAATGGGCGGGGGGCGGGATGCCCTCCATCCGTTCGGAGAGCAACGGGCGGAAGCTCGGCCGGCTCTTGAACCCGCGATACCAGCGCGCGGTTTGTTCGTGATTCTTCCAATCGATCCCGCCCAGATAATCGGCGACCGAAATCTGCGCGGCGGCGGCGAGATCGGCGAGCGTCATCGTCGCGCCGCCGATCCAGGTGCGGTGATCGAGCAGATAATCGACATAATCGAGATGCGCGACCGCCGCCTTCATCGCCTCGCGCAGCACGCGCGCATCGGGGGTGGCGCGGTGGACGAGCCGCTTGATCATCCGCTCGTGGAGCAAGGGCGCGGTGACGTCGCGGAAGAAGAGCTGGTCGAACCACGCGACCAGCCGGCGAGTTTCGGCGCGATTGGCGGCGGTGCCGTTGATCAGCGCGGCTTTTTCGACCATTTCCTCGAAATATTCGCAAATCGCGAGCGAATCGATCAGCGTGACGCCGCGCTCGGCATCGACCATCACCGGCGTCTGCGCGGCGGGGTTGAGATCGACGAACTCGTCGCGCCGCTGCCAGGGCGATTCGCGCACCAGCTCATAGCCCACGCCCTTCTCGCCGAGCAGCAGCCGGACCTTGCGCGAGAAAGGACAGAGCGGGAATTGATAGAGCTGCCACATGCCCCCCGGATAGGCGAAGCGACCGCGCACGGGAAGGCGTTGTAGGGGTGGCGCCCGCCTTCTATATTCGCGGGGCGAGAGGGATGACGCGATGGCGCTCACGATCAGGGATGCCGAAACCGACGCGCTGGTGCGGCGCTATGCGACGCTGAAAGGCGTGAGCCCGGCCCAGGCGGTGCGCGACGCGGTCGCGGCCGCGCTCGCGCGAGAAGGCGAGGTGGCGGAACCGTCCGACGCGGTCCAAGACGGCGCGCACGAAGGTTTCGCCGAGCGCCTGCGGCGCGCGCAAGAGGCGTTCAAGCCTTTCCGGGGAATCCCCTTCGATGCCGACGCCATCATCGGTTATAACGAGCACGGCGTGCCGGAGTGATCGCGGTCGATAGTTCGGCGATCGTCGCGGTGCTGCTCGACGAGCCCGAAGCGCCGCGCATCGCCCGATTGTTGCTTGATAGCCCCCTCCTTTTGATCGGCGCGCCGACGGTGTTCGAATTGACGATGGTGATGCGCGGCATCGGCGGGCCGGCGCGCGCTGCGACCGCGCTCGCCATGGTCTCGGGCGAGCCTTTCCGCCTCGTCCCGTTCGACGAACGCCACCTTACCGCCGCGCATGACGCCTTCGCCCGCTTCGGCAAGGGCATTCACCCCGCGCGCCTGAACTTCGGCGACTGCATGGCCTATGCCGTCGCCCAGGTCGCCGGCTGCCCGTTGCTCTACAAGGGCCAGGATTTCGCGCGGACCGACATCGCCTCGGCGCTCGGCTGAGCCTCATTCCGCCGCGAGCAGGGCGCCGTCCTCGAGCGGGTGCGCCAGCCGGGCGAGCATTTCCTTGGGCACCACTTGCCAGAAATCGCCGACCACGCGCGGCCATTCGTCGAGCAGATGCGCGGCCCATTTGCTGTCGGTCGCCGCGGCATGCGCCGCGACCAATTCGCGCAGCGTCGCTTCCCAATGCGCCGCCGCGATTCGCCGCCAGACGATCGTCTCGCCATTGGCGCGCGCCGGGAAGCGCCCGTCGGGATCGTAAACGAACGCCATCCCGCCAGACATGCCCGCGCCGAAATTGGCGCCGATGGCGCCCAGCACCACCGCGACGCCCCCGGTCATATATTCGCAGCCATTCGCGCCGCAGCCCTCGACCACGACCTCGGCGCCCGAATTGCGCACCGCGAAGCGCTCGCCCGCTTGGCCCGCCGCGAACAACCGGCCCGACGTCGCGCCATAGAGCACGGTATTGCCGATGATCATATTCTCTTGGCTCGCGAGCGGCGAACTCACCACCGGGCGCACGATGATCGTGCCCCCCGACAGCCCCTTGCCGACATAATCGTTCGCGTCGCCGAACACTTCGAGCGTGATCCCCTGGCATAGGAACGCGCCGAGCGATTGCCCCGCCGAGCCGCGCAGCCGGACATGGACATGGCCGGGGCTGAGCTTTTTCATCCCGAATTTGCGCGTGATCTCGCCCGACAGCCGCGTGCCGACCGCGCGGTGGGTGTTGCGCACGCTATAGGTGAGCTGCATCTTCTCGCCCCGGCTGAACACCGGCGCCGCGTCCGCGATCATCTGCGCGTCGAGACTGTCGGGCACTTCGTTGCGGAAGGTCGCGAGGCTGAAGCGCCGCTCGGCATCGGTCGCGTCGACCTTGGCGAGGATCGGGTTCAGGTCGAGATCGTCGAGATGCTCGGCGCCGCGCGAGACCTGGCGGAGCAATTCGGTGCGGCCGATCACCTCATCCAGGCTACGACAGCCGAGCCGGGCGAGAATGTCGCGCACTTCCTCGGCGATGAAGGTCATCAAATTGATCACCTTCTCCGGGCTGCCGCTGAATTTCGCGCGCAGCCGCTCGTCCTGGGTGCAGACGCCCACCGGGCAGGTGTTCGAATGGCATTGGCGCACCATGATGCACCCCATCGCGACGAGGCTCAACGTGCCGATGCCGAATTCCTCGGCGCCCAGGATCGCGGCGATCACGATGTCGCGGCCGGTGCGCAAGCCGCCATCGACGCGCAGCTTAACGCGGTGCCGGAGGCCGTTGAGGGTGAGCACCTGGTTGACCTCGGAAAGTCCCATCTCCCAGGGGGTGCCGGCATATTTGATGCTCGATTGTGGGCTCGCCCCGGTGCCGCCGACATGGCCCGAGATAAGGATGACGTCGGCATGGGCCTTCGCGACGCCCGCCGCCACGGTGCCGATGCCGGCGGACGAAACGAGCTTCACGCAAACCCGCGCGGCCGGGTTGACCTGCTTCAGGTCGTAAATGAGCTGCGCCAGATCCTCGATCGAATAAATATCGTGGTGCGGCGGCGGTGAGATCAATGTCACGCCGGGAGTTGCGTGGCGCAACTTCGCGATCAGCTCGGTCACCTTGAAACCGGGGAGCTGCCCGCCCTCGCCCGGCTTGGCGCCTTGCGCCACCTTGATCTCGATCTCCTCGCAGGCGGAGAGATATTCGGCGGTCACCCCGAAGCGGCCGCTCGCGACCTGTTTGATCACCGAATTGGCGTTGTCGCCATTGTCATAAGGGGCGTAGCGGCTCGGGTCCTCGCCGCCCTCGCCCGACACCGCTTTGGCGCCGATACGGTTCATCGCGATCGCGAGCGTTTCATGCGCCTCGGGGCCGAGCGCGCCCAGACTCATTCCCGGGGTGACGAAACGCTTGCGGATCGCGGTGATCGCCTCGACCTGCTCGACCGGCACGCCCTGTTCGGGCTGGTTGAGCTGGAGCAGATCACGCAAATAGATCGGCGGCAGATCGGCGACCCCGCGCGAAAATTGCAGATAGGTCGAGTAGCTGTCCTTGGCGACCGCGCTTTGCAGCGCATGCATCAGCGGCGCCGAATAGGCATGCGCCTCGCCCCCCATGCGCTGGCGATAATAGCCGCCGATCGGCAGCGTGCCCGCCGGCGCGCGATAGGCGGCCTCGTGGCGCATCCGTGCCGACAAATGCAGCGAGACATAGCCCTCGCCCGAAATCTTGGCGGGCATGCCCGGGAAGAGATCGTTGACCAGCGACCGGCTCAACCCCACCGCTTCGAAATTATAGCCGCCGCGATAGCTGGAGATCACCGCGATCCCCATTTTGCTCATGATCTTGAGCAGCCCTTCGTCGAGCGCGCGGCGATAGCGCGCGAGCGCCTCGTCGAGGCTCAGCCCCGGGAACAGCCCGCGCGCGTGGCGATCGGCGATCGCGGCTTCGGCGAGATAGGCGTTCACCGTCGTCGCCCCCACTCCGATCAGCACCGCGTGATAATGGGTGTCGAGGCATTCGGCGGCGCGGACGTTGATGCTCGCATAAGCGCGTAGGCCCTTGCGGACGAGATGGGTGTGCACCGCCGCCGCCGCGAGCACCCCGGCGATCGCGACGCGCTCGGGCCCGGCGGCTTCGTCGGTCAGGAACAATTCGCCGCGCCCGGCGCGCACCGCTTGCTCCGCTTCTTGGCGGATGCGCTGGATCGCCGCGCGCAGTGCCTCGGGTCCGCGCCCTGCTTCGAAGGTGCAGTCGATCTCGGCGGTCTGGCCCGCGAAATGCGCTTTCAGCCGCGCCCAATCGGCGCTCGAGAGCACCGGCGACTCGAGCACCAGTACGCGGCTCTGCGCCTCGGCCGGGTCGAGCAGATTGGCGAGATTGCCGAAGCGCGTCTTCAGCGTCATCACCCGCCGCTCGCGCAACGGGTCGATCGGCGGGTTGGTGACCTGGCTGAAATTCTGGCGGAAGAATTGGCTGATCGAGCGCGAATTGTTCGAGATGACCGCGAGCGGCGTGTCGTCCCCCATCGATCCCACCGCTTCCTTGGCGGTCTCGACCATGGGCGCCAGGATCAGCTCCATTTCCTCGAGCGTCTGCCCGGCGGCGATCTGGCGGCGGATCAGCTCGGCGCGCGCGTAGCGCGGCAGCGGATCGGCGGGGGGCGGCGGCAGATCCTCGGCCGAGAGAAAGCCCGCGACCATCGCCGCATAATCGGCCTCGGCGGCGATCCGATCCTTGATCGCGCGGTCGTGATAGAAACGCCCTTCCTCCAGATCGAGCGCGATCATCTGCCCCGGGCCCAGCCGGCCCTTTTCGATGATGGTCGATTCGGGCAGCACCACCATCCCCGTCTCCGAGCCGACGACGAGCAGCCCATCCTCGGTGCGCGAATAGCGCAAGGGGCGCAAAGCGTTGCGATCGACCCCCGCCACCGCCCAGCGGCCATCGGTCATCGCGAGCGCGGCGGGGCCGTCCCAGGGCTCCATCACGCTCGCCAGATATTCGTACATCGCCCGGTGCGCGGGGGGCATTTCGGGGGCTTCCTGCCACGCCTCGGGCACGAGCATCAGCTTGGCGGTGGGGGCGTCGCGGCCCGAACGGCAGATCGCCTCGAACACCGCGTCGAGCGCCGCGGTATCGCTCGCCCCCGCCGGGATGATCGGCTTGATGTCCTCGGCATCGTCGCCGAAGCCGGTCGCGGCCATTTTGATTTCATGGCTCAGCATCCAGGCCTTGTTGCCGCGCACCGTGTTGATCTCGCCATTATGCGCGAGGCAGCGGAACGGCTGGGCGAGCCACCACTGCGGGAAAGTGTTGGTCGAATAACGCTGGTGGAAGATCGCGACGCGGCTTTCGACGCGCGGATCGCGCAGATCGGGGTAGAAGGTCGCCAGGCTCTCCGCCAGGAACAGCCCCTTGTAGATGATCGAGCGACACGAGAGCGAGCAGATGTAAAAGCCCTGGATTTGCGCGGCGATGATCCGCTTTTCGATCCGCCGCCGGATCACGTAGAGCGTCTTTTCGAATTCGGCGGCGCTCATCGCGCGCGGGTCGGGGCCGGCGATCATGATCTGTTCGATCTCGGGGCGCGTCGCCTGCGCCTTCGCGCCGATCACCGACACGTCGACCGGGACCTGGCGCCAACCGTAGATGATATGCCCCGCCTCGATGATCGCCGATTCGACGATCGTGCGGCACGTTTCCTGCGCGGCGAGATCGGTGCGCGGCAGGAACACCATGCCGACCGCGAGCCGCCCGGGCAGCGGCTTGTGCCCCGAAAGCAGGATCGCTTCCTCGAAAAAGCCGCGCGGCAGATCGATGTGGAGCCCGGCGCCGTCGCCGGTCTTGCCATCGGCATCGACCGCGCCGCGGTGCCACACCGCGCGCAGCGCCTCGATCGCCGCCTGCACCACGCGCCGGCTCGGCTTGCCCTCGATCGAGGCGACCAGGCCGACGCCGCAGGCGTCCGATTCGAATTCGGGGCGGTACATGCCGTGCGTGGCGAGGTGATCGCGCGGGGTCATGCGGCGCGCTCCAGCGGGGCTTGCGCGGCGAGCCAGGCGTTCATCTTCGTGGCCACTTCGCGCCCGTCGCGGATCGCCCAGACGACCAGGCTCGCGCCGCGCACGATATCGCCGGCCGCGAACACGCCGGGCAGGCTCGTCATCATCGTCGCCGGCGCGACGATGATCGTGCCCCAGCGCGTCACCCGCAGCTCGGCGGCGCCGAAGGCGAGCGGCAGATCCTCGGGATCGAAGCCGAGCGCGGCGATCACCAGATCGGCGTCGAGCGCGCAATCGCCGGCCGCGCCGGGTTCGGGGCGGCGACGCCCGCTCGCGTCGGGGTCGCCGAGCCGCATCGCGCGCGCGCGCACTTGTCCCGGCTCGACCGCGCTCGGCGCCGAGAGCCAGAGGAACTCGACCCCTTCTTCCTCGGCATGGGCGACTTCGCGCTGGCTGCCGGGCATGTTGGCGCGGTCGCGGCGATAGAGGCAGCGCACCGAGGCCGCGCCCTGGCGCACGGCGGTGCGCACGCAATCCATCGCGGTGTCGCCGCCGCCGATCACCACCACCCGCTTGCCCGCGGCATCGAACGCCTCCGGCAAGGGCGCGCCGAAATCGGCGCGGTTCGACGCGATGAGATAATCGAGCGCGGCGACCGCGCTGTCCGCGCCCGGCACGCCTAGCGGCTTGGCGCGATAGACGCCGGTCGCGATCAGCAGCGCGTCGTGGCGCGCGCGCAAGGCAGCGAGCTCGGCGTCGCGCCCGACCTCGAAGCCCAAGTGGAAGACGATGCCGCTCGCCGCCAGCCGATCGAGCCGGCGCGTGACCACCGGCTTTTCGAGCTTGAAGCCGGGAATGCCATAGGTCAGCAACCCCCCGGCGCGGTCGTGACGATCATAGACATGGACCTCGTGCCCGGCGGCGCGCAGATATTCGGCCGCCGTCAGCCCCGCCGGCCCCGCGCCGATGATGCCGATCGAGCGCCCGCTGGCCGGCCCGGGCGCGAGCGGCGCGACCCAGCCCTGGTCCCAGGCACTATCGGTGATGAATTTTTCGACCGCGCCGATCGTCACCGCGCCATGGCCTGAAAATTCGATCACGCAATTGCCTTCGCACAGCCGGTCCTGCGGGCAGATGCGCCCGCAAATCTCCGGCATGGTCGAGGTGGCGTTGGAGAGCTCATAGGCCTCGCGCAGCCGCCCCTCCGCCGCCAGGCGCAGCCAATCGGGGATGTGATTGTGCAACGGGCAATGCACCGCGCAATAGGGCACGCCACATTGCGAGCAACGCGCGGCTTGCGCGGCGCCTTCCTCGGGCGTGAAGGGCGCGGCGATCTCGTGGAAATCGCGCGTGCGCGCCTCGGCGGGGCGCTTGGGGGGATAGGCTTGGGGGCGGTCGACGAAATCGAGCATGGCGCAGCTTTATGCCGCGCTTACCCACGAGTCACGTAAGTTTATTGCGATAGGTAAGAGTAAATTACCTATTTTCGCCGCTGTTACCGCGCGCTTCGCCGTGCATCCGCCCGGTTTTTGCAAATAACGCTCATAACAAGGTCCGAAGCGGGCCTATCGCGAGAACAGCCACAGCAAGGCGCCCGCGCCGAGCGCGATCCGATACCAAGCGAAAGGCGCGAAGCCGCGCTTGCCGACGATGGTGATGAACCAGCGCACCACCACCACCGCGACCACGAACGCCACCGCCGCGCCGATCGCGATCGCGCCGAGCCCGACGCCCTGCCCGCTCGCCAGCGCGTCGCGGTGCTTATAGAGTTGATAAGCCGTCGCCCCGGTGAGCGTCGGCAGGCCGAGGAAAAAGCTGAACTCGGCGGCCGTCCGCCGCTCGACCCCCAGCAGCAACCCGCCGAGGATCGTCGACGCCGAGCGGCTCACCCCCGGAATCAGCGCCAGGCATTGGATCGCCCCGATCCCCACTGCGGTGCCGAGCGGAATCTCGGCGATGCCGCGCACCGACCCCGGTTTCGCGACGCGCTCGACCGCGAGGATCGCGACGCCGCCGATCAGCAGCGCCCAGGCCGCCGTCGCCGCGCTCCCGAGCAGCGCCTCGATCGCATCGTGCAGCACCACCCCCAGCGCCGCCGCCGGCAGAAAGGCGACCACGACGTTGCGCGTGAAGCGCCACGCCGCCGCCTCGCCGCGCACCATCCCGCTCGCGACGGTGAGGCAGGTGCGCCAGTAAAGCGCGACGATCGCCAGGATCGCGCCCGGCTGGATCGCGATGTTGAACAGCTCCCAATAAGCCGGATCATAGCCCAGGAAGCGCGCGGCGAGGATCAAATGGCCGGTCGAGGAGACGGGCAGGAATTCGGTCACCCCCTCGACGATGCCGAGGAGAATGATGGTGAGGAGTTCGGTCACGAAATTTCCTAGGCTTGCACGGCGGTGAAGCGGCCCTGGCGGCGGAAGCGCACCAGCCAACCGGGCGCGACCGTCTCGAGCGGGGTCGGCGCCACGCCGAGCGCGGCGAGGCCGTCCGCACCGGGCGCGACCACGTTATCGCGCTGGAGCATCAGCCATTGGTCCCAGGTGATCGGCGCCCCCGGCAAAAAGCCCGCGCGCGCGATCATCGCCGAAACCGCATCGGGCAGCTCGACGAAATTGGGCCGCGCGCCGATCGCCTTGGCGATCCAGCGCTGCAGCGCGCCCATGGTGACGACGTCCGGGCCGCCCAGCTCATAAGTCTTGCCCGCGTGGGCGGCGGGCTCGGCCAGCACGCGCGCGACCGCCTCGGCGACATCGGCGACATAGACCGGCTGGAACTTCACCCCCGCGCGCACGATCGGCACGATCGGCGCGCTCGCGATCATCCCGGCGAAGCGGTTGACGAAGGCATCCTCGCGCCCGAACACGATCGAGGGACGCAGGATCGTCGCCCCCGGATATGCCGCCCGCACCGCCGCCTCGCCCTCACCCTTCGAGCGGCCATAGGCCGAGGGCGAGGCAGCGTCGGCGCCGATCGCCGAGACATGGACGAGCGCGCGCACGCCCGCCTCGGCGCACGCGCGCGCCAGATGGCGCGGGCCTTCGACATGGAAAGCCTGGAAATCGCCGTTCAGCACGCCGACCAGATTGACCACCGCGTCGGCGCCGGCGAGCGCGGGGCCGAGCGTTTCGGGACGGCGAATGTCGGCCGCCACGAATTGCGTCTGGCCGAGCCCACCGAGCGGGCGGATGAAATAGGCTTCCTTGGGGTCGCGCTGCGCGATTCGCACCCGCGCCTCGCGCTTGAACAATTCTTGCGCGACATAGCGCCCCAGAAACCCGCCGCCGCCGATCAGCGTCACCAGCTTGCCCTGCATCACCCGTCCCTTGGTTGGCGTTCGCGCGCTCCATGCCGCGCCCGCGCCTTCGGAGCAAGCACGCGTCCGCCTTGGGCGCCTGCTTCGCGCGCGAACGCTTGACAAGCGCGCCGCCCCGCCTTTAGAGCGCGCGGCCTACCCCGTGCCCAGATGGCGGAATTGGTAGACGCACCAGCTTCAGGTGCTGGCGCTCGCAAGGGCGTGGAGGTTCGAGTCCTCTTCTGGGCACCATCGCTTCCTCCGGACAT
>LWDI01000037.1 GCA_002083475.1 Proteobacteria bacterium SG_bin5
AGCGCGCCTTCCTCGAGCGTGAAGCGGCGGACATGCGCGTGGCGCGCGGCGGCGGGCGCGGGGGCGGGCGGGGCGGCCATGGCGGCGGCGAGCGCCTGGGCGTCGCCCACCGGCACCAGCGCCCCGAACGCGCCGCCGCCCAGCAGATCGCGCATCGAGACGCTGCAATCGGTCGCGACCATCGCAAGGCCGGCGGCGAGCGCTTCGATCACCACCGCCGGCACGCCCTCGAACAGCGAGGACATCACGAACACGTCGTTCGCCGCGAGCCAGGGTTTGAGATCGCTCACATGCCCCGGCATCGCGACCCGATCGCTGATGCCGAGCGCCGCCGCCTGCGCCTCGAGCGCGGCGCGTTCGGGGCCTTCGCCCAGGATCGTCAGCCGATCCTGAGGACCCGCCATCGCCGCGAAGGCTTGGAGCAGCAGCGCGAAATTCTTCTGCGGCATGAGGCGCCCGATCGCCAAGTAGCGCCGCCCCGAGGGCAAAGGCGCGGGGCGCGGGAGCGCTTCGAACTCGGCGAGTTCCTCGCCGCGCAACACCGGATCATGAACGACGTCGATCCGGTCGCGCGCCACCCCCATCGCCTCGGCGATTTCGTCGACCATCGCCGGCGCCATCGCGACGAAGCGATCGAGCAGCTGGCCCTGGATCCGGCACCAGCGGCGATATGCGAAGCGCAGCATCGGCCCCATGTCGCGCCGCACCAGATCGTTGCTCACCTTGGCGACCACCGGCGGACAGGCGCCGCCCAGCAACAGCTTCATCGCGACGCCGACCGAAGTATAGGTATTGCCCGCGCAGAACAGCACATCGGGCCGCTCGCGGCGCAGCATCGCGGGGAGCTTGCGGATCATCCACCACAGTTGCGAGCGCGCGCCGCCGCCGCCGGGGATCAGCTCGACCGGCGCGCCCCGCGCGGCCTCGCGCGCACTCCCCGTATCGCGCCCGACGATCACGCGCGCGGGCAGGCCCAATTCGGCCCAGCGCGCGTTCAACCGAAAGGCGACGCGCTCGACCCCGCCGGGCTCGAAGCTGTGAAGGCAAGTGAGAATCCGCAACGCCCGCGCGGCGGACGGCGCGGTCCAGCCGCCGACCAGCCCAGCGTCGAGCGCCTCCCCCGTCAACCCGTCTTGCCGCATCCCCCCTCCACGTCGTTCCGCACGGCTATAGGTTGTTTCCCGCCAGCAACAACCCCCGCTGCCCAAGCCGGGCATGGCTTAGCGCGGCGCGGGTGCGGCGTCATCCTCGGGAATGTTGCGTAATGGGGCGCCGGCGGCGCCGCATCGGTCATCGAACTGACATCATTCTTGGGCAACGCCAGGGTCATGGCAACGACAGTAGATCAGGGCGCCGCGGCGCCGCGCGGGCCCCGGCTCAACGAGCCCAGTCCGCTGGCCGCCCGCTTCCTGTTCCTGGGGGTGCTCGTCGGCGGCTTCGCTTATGCGGTGCTGAGCGTGCTCGGCGACGCGCGCGGCGCGGGCCAGGTCTTGGCGCCGGCGGTGCTGATCTTCCTGCTCGCGGCGCTGCTGATCGCGCTCGGCTTCGAATTCGTGAACGGCTTTCACGATACCGCCAATGCCGTCGCCACGGTGATCTACACCCATTCGATGCCCGCCCAGGCGGCGGTGGTGTGGTCGGGGCTGTTCAACCTGCTCGGCGTGCTGCTGTCGAGCGGGGCGGTGGCCTATACGATCATCACCTTGCTGCCGGTCGAGCTGATCCTGAACGTGGGCAGCAACGCGGGCTTCGCGATGATCTTCGCGCTGCTGCTCGCCGCGGTGCTGTGGAATTTGGGCACCTGGTACCTCGGCCTCCCCAATTCGTCGAGCCACGCGCTGATCGGGTCGATCCTGGGGGTGGGCGTCGCCAATCAGTTGATCGTGGGCGGGCTGGGCGGCACGTCGGGCGTCGAATGGGGCCAAGCGCAAAAGGCACTGCTTTCGTTGCTCGTTAGCCCGTTGGTCGGCTTTTTGGGCGCGGCGTTATTGTTGCGGCTGATGATGCTCGCGATTCGGTCGCCCCGGCTCTACCGCGCGCCCGTCGGCGAAGCGCCGCCGCCCTGGCCGATCCGCGCTTTGCTTATCTTCACCTGCACCGCGGTCAGCTACGGCCATGGCAGCAATGACGGGCAAAAGGGCATGGGGCTGATCATGCTGATCCTGATCGGCTGCGCGCCCACCGCTTATGCGCTCAACCGCTCGCTCGACGCGAGCGAGACGCCGCAATTGATCCTGAAGGCCGATGCCGCGACCCGCGCCTTCGGGGCGCATGGCGACGGCGTGCGGCCGAGCCTGCCGATCGCGCGCCAGCAGCTGGAAGCCGCGCTCAAGACCAAGGAGGTCGGTCGCCCCGAAGTGCTCGCGGCGGCGAGCGTCGTCTCGGCGCAAATCGCCGATCGCTTGCGCGTTCACGGCAGCCTGGCCGGTGTGCCGGGGGCCGAGATCCCGGTGCTGCGCCGCGACATGTATCTGGTGCTCGACACCGGCAAGCTGGCGCGCAAGGCACCCGCGAGCGTCACCGGCTTCACCGAGCCCGAGCGCGTGGCGATCAAGGAGTTTCAGGGCGGGCTCGAGACGAGCACGCGCTTCATTCCGCTGTGGGTGAAGATCGCGGTGGCGATCGCGCTCGGTTTGGGCACGATGGTCGGCTGGAAGCGGATCGTGATCACCGTCGGCGAGCGGATCGGCAAGACGCACCTCACTTATGCGATGGGCGCCTCGGCCGAGCTGATGGCGGCGGCGACGATTCTGCTCGCGGACGTCTATGGCCAGCCGGTCTCGACCACCCATGTGCTGTCGAGCGGGGTCGCGGGGGCGTCGGTCGCCAATGGCGCGGGGTTGCAGCGCCGCACGATCTTCACCATGGCGCTCGCCTGGGTGCTGACTTTGCCCGCGACGATCCTGATCGCGGGCGGGCTCTATTGGGCGTTTCTGAGCATCGCCCAGGCGATGGGGACGGCTTGAGGGGCAAGGCCCGGTTCCCGCGGCGCCCCGGCCCTAGGCCCTAGCGCCGTTTGCGATCACACCGGTTCGCTCCTCCCCTGTAAGGGGAGTTCCGGGTCGGATCGTCCCCCGGACGATCCTAAACCGTGCGGGGCACGGTTTACCCGGAACTGGCAGCCGCGCCAGCGGCTGTCGGAGGGGTGTCCCCGGCGGTTCGAGGGCGACACCCCTCCACCATTCGCTACGCGACCACCGGCTTGCTTCGCAAGCCGGGCTCCGGCGGAGCACCTGCCCCCGGCAGGTGATTTGCCCGCCTACGCCCCCCTCCCCCGTTGGGGGAGGAGCTTTTTCCGCCGATCCACTGGTTCGGAATGATTGCAACCGGCTCTAAGCGCCCGTCCTATTGCGCCATATCGTCCTGGTTCTTCACCCGCGCGCCGGTGCCGCCGACCCCGTCGGCGAGGCCGGGCGCGGTGAAGATCGCGGGTTCGGGGCCGCCCTCGCCGCGCGCCACCGCGTCGCTCCGCGCCTCGACCGCGCGTTGCAGATCGGAGCGAGGATCGGCGCGGTCGGCGGGGAGCGGGGGTGTCGCGCCGGGATCGGGGATGGGCGGCGCGGGATGATCGCGGTCGCCGCCGGGCGCATCGACTTCATGCCCCGGCGCGCCGGGCTGGGTGGGGACCGCGGGCTGCGGATCGTCGAATTCGGGGGGTGGGGTGCTCGCCATCGCATCGCTCCTGTGGCTTGGCTATCATCAGGGAACGCGCCAGCGCGATGCGCGGTTGCGCTTGCGGGCCACGCTTTGGCTGTTATACGAGCCTGCCGACCGGCGGTGTTCGCGGGCGTGGCGGAACTGGTAGACGCGCCGGATTTAGGTTCCGGTATCGCAAGATGTGGGGGTTCGAGTCCCTTCGCCCGCACCAGCCGCCGCCCCGGGCGAGCGCGGCCATTTTTCCGATCCAGCTGGTGAAAGCACGAAAGCGACCCAATGCAGATTGTCGAGACGTTGAACGAAGGGCTGAAGCGCGCCTACACGCTGAAGATCACCGCCCAGGATATCGAAGCGCGCGTCGCCGCCGAAGTGAAGCGCGTCGCCCCGCAGATCCGCATGCCCGGCTTCCGCCCCGGCAAGGTGCCCGCCAATCTCGTCCGCAAGATGCATGGGCCGGCGCTCGCGCAAGACGCGCTGTCGTCGAGCGTGCAGGAAGGCGTGCAGCAGCTGATCGCCGATCACGCGCTGCGTCCGGCGATGCAGCCCCAGGTCGCGCTCGATCCCAATTATGAGCCGGGCAACGACGCCGATGTGACGGTCGAGCTGGAAGTGCTTCCCGACGTGCCGACCCCGCAAATCGAGGGCCTCGAGCTCGAACGGCTGACGGTGCCGGTCGCCGAAGAGGCGGTGAACGCGCAGCTGCAGCGCTTCGCCGAGCAGCAGAAGCGTTTCGACGACGCGCCCGAGGGGCATCAGGCGGCGACCGGCGATCTGGTCGTCATGGATTTCGTCGGCAAGGTCGATGGCGTCGCCTTCGATGGCGGCACCGGCAGCGACATGAGCATCGAGATCGGCTCGGGCCGGTTGATTCCCGGCTTCGAGGATCAGCTGATCGGCGCGGTGAAGGGCGAGGAGCGCCAGATCAACGTCACTTTTCCGGCCGATTACGGCGTCGATACGCTGAGCGGCAAGGACGCGACCTTCGATCTCTCGATCAAGGACGTGCGCGTCGCGCGGCCGCCGGTGATCGACGAGGAACTCGCGACGTCGCTGGGTCTCGAGAGCTTGGAGCAGCTGCGCGGGCTGCTCAAGGGGCAGATCGAGCAGGAGCTGAACGGGCTCACCCGCACCCATATGAAGCGCAAGCTGCTCGACCAGCTCGCCGAGGGGCATGATTTCCCGGTGCCGCCCTCGATGGTCGAGGCCGAGTTCGAGCAGATCTGGGCGCAGCTGGAGCATGAAGCGACCCACGAGGCCGACCCCGCCAAGGCGCGCGCCGACATGGAAGCCGAGCGCGACGATTATCGCCGCATCGCCGAGCGCCGCGTGCGGCTGGGGCTGCTGCTCTCCGAAATCGGCCAGGCCAATGGCGTCGAGGTGACCCAGGCCGAGATGAACCGGCTGATCGCGCAGGCCGCGCAGCAATATGGTCCCGAGGATCGCCAGCGCTTCATCCAATATATCCAGCAAGAGCCGATGGCCGCCGCCCAGCTGCGCGCCCCGCTCTATGAGGACAAGGTCGTCGACTGGCTGTTCGAACGCGCCGAGATCACCGAGCGCGAAGTGACCCGCGAGGAGCTGGAAGCCGCGATCGAAAGCGAAGACGGTTTCGCGACGGGCACGCACGTCCACCATCATGATCATGATCACGCGCATCACGATCATAGCGATCATGATCATGGCGCCGCCGGCGAGGCGGTCGAGGACGCGGCGCCGGTCGAACCGGAGCCGGCCGACGATGCGGCAGCCGACCTCGCCGCCGGCGACACCGGCGACGCAGTCGAGCCCGAACCCAAGCTCGCCGCCAAATAGCCGCGCAAGAAAAAGGCCGAGGCGAGCGACGACGCGGCGTGATCAAGCGGGCCGGCGGCGGGAAAACGCTGCCGCCGGCCCGCCCGCCTCGTTACGTTCCGCGCTCGGCCCGATCGAACCGCCGAGCCGACGGGCGAAGCCGACCGCCGGTCAAGGCGTTAGGCGAAGACCTGCGCGAGCTGACGATCGCCGATGCCCTTGGCCAAGCGCGAGCCGATCGCCCAGCTGATCCACAATGATAGACCGCTCTGGGTGACCCCGACCAAGCCGAGCACGATCGTCAGCGCGAGCGGCAGCGGATTATTGATGCCGTTCACGAGACTGAAGAACAGCCCCAACGTCCCCGAGGCGAGCGTCGCGCCCCACCACGAATTGACGACCCATTGCGAATCGCTATGCGCCGCATTGCCGTGCGCGACGTTCCATAATTCGCGCATCCCCTGGAACGGCTTGAACAGACAGAAAATCGGCACGAAGAACCATAGCACCCGCCCCCAGGGGCTATAGATCAGATGATCGGCGCTATCGGCGCGGGCGATTTGGCCGGCGCGGATCAGCCAGGCGGCGGCGACGACCGCGCAGCATAGATTGCCGAGCAGCAGGGACATCATCCAGCCAAAATCACCGTCGCTGGGCGTCGCGGGCGTCAGGATCGTCGTTGCCAGGGAAAGCACGCCGTCGAGGATGATCGCGACGAGCGTCACATAGGTCGCCAACAAGAATTCCGGTCGTCGCATCGCTCTACTCCCTTCACGATTACGATATCGTAACTTTATCGCGAACTGCCTCGGCTGGCAATTGGCGGCGGGGAGGGCACGGGCGGCATCAGCCCTTGGCCACAGGATCGCACAAAGGGAGTCGAAACGCGCGGCGTGCTCGCTTATGGCCAAGCGATGCGCCCGCGTATCGCCGTGATCCTCCCTTGCTATAACGAAGAAGCCGCGATCGCGCAGACGATCGCGGCGTTCCGCGCCGCGCTGCCCGAGGCGGCGATTTTCGTTTACGACAATAATTCGCGCGATCGCACCGCCGAGGTGGCGCGCGCGGCCGGCGCGATCGTTCGGCGCGAGCGGATGCAGGGCAAGGGCCATGTCGTCCGCCGCATGTTCGCCGATGTCGATGCCGATGTGTATGTGATGGCCGATGGCGACGCGACCTACGACGCGGCCTCGGCGCCGGCGATGGTCGCGCGGCTGATCGACGAGCAGCTCGACATGGTCGTCGGCGCGCGGGTGATGCAGGACGAGGCCGCCTATCGACGCGGCCACCGTTTCGGCAACCGCTTGCTCACCGGCATGCTCGCGCGGCTGTTCGGGCGGAGTTTCAGCGATATTCTCTCGGGTTACCGGGTGTTCTCAAGGCGCTTCGTGAAGAGCTTTCCGGTGCTTTCGGCCGGGTTCGAGATCGAGACCGAAATCAGCGTCCATGCGCTCGAACTCAAAATGCCCGTCGCCGAGGTCGAGACGCGCTATTTCGCGCGGCCGCAAGGCTCGGCGTCGAAGCTCAGCACTTATCGCGACGGCTGGCGCATCCTGCGGATGATCCTGCGGCTCTATCGCATCGAGCGGCCGCGGCTTTATTTCGGCACGGTGGCGGGGGTGCTCGCCGGGGTGGGGGGGCTGCTCTCGATCGACTTGTGGCTGACCTTCATGGCGACGGGCCTCGTCCCGCGCCTGCCGACGGCGGTGCTGGTGACGGGGCTGATGATCTTGGCCGCGCTCAGCTTCTTCGCGGGGCTGATCCTCGACACGGTGGTACGCGGCCGGCAAGAGGTGCGTCGGCTGGCGTACCTGGCGCAACCCGCGCCGGGGGGCGCGCCAGCCGAGGCGGGTGCTCACGCAGAGGCAGCTCGGCTGCCCATCGAATAGCCCGACCGTCACCCGGGACCTTGGTCCGGGGCCCACGGGCGCGCTCTTCCAACGAGCGCCGCGCCTGGACCGCCGGTGGATGCCGGGCCAAGCCCGGCATGACGTGCAGGTTTTACCGCGCGCCCGTTCGAGCAAGAAGCGGCCAGGCCCTGGACCGGATGCGGGATTACGCGAACGCTATCGCAGTGCCTTAGATCTGTTTGCAATCACACCGAACCAGTGGCTCGACAGTGGCTCGACGGAAAAAGCTCCTCCCCCAAGGGGGGAGGGGGACCATTCGCGTAGCGAATGGTGGAGGGGTGTCGCCTTCGAACTGCTGGGGACACCCCTCCGTCAGTCGCTGACGCGAC
>LWDI01000038.1 GCA_002083475.1 Proteobacteria bacterium SG_bin5
CATCACCCAGCATATCGGCGCCTATCAGGTGACGTTGAAGGACAAGTCGCGGATCACTTTCCTCGACACCCCCGGCCACGAAGCGTTCAGCGAAATGCGCGCGCGCGGCGCCAACGTCACCGATATCGTCGTGATCGTGGTCGCGGCGAACGACGGGTTGATGCCGCAGACGATCGAGGCGATCAATCATACCAAGGCGGCCGGGGTGCCGATGATCGTGGCGATCAACAAGGTCGATCTCGACAGCGCCAACCCGCAAAAGGTGCGCGAGCGGCTGCTCGAACATGAAGTCGTCGTCGAAGGCATGGGCGGCGAGGTGCAGGACGTCGAGGTGTCGGCGCTCAAGAAGATCGGGCTCGACGATCTGGTCGAGAAGATCCAGCTCCAGGCCGAATTGCTCGAACTGCGCGCCAATCCCGAGCGCGCGGCCGAAGGCACGGTGATCGAGGCCAAGCTCGACAAGGGCCGCGGCCCGGTCGCGACGATCCTGGTCAATCGCGGCACCTTGCGCGTGGGCGACACCTTCGTGGTGGGCGCCGAAAGCGGTAAGGTGCGCGCGCTGGTCGACGACAAGGGGCGCCAGGTGAAGGAAGCCGGGCCGGCGGTGCCGGTCGAGGTGCTCGGCCTTTCGGGCGTGCCGATGGCGGGCGATCCGCTCCAGGTCGTCGAGAACGAGGCGCGCGCGCGCGAAGTGGCGGAATATCGCAAGGGCGTGATCAACGCCAAGCGCACCGCCCAGGCGCCGGCGAGCCTGGAATCGATGTTCTCGGCGCTCAAGGAGAAGCAGGCCAAGGAATATCCGGTCGTCGTGAAGGCCGATACGCAAGGCTCGGTCGAGGCGATCGTGGGATCGATCAACAAGATCGGCAGCGAGGATATTCGCGCGCGCGTGCTCCATTCGGGCGTCGGCGGCATCACCGAGAGCGACGTGACGCTCGCGGCCGCCTCGGGCGCGCCGATCATCGGCTTCAACGTCCGCCCGAACGCCAAGGCGCGCGAAATCGCCGAGCGGCAGAAGGTCGCGTTCAAATATTATGACGTGATCTATGATCTGATCGACGAAATCCGCGCCGGCATGGCGGGCGAGCTGGGGCCGGAGGCGTTCGAAACCGTGGTCGGCCGCGCCGAGATCCGCCAGGTGTTCCCGGCGGGCAAGCATGGCAAGGCGGCGGGTCTGCTGGTGGTCGAAGGCGTGATCCGCAAGGCTTTGAAGGCGCGCATCACCCGCGACGACGTGATCATCTATCAGGGCGAGATCGCCTCGCTGCGCCGCTTCAAGGACGATGTGGCCGAAGTGCGCGCGGGCCTGGAGTGCGGCGTGACGTTCAGCCAGAATTTCACCGACATCAAGCCGGGCGATTATCTGGAGACGTTCGAAGTCGAACTGCGCGCGCGGACGCTCTAGAGCGTGTCCTGTTGAGATAGAAACACCGTTCGTACCGAGCGAAGTCGAGGTACGTGTTCGGGCGCGATGCTTGGCATCACGCCCCTCGACTTCGCTCGGGGCGAACGGATTCAAACTCGATTAAAAAGACCCTGGCCGCGGATTGAACGGGCGCGCGCGGCGCCCGTTCAGCTGCTCGGGAGACCCGCTCGCTGCTGAAGGGTGATGACGACGAACTCGGCGGGGCGCATGGGCGCGAAGCTGATGACGATGTTGACGACGCCGTTCGCCTGATCGGCGGGCGTCGTCGTGCTTGCGTCGCAGATGCAGCGATAGGCTTGCGACGGCGTTTGCCCCACGAAGGCGCCCTGCAAGAACAGCGGTTGCAAAAACCCGCCGACGCTCGCGCGAATTTGCGCCCATAGCCGCGCGTCATTGGGCTGGAACACCGCCCATTGCAGCGATTGCGTCAGACTCTGCTCGATATAAAGCGCGAGCCGGCGGACCGACAGATAGGCCCAATCCCCGCTGGCGGCGGCGAGCGTGCGCGCGCCCCAGGCGACGTTGCCATAGCCCGCGAAATTGCGCAGCGCGTTGATTCCCAAGCGGGTCAATGCCGCGTTTTCCGTGTCCGTCATCGCATAAGCGAGCCTGTCTACCCCGGCGAGCGTGGCGGTGACCCCGGCGGGGGCCTTCCAAACGCCGCGCGTTTGATCGGTCAAGGCGTAAAGTCCCGCCATGGTCCCGCTCGGCCCCAGCGCCATCGGCGCGGGGCTCGCGGGGTCGATGACGACGATGTTGGGGAAATAAGCGGCGGCGTTGATGATCCCCGGGCCGAGCCGTGGCGGCACGCTTCTCGCCCAGGCGGCGGCGGCGGCGGGAGTGGTGACGGCGGCGGGCAAATCGATCAACGCGAAGGCCCGGCGCGCTTGCGCATAAGCGAGCAAGCCGGCCGCGGCGATCCGATAATCATTGGGCGCGAGCGCGGGCAGATCGGGAAGCATGAGCAGATCGGCGACCGGTGCCGCATCGAGCGCGTGCAGTCCGGTTTGGGCTTGGGCATCGCCGATGATCGCAGGTCCCGTGAGCGGCGCGCCCGGCGCTAGGCGGCTGACCCATGCTTGGGTGCCGCCATTGAGGAAGAATTGATTGACTTGGAAGCTCGTCGGGCTGGTCCGATCGAGCCCGCCGAACGTTTTTTCGAAATCGGCGAAGGTGAAGCATGGCACCGGCGTGTTCACCGGCCCCCGCGACAAGGCGCCGACGAAACCGGCGATAGCAGTGGAAACGCCGGTGATCGCAGGCGCGCCGCTGGGGAGGGTCTGAACATAGACGCCGGGGTAGGAGGGCGGGTTCGGCATGGGATCATCCCGCGTTGCGGCGCTTCGCGCGTTAGGAAGGGCAGGGTCGCCTGCCCGTAATGACCATCGCCGATCGCCGGGGTCAATCACCAAAAGGGGCTTGATTCCATAACCGTTCCGGAGAAGAAATTACGGCGTTGCAGCGGCTCGATCGGCGCGATCGTCTGCCATATCCTGGCGAAAGGGTTCGATATGGCGGATGAACAAAGCGAATATAAAATTCATAGCGTTAAATTCACTTTTATCGATCTCGCGGTTTCGAACGATATTCAGATCGAAATATCCGAATATTGCGATGCAAGCGTGGCGACGATGATCGAATACCCAGTGTTCGAGCTCGGCGCGGCTTTTCAAACCGCGGCGTTGAGCGTCAGCGAGTTGGTGTTGCGGCCACGGCGCATCTATTTCACCGTCGCCAATCCGCCCGCGCGGTTGCCGATGCAGCTGCGGATCATGACGCGCGCGCCGATCATCTTCGGCAGGCTTCACGTGCCGGACAAGGCGCAAACCGAAATCGCGACGATGATCGAGCGGGTTCGGCTGATGGGGCCGGGCTATTGGGCGGTGCCAGTGCTACCGCCAGCGGGCGCCGCCGCGCGCGCCGCGCCGCCGCCGTCCCGCGCCGCCGACGACTCCGCGTGAAGGCTTGGCCGGCATGAAGGCTCGGATCGTGCGGCGTCGAGCGGCCCCCGCACGGCCCAATCAGGATGAGCCGCATCGAAGAAAGGGACGGGGATGACCCAGATCACGATCAACTATTCGAACGTCACGCTTTCGTCGACGACCAGCTCGATCCAACTGAGCGGCGGCACTTTTGATCTCGACGTCGTCGAGGGGCTGAGCATCTCGGGCACGGTCACCTTCAGCTCGATGTATGTCACCACCGGCGCGATCGCCTTCAACGTGACGAGCGGCACCGCGTTCAACGCACAGGTCGAAGCGGCCGTCAAGTCGAACACGGCGGGCCAGGCGCCGACGATCGAAGTCACCAACTTCTCGGGCACCGTCACCGTCACCTGGCCGACCGCGACCGGCCCGCAGACCCAGACGCTCGCATCGGGCAATCCGATGACCTTGTCGGGCTATGTCGGCTAAGCCGTCGATCGACCCGATCGACGCTTGACGAGACGGCGGCCGGCGGCGACCAGAGCCATCGACGCGCCCCGGGGGCGGGAAGGCGCTTGCCGCGTTCTTCCCGTCCGCCATCGACGGCGCGGTGTTGGAGGAAGCAAGCGTGCGGCACGGTCGAAGCCTGAACGGCGAGAGCGGCATTTCCGAGCGGATCGGGCGGCGGGGCGGCCTATGACCAAGTTCGGCGCCCCGATCCCGCGCAGCTTCGACGAAGCGCGCACCAAGGATTTCTATCTCGATTTTCTGGGTTTCACATTGGTGTCGGTGGAGGTGGGCGATGGCGCGGCCTAGCGGCGAGGATCGCTCGGTGCGCACCTTGCGCGTCGGCGAACAGGTGCGCCATGCGCTCTCCGACATTTTGCTGCGCGGCGAGGTGCATGATCCGTTGCTCTCGGCGGTGACGGTCACCGTCACCGAGGTGCGCATGGCGCCCGATCTGCGCACCGCGACCGCCTTCGTGAAGCCGCTCTTGGGGCGCGACGAGCAAGCGGTGCTCAAGGCCTTGCGTACCAACACCGCTTATTTGCAAAGCGAGGTCGCGCGGCGGGTGCAGCTGAAATATGCCGCCAAGCTCAAATTCCTGCTCGACGAAAGCTTCGACGAAGGCGGCAAGATCGACGCCCTGCTCCGCGCGCCCGAGGTGGCGCGGGATTTGGGGGAGGATTGAGCGGTCAATGCGCTACTTGGCGGCTTCCTGCCGAGCGTGCAGCGCATTGAGCGCGTCATCAGGCGTCGCCCCGACTGCAATCCAATTTGGTTGATTACACCAAAAGCCTGCTGCTTCCAGATCGTTCCCGGATGGCCCCTCGGTCAACACCCAGCCGACACGAGTGGCGCCGTGGAAGGTTGCGTCGGCGGAAGCAATGGCGATCCATTCGCCGCGGCTGTACGCGCCGGCATAGCGATCCTCGAGGATGGCCACAGGATGGAGGTCGACAGGAATATTTCTGGACATTGGGCGTCCTCGCGCGATGAGACGATCATGACCGTTGATCGCATCACCGCCGGCGACCCGACAAGGGATTTGCATGTCCTCGCGATCGCATTGCACAAGCTCGCGCCATGCACGGCTGGCTGATCCTCGACAAGCCCTTGGGGCTGGGCTCGACGCAAGCCGTCTCGGCGGTGAAGCGCGCGCTGCGCGCCGGGGGTTATCCCAAGCTCAAGGTCGGGCATGGCGGCACGCTCGACCCGCTCGCCTCGGGCGTACTGCCGGTCGCGCTGGGGGAAGCGACCAAGCTCGCCGGGCGGTTGCTCGACAGCGACAAGGTGTATGAGTTCACCATCGCCTTCGGGGTCGAGACCGATACGCTCGATGCGGAAGGGCAGGGGGTCGCGACGAGCGACGCTCGCCCGACGCTCGGCGAGGTGGAAGCGGTGCTGCCGCGCTTCACCGGCGCGATCGAGCAAGTGCCGCCGGCTTATTCGGCGCTGAAGGTGGACGGCGAGCGCGCTTATGATCGCGCCCGCGCCGGGGAGACGGTGGACCTCGCGACGCGCGCGGTGACGATCCACGCCCTCCAAATCCTCCCCGTTGACGGGGAGGGGGACCATCGCGAAGCGATGGTGGAGGGGTATCGCCCTCGATCGACCGGGGACACCCCTCCACCGCCTACGGCGGTCCCCCTCCCCTTACAGGGGAGGATCGATGAGATCACCCTCACCGCGCATGTCTCCAAGGGCACCTATATCCGCAGCCTCGCGCGTGACATCGCCCGCGCGCTCGGCACCGTCGGCCATGTCAGCTTCCTCCGCCGCGCCCAGGCCGGGCCCTTCGCCCTCGACCAAGCGATTTCGCTGGACAAGCTCGCCGAATTCGGGCAGGCGGCGCGGCTTCAAGAACTACTCCTGCCATTGGGGGCGGGGCTGGACGGCATCCCGGCTCTATCCCTCACGCCCGATCAGGCAGGGGCGCTCCGCCAGGGGCGGAAAGCGATCGGGCTCGCCGCCGCCGATGGCCAATATCTCGCGACGCTCGGGAATGCCCCGGTCGCGCTGATCGAACTGGCGGGCGGCACCGGCCGCGTGCTGCGCGGCTTCAACCCCTGATGCCGAGGGAAGAAGAATGTCGATCACCGTCGAGCGCAAGGAAGCGCTGATCAAGGAACATGCCCGCGCCGAGGGCGACACCGGCAGCCCCGAGGTGCAGATCGCGATCCTCACCGAGCGCATCCAGAATCTCACCCAGCATTTCAAGACGCACGCCAAGGACAATCACTCGCGTCGCGGCCTGCTGATGCTGGTGAACAAGCGCCGCGCGCTGCTCGATTACCTCCGCAAGAAGGACGGGCCGCGCTATACCGACATCATCGCGAAGCTCGGGCTTCGTAAGTGACCCCAGGGGCGGCTTCGGCCGCCCCTTTTGCATCGGCCGGGCTTCAAGCCGGGCCGTTCCTGCTCTAAGCCATTGCCGCGCGCGCGACGAAGCGATCGGCGCGCAGGCGTGAGGCGGCGCAATTCGGCGCCGTCCGTCGGGGATTTTGCCCCGGAACCGCGACGGGCCGGCTAGCCCGTCAATCAGAGGCCCCGGCCGGCATAGGGCCGCCGGGTGGAAGGAAACATCATGTTCGATACCAAGAAGGTTGCGATCGAGTGGGGCGGCAAGACGCTCACGCTCGAAACGGGGAAGGTTGCCCGGCAGGCCGATGGCGCGGTGATCGCGACGCTCGGCGAAACGGTAGTGCTCTGCGCGGTCACCGCCGCCAAGAGCGTGAAGGAGGGGCAGGATTTCTTCCCCTTGACCGTGCATTATCAGGAAAAATTCTCGGCCGCCGGGCGCATCCCGGGCGGCTTTTTCAAGCGCGAACGCGGCGCCACCGAGCGCGAGACGCTGATCAGCCGCTTGATCGACCGCCCCGTGCGGCCGCTGTTCCCGGAAGGTTTCTACAACGAAATCAACGTCATCGCCCAGGTGCTGAGCTATGACGGCGAGAATGAGCCCGATATTGTGGCGATGGTCGCCGCCTCGGCCGCTTTGACGCTTTCGGGCGTGCCCTTCATGGGCCCGATCGGCGCCGCGCGCGTCGGCTATGATGGCGAGAATTACCAGCTGAACCCGACCGACGCCGAAATCGCCGCCGGCCAGCTCGATCTGGTCGTCGCCGCGACGCAGGACGCGGTGATGATGGTCGAGTCCGAAGCCAAGGAGCTTTCGGAAGAAGTGATGCTCGGCGCGGTGATGTTCGCGCACAAGGCGAGCCAGCAAGTGATCGACGCGATCATCCGCCTGGCCGAACAAGCCGCCAAGGAGCCGTGGGAGCTGAAGCTCGCCGACGATACGGCGGCGGTCAAGGCCGAGCTCAAGGCGCTGATCGGCGAGGACATCGCCGCTGCCTATAAGACGACGCTCAAGTCGGACCGCGCCGAAATGCTCAACGCCGCCCGCGCGAAGGCCAAGGCGGCGATGGCGGACAAGACCCCGCAAGAGCAGATGGCGGCGATCAAGCTCGTCAAGAAGCTCGAGGCCGAGATCGTGCGCGGCGCGATCCTGAAGGAAGGCCGCCGAATCGACGGGCGCTCGACCACGCAGATCCGCCCGATCGAGTGCGAAGTGCATTTCCTGCCCCGCGCGCACGGCTCGGCGCTGTTCACCCGCGGCGAGACCCAGACCATCGCCACCACCACGCTCGGCACCAAGGACGCCGAGCAGATGATCGATGGGCTGAACGGCGTGAATTACGAGCATTTCATGCTCCACTATAACTTCCCGCCCTATTCGGTCGGCGAAGTCGGCCGCTTCGGCGCGCCCGGCCGGCGCGAGATCGGGCATGGCAAGCTCGCCTGGCGCGCGCTGCACCCGGTGCTGCCGTCGAAGGAAGAATTTCCGTACACGATCCGCATCACCAGCGACATCACCGAGTCGAACGGCTCGTCCTCGATGGCGACGGTGTGCGGCGGCAGCCTCGCGCTGATGGACGCGGGCGTGCCGATCAAGCGCCCGGTCTCGGGCATCGCGATGGGGCTGATCCTGGAGGGCGAGGAGTTCGCCGTGCTCAGCGACATTCTCGGCGACGAGGATCATCTGGGCGACATGGACTTCAAGGTCGCCGGTACCAGCGAGGGCATCACCAGCCTGCAGATGGACATCAAGATCGCCGGCATCACCGAGGCGATCATGCGCCAGGCTTTGGCGCAGGCGAAGGAAGGCCGCGCGCACATTCTGGGCGAAATGGCCAAGGCGCTCGGCGAAGTCCGCCAGGAACTGAGCGCGCACGCGCCGCGCATCGAGACGATCA
>LWDI01000039.1 GCA_002083475.1 Proteobacteria bacterium SG_bin5
GCATGTCGAGTTCAAGGAAGCCAAGATCAAGTAACGCGCGCTTCGCGCCGAGCGATGGGGCTGCGGGGCCGGGGGCGCCGCGGCCTTTTTTGCGTGTCTGGTTGGGCCGGAGAGGCTTCCTAAAATCCTCCCCGTTTACGGGGAGGGGAACCGCTCGCACCGCGAGCGGTGGAGGGGGCGGGCGCCAGTCGCGACGTTTCGCACAGGGTCGCACCCCCTCCGTCAGCGCTAACGCGCTGCCACCTCCCCGTGAACGGGGAGGATTTAGGTCGCGCTTTCGTCCTCCGGCAACAACGCCTTCACCTGCGCCATGAACGGGGCGAGCGCGATCGGTTTCGAGACATAGGCCGCCGCCCCCGCCGCGCGGATGCGCTCTTCGTCGGCGCGGCTCGAATAGGCCGTCACCGCCAGGATCGGGATGTCGCGCAGCATCAGATCGCCCTTCAACTGCGCGATCAGCTCATGCCCGCTCACATGCGGCAGCTGGATGTCGGTGATCACCAGATCGGGGGCGAAGTCGCGCGCTTGGGTCAATGCCTCGCGTCCGTCGCGCACGCCCGCGACGGTGAAGCCGTGCGCGCGCAGCAGATCGGTGAAGAGTTTCAAATTGAGTTCGTTGTCCTCGACAACCAGCACGCGTTTTGCCACGGGGGCGCAGCATAAAGAGCGGGGCGCCCCAGGCAATGGCCGAGACTGATCCGATCGCGCTGGCGCTGCGCGCGCTGGCCTTCGTGCTCGCGGATACGAACCGCGCCGAGCGGCTGCTCGCGCTCACCGGGCTCGGCGCGCGCGAGTTGCGCGCGCGCGCCGCCGAACCCGCGTTGCTCGCCGCCGTGCTCGCCTTTCTCGAAAGCCATGAGCCCGATCTGCTCGCCGCGGCCGACGCGCTCGATGTGCCCCCCGCCGCGCTGGTCGCGGCGCGCGCGACCTTGGAGCATTCATGACCAAGCTGGTGATCTGCGATTGCGACGAAGTGCTGCTCCACATGGTGCGCCATTTCGGGGTGTGGCTGCGCGAGCGGCACGATATCGAATTCGACATGGCGGGCGGCGATTTCGCGCGCGCGCTCAAACGCGCCGACGGTTCGTTCGTCGAGCGCGAGGCGATGTGGGCGCTGCTCGACGGCTTCTTCCCCGCCGAAATGGAGCGCCAGACCTTGGTGCCCGGCGCCGCCGAGGCGCTCGCCACGCTTTCGGCCGAGGCCGAGATCGTGATCCTCACCAATTTGGGCGATCATTGCCGCGACGCGCGCATCGCCCAGCTCGCGCGCTTCGGCATCTCGCACCGGGTGGTGACCAACCAGGGCGGGAAGGGCGATCCGGTCGCGCGGCTCCTCGCCGAAACGGGCGCCTCGGTCGCGGTGTTCGTCGACGATCTGGCGGTGCATCATGAGTCGGTCGCGCGCCATGCGCCCCAGGTCCACCGGCTGCACATGGTGAGCGAGCCCGAACTCGCGCCGCACATCCCGCCCGCGCCGCACGCGCACGCGCGGATCGACGATTGGGCGGCGGCCTTGCCCTGGATCATCGCGCGCCTCGCGCACGGCCCCGCCGAGGCTTGACCGGCGCGGCGCGCCTCGCCAAGCCCGCGCCTATGAGCAATCGAGTCGAAACCAAGCTGGCCGAGCTCGGCCTCACCCTCCCCGAACCCGCCGCGCCGGTCGCGACTTATGTGCCCGCGGTCGAGGCGGGGGGGCTGCTCCATATCTCGGGGCAGATTTCCTTCGCGGAGGATGGCAGCCTGATGACGGGGCGGCTCGGCGAGGATCGCGACCTCGACTATGGCGTCGCCGCCGCGCGGCGCTGCGCGCTGATGCTGGTCGCGCAGATGAAGCGCGCGCTGGGCGGGCTCGATCGGGTCGAGCGGATCGTCAAACTCGGCGTGTTCGTCAATTCGGCGCCGGGTTTCACCGATCAGCCCAAGGTGGCGAACGGCGCCTCGGACCTGATGGTCGAGCTGTTTGGCGACGCCGGCCGCCACGCGCGCAGCGCGGTGGGAGTGGCGAGCCTGCCTTTGGGCGTCGCGGTCGAGATCGACGCGATCGTGCAGGTCCAGAACGCGCTGTAGGGCGCCCGGTTACCGAGGAGATCTGGTGCAAGCTCCTCCCCTGAAAGGGGAGGGGGACCACGCGAAGCGTGGTGGAGGGGTATCGCCCTCGATCTACCGGGGACACCCCTCCGTCAGCCGCTGGCGCGGCTGCCACCTCCCCCATCGGGGGAGGAGCTTGGCGCGATGATCCTATCCCGTCTCCTCGCCCGAGCTCTTCCCCGCCGCCGCCGCCGCACCTATGTCGGTCGGGTGACCGGCTCGATCACCGCCCGTATCGCCGATGGCGTCCGCAGCATCGCGCCCGAGGCGTGGGATGCCTGCGCCGGCAGCGCCAACCCCTTCCTTAGCCACGCCTTTCTCTCGATCCTCGAGGAATCGGGGAGCGTCCACCCGCGCGCCGGCTGGCAACCGCTGCCGATCGTGATCGACGGCGCGGACGGCGCGCCGGCCGCGATCGCCCCCGCTTACGCCAAAAGCCACAGCCAGGGCGAATATGTGTTCGATCACGCCTGGGCCGACGCCTGGGAGCGCGCGGGCGGGCGCTATTATCCCAAGCTGCAGGTCGCGGTGCCCTTCACGCCCGTGCCCGGGCCGCGGCTGTTGCTGCGCGATCCCGCGCAAGCCCCCGCGCTGATCGCCGCGATCGAAACGGTGACGCGCGCGCATGATCTATCGAGCGCGCACGCGACTTTCGTCGCGCCCGAGCAAGTGCCGCTGTTCGAAAACGCGGGCTGGCTGGTGCGGCTCGGCACGCAATTCCATTGGCACAACCAGGGCTATGCCGAGTTCGACGATTTTCTGGAGACGCTCGCCAGCCGCAAGCGCAAGGCGATCCGCAAGGAACGCGCCGCCGCGATCGAGGGGCTCGCGATCCGCCATTTGAGCGGCGCCGATCTGAGCGAGGCGGCATGGGACGCGTTCTGGGTCTTCTACCAGGATACCGGCGCGCGCAAATGGGGGCGGCCCTATCTCACCCGCCGCTTCTTCTCGCTGCTCGGCGAGCGGATGGCGGACGAGGTGCTGCTGATCCTCGCCGAGCGCGAAGGGCGGCCGATCGCGGGCGCGCTCAATCTGATCGGCGCTGATACGCTCTATGGCCGCTATTGGGGCTGCACCGAGGAAGTGCCCTTCCTCCATTTCGAGCTTTGCTATTATCAGGCGATCGACGCCGCCATCGCGCGCGGGCTGAAGACGGTGGAGGCGGGGGCGCAGGGCGAGCATAAGCTCGCGCGCGGTTACGAGCCGACGCCCACTTGGTCGGCGCATTTTCTCCCCGATCCCCATTTCCGCCGCGCGGTGGCCGATTATCTGGCGCGCGAGCGCGAGGCGGTCGCCGCCGACGCCGAATTCCTCGCGACTATGACGCCGTTCCGGAAGGCGGCGGCGGAATGAGTTCCTCGCGGCTCACCTTGGGGCCTTCGGAATCGTGGTCGACCGCGTAGAGCCCGCTGCGCGTCGCCGGATCGTACCAGAGCGGCTTCAGGCCCTTCAGCAGCGCCGGATCGAAGGGCGGCGGGATCATGATCCACACATAATCGAAAGTGTGGCGCGGGAAGAGCACCAGCGAGCGTTTGAGCGGGCGCCACCACTCGCGCGGGCATTGCTCATGCGTCACCAATTGCGAGGGATCATGCGCGAAGCCGCGCAGCCGGTGGCGCACCGTCAGCAATTGGGCGCCCGCCATCGACCATTGATCGTTGGTGTAAGCGAGCTTGCGTTCGAGCGCGAGCGCGGGGACGTGCTGCAACCGGCTCATGAACCATTGATTGTTGCACGTCTCGCCGACGAAGCTGATGAGGCGCGCGCCGACCGGCAGCTTCTCCAGCGCGGCGAGCTGGCGCTCATAGCTTTTGGCGTAGAGATAGAAGCTCAGCGTGTTGCCGCCGATCCGCACTAGGAAGAAAGCGAGCCCGATCGCCGCGAGGGTCGAGGCACCGCGCAGCGACACGCCCTTGCGCGGGCGCAGCGCGATCAGCCCGATCGCGAGCATGAAGGGGGCGAGCCGCATGTCGGCATAGGCCGATCCGAACACGATGCGCGGCAGCACCAGGAACACCGCGAACAGGAACAGCGCCGACAGCAGCAGATTGCGCGAGAATTCGATCGTCGGATCGCGCATCCCCCGGAACAGGATGAAATAGAGGATCGCGGTCATGCCCACGTCGAACGCCTGCCAGCGGTCGCGCATCACCATCACGATCCAGCCGAACTTCGCGCGCCAGTTGAACCAATCGCCGGTTTGCCCGGTCACATGCTCGCCCGATCGCCAGGCGATCATCAGCAGCATCGGCAGCGCGAGCGGGAGGCAGCCGAGCCCCGCGCGCACCCAGGCCGAAAGCCAATGGCGCGCGCGGTCGGTGAGCGTCGCATAATCCTGCGGCAGCCGGTCGTGTTGGCGGATCATCTCCGCCGAGAAAGCGAGCACGCCGAGCACGCCCCCGCCGAAAGTGTGGCACACCCATAGCGCGCACGAGAGCGGCACGAACAGCGCCGCGCGCAGCCGCAGCTTGCCCAGCCGCGCGAGCCGCAGCCACAGCGCGAACAGGTTGAGCGCGAGCGCCATCGACAGCGCGAAATTGACGAAGCCGAAATGGAGCGGGAAGCTATAAGCGAGCGGCAGCGCGAACAGCGCGGTGGGCGGGATGCGGCCATGCACCTCGCGCGCGATCCACAGCAGCCCGGCGACGGTGAGCACCGGAATCGCGATCACGATCAGCTTGACCGCGAGCTCCAAATCGCCGCCGAGCAACGGGGTGAGCGGCACGATCAACAGATCGACGCCCAAATTGCCGATCAATTGCCATTTGAATTCATACCAATCGTTCAGCCAGGTGATTTGGTCATGATCGAGCTGGACGCGGTAGCGCCCCATATGCCCCGGCAGATCGACGAGCGGCGGGATTTGGGGATAGAGCAGCGGTATCGCCGCGATCAGCGCCACCGCGATCACGAACCACCGTTCTTCCCACCAATGCCGCCCGCCGGCCACCCGCTCTGCCATCGCCCGCCCTTACGAGGCGGGTGGGGGCGGGGGCAAGGGGGGCGTGGCTCAGCGGCGGATACGGTAGAGGCGCAGCGCCGTGTCGCCGATCGGGACGGGGCGCAGCCATGCAGGGACTCGCCCGCGCGCCAGCGCCGTGGCGAGGCTCGCCGGATAGGCGCGCGTCACCCCGAGCTCGTCGAAATCGCCCGGGCAAAAGGCGACGTAATCGGCGCGCCAGGCGCGCCCGATCGCACGCGCGCGTTCGGGCGGGCTCAGGAAGAAGCGGTACATCGCCATATTGCCGCGATCGTTGCGATGATAGCCGGCGCCGATGGTGGCGTGATGCGTCGCGGCGATCAGATAGGCGGCGATGCTGGTGCCGGCCATCACCACGCCCTTGGGCTGGCGATCGATCAGTGCCCAGGGATTGCCCGCGCTGCAGAGCACTTGCTGCTTGACCGGGGCGACGCCGGGACCCGCGCCGAGCCGGCGCTCGATCTGGTCGCCGAGCGTCGCATAGAGGATGCCGGCGCTCGCGAGCCAGGCGCCGACGATTTTGGCCACGCGCCCGCGCGTTGCGTTCCGCGCGGTGATGACGAGCCCGGCGAGCATCGGCGCGGCGAGCGGCGCACCGATATAGACGCCGCGCACCTGCGCGAGCATCACCAGCGTCGAGACCAGGATCACCGCGCCAAGGGGCAATAGCAACACGCGCCGGCCAGCGTCGCGCCAGAGCATCCACAGCGTGACCAAGCTCGCCACCACGCAGACGCCACTAAATGCGATCGCGCGCAAGGGGCGCTGATCGAACAGGCTGTTGGCCTCGTCGATGAAGGGCAAGAACCATTTGACCAAAAAGGGGTCCATCACCCCATAGGGGCCGCGCCAACAGCTGGGATAGGCGATCAACGTTGCCGCCAATACCGCGCCGCCGAGCAGCCCGCCCGCCGCGAGCCGCGGGGTCGAATGGCGCAGCCACGGGGTCATCGCGGCGAGCAGCGCGAGCGCGCCGGCGGTCAACAGCGCGCCCGTCGCCGATGCCGGGGTGAAGGCGTCGCAATAGGCCGCGCTCCACAGGGTCGGCCGCAAAAAGGCAAGAAAAAGCAAGGTGGTGCCCGCCAGGCCGCCCGCGAACCCCAGCAAGCGCGCGCGCTCCATGACGCCGTGCGCCACCCATAAGAGCGCGAGCACCGCGATCAGCACGCCGACTTGCGGCAGTGTTTCCAGTCCCACCACCAGGCTGATGCCCGCCCACAGCCCGGCGCCTAGCCCGCCCCGCCAAGTCGGCGCCGCCATCACGGCGAGCACGAGCAATTGGATCAGCACCACCTGCAAGGCGTGGTGATCGATGCGCCCGGGCAGGAACGCGAGCGTGCCGGGATAAGCGAATGCCATCAGCAGCGCCGCGATCGGGCCGCCCTGCGCGCCCCATAGCCGGCGCCCGATCCGCGCGGACAGGAATAGCGCGAGCGCGAAGAGCAGCAGCGGATAGCCCAGCACCGCCGCCATTTCGGCGGCGCTGGTGCCAAGCACAGGCCGGACGAGCAGGATGATCGCCGCGATCCCGACGTCATTCACCCGCGACCAATGCATTGGCGCGCCGAGCGGGGGCGCCATGCGATATTGCGTCCAATCATTGGTCGCCTGGCCCGCGAGCCAATCGCGCACTTGGGCTAGCCGCATCATGTCGTCGTGATCGGGCAGCAGCAGATGGCGCAGTCGCGCCCAGTCGGTGATGAGCCATCCCGTCGACAGGATCAGCGCGAGCGCGACCGCGACGATCAGGTCGCGCGCGCGGTCCCGCGAGGCCGCGGTCGGCGCTTCGATCGGCTGAAAATACATGAATGCCCTCCTCGCGCTCTCCATAACCGGCAATGCTTAACCATGTTTTCAATCCTGGCTGGCATTCCATCGGCGTCACCACCGGGGGAGAGCGATATGCGAGCCGCAGCGCCGCGATTGACGCGGCAGGCGCCACAGGCGGGCGGGGCTCCAGCGAGCGCGATCGAACTTTCGATCGTGATGCCGTGTCTCAACGAGGCCGAAACACTCGCCCTGTGCATTCGCAAGGCGCGGCAATTTCTAGAAACGAGCGGCGTGGCGGGCGAGGTGATCGTCGCCGACAATGGCTCGACCGATGGCTCGCGCCAAATCGCCGTTGGGATGGGCGCGCGACTGGTGGGGGTGAGCGAGCGCGGCTATGGCGCGGCGCTGCTCGGCGGGATCGCAGCGGCGCGCGGCCGCTATGTCGTGATGGGCGATGCCGACGACAGCTATGATTTCGCCCAGCTGATGCCCTTCGTCGAGGCCTTGCGCGCCGGGGGACAGTTGGTGATGGGCAACCGCTTCAAGGGCGGCATCGCCCCCGGCGCGATGCCATTGCTGCACCGTTATCTCGGCAATCCCGTGCTCAGCTTTCTCGGCCGCCGCTTCTACAATGCGCGCGTCGGCGATTTCCATTGCGGTTTGCGGGGTTTCGACCGCGCGGCGATCGACTCGCTCAATCTGACTACCCGGGGAATGGAATTCGCCAGCGAAATGGTGGTGAAGGCCGTGCTTTACGGGCTCGACGTGCGCGAGGTGCCGACGACGCTTCAGCCCGACGGGCGCAGCCGCGCCCCCCATTTGCGCACCTGGCGCGACGGCTGGCGCCATTTGCGCTTCTTGTTGACCTATGCCCCGCGGGTTCTGTTCGTGATTCCCGGGCTCGCGCTCGCGCTGCCGAGCTTGATCGCGGTGGCGGTGCTCGCCGCCGGCAGTGTCGAGGTGGCGGGCGTCGAATTGAGCGCGACCACCTTGTTGTTCGCGGCGATGGCCTTGTTGCTCGGCAGCCAGCTGATCGGCTTCGGTATCGTCGCGCGGCTTTTCGGCGCGGCGAACGCGATGTGGCCGGTGAGCCCCCGCGTCGCGCGCTTCCGCCGTTGGTTCAGCGTCGAGCGCGGGTGTCAATTGGGCGCCGCGGTGATGCTCGCCGGGCTGGCGGGGGCGGGCGCGTTGCTGTGGCGGTGGGAGCGCCAAGGCTTTGGGCCGATGGAGCCGGTCATGCTGATGCGCTTCGCCATTCCCGCGATGCTCGCGACGTTGCTCGGCGCGCAAACGATCTTCACCAGCTTCCTGATCGGGCTGATCGACCGCGGCGAACGCTGAACGCGCGGTGGGGCTCGCCCCCCGAGTCCCGGGGGCGCGGGGCGAACATGCCAGGGTCTTGCGAGACCGTTCTAGCGGCTCAACACGCCGACGAAGTGCAGCCGGCGATCGAACAGCCACCCGAAGGGGCGCGGATAGAGCGCGAGCCGCGTCGCGAGCGCGCTGGTCTTCAGCCCCAGCCGCTGCCAAACGTCGCGCCATTCGCCGCTGCTGAGATAATTATAGGGCAGGCGAACCCCATGCGCCGCGTTGCCGACCCAATCCATCAGCCGCAGCGTGGGGCCGGCGGCGATACCGTCGCGGAAATGGTCCTTGATCACCACCTGCCGCGCGACCCGCGCGATCTCGGCGAGCACCGCCGTCGGGTCGTCGGTATGGTGGAGGACGTCGACCACCATGGCCGCGTCGAAGCTGTCGTCGGCATGCGGAATGTGCAGCCCGTCATAAGCGGTGACCGGGATCGCGGTTTCGGGGCGAACCAACACGTCGATCCCCTCGATCCGCACGTCCGGGCGCATATGCATCACCAGCGCGGCCAGATCGCCGCTGCCGCAGCCCACGTCGAGCACATGCGCGCCCTGCGGCAGGCGTTCGGCGATCAGCGCCGCCAATCGCCGCACTCGGCGCCCGAAGACGAATCTGGCATGGACCTGCTGCAACATCGCGCTGTTCCCCCGGCATGACGATCAGCGCCTGACGTGCCGCAAAGCGGCCAATATTTGGTTAACGCGCGCTCACCGATCGCGCCGCCCGAGTAGCCGCAGCCGCAGCGCGTTCAGCTTGATGAAGCCCGCCGCGTCGCGCTGGTCATAAGCGCCCTGGTCGTCCTCGAAGGTCACCACCTTTTCGCTGTAGAGCGAATGCGGCGATTGGCGGCCGATCACGTAAACCCCGCCCTTATAGAGCTTCAGCCGCACCGCGCCGGTGACTTTCTGCTGGCTGTGATCGATCGCCGCCTGCAGCATCTCGCGTTCCGGGGCGAACCAGAAGCCGTTGTAGATCAGCTCGGCATAGCGCGGCATCAGCTCGTCCTTCAGATGCGCCGCGCCGCGATCGAGCGTCAGCTGCTCGATGCCGCGATGCGCGAGCGCATAGATGGTGCCGCCCGGCGTTTCGTACATGCCGCGCGACTTCATCCCGACGAAGCGATTCTCGACCAGATCGAGCCGGCCGATGCCGTGCTTGCGCCCCAGCTCGTTGAGCCGGGTGAGGAGCGTCGCGGGCGACAGCGCTTCGCCGTTCAACGCCACGCCATCGCCGCGCTCGAAATCGATGGTGATGATCTCGGGCGCGTCGGGCGCGTCCTCGGGGGCGACGGTGCGCGAATAGACATAGTCGGGGACTTCGGCCCAGGGGTCTTCGAGCACTTTGCCTTCGGACGAGGTGTGGAGCAGATTGGCGTCGGTCGAGAAGGGGGCCTCGCCGCGCTTGTCCTTGGCGACGGCGATTTGATGGGCTTCGGCGAATTCGATCAGTTTCGAGCGGCTGGTGAGGTCCCATTCGCGCCAGGGCGCGATCACCTTGATGTCGGGGGCGAGCGCGTAATAGCTCAGCTCGAAGCGGACTTGATCGTTGCCCTTGCCGGTCGCGCCATGCGCCACCGCGTCGGCGCCGACCGCGCGCGCGATCTCGATCTGGCGCTTGGCGATCAGCGGCCGCGCGATCGAGGTGCCGAGCAGGTAGAGCCCCTCATAATGGGCATTGGCGCGCATCATCGGGAAAACGAAATCGCGCACGAACTCCTCGCGCAGATCGTCGATGAAGATATGGTCGGGGCGAACCCCGGCCCTGAGTGCCTTCTCGCGCGCGGGCTCGAGCTCCTCGCCCTGGCCGAGATCGGCGGTGAAGGTGACGACCTCGCAGGCGTAATGCTGCTGCAGCCATTTCAGGATCACGCTGGTGTCGAGTCCGCCGGAATAGGCAAGGACGACGCGGGCGACGGGATCGGACATGGGCGGGCTCCTGCGGGTCGAAAAGCGGCGCGCTTTAAGGGCGCGGCCCCCCTTACGCAAGCCGCGCGACGAAAGCGAGGCGATGGTTCAGCCCCGCAGCGCCTGCTCCCCCGCCGCCATATAATCGCGGGTGATCGGCAGGACGTGGCGGTCGCGCGCGAATTGCAGCTGATAGTTCACGAGCGCACCGAAGCGAAAGGCGCAGAGCGCGCCCGCGAGATAAAATTGCCACATGCGGAAGAAGCGCTCGTCATAAAGCGCGATGATCGCCTCGCGCGCTTCGGTGGTGCGGTCATACCAGGCCTGAAGCGTGTGCGCATAATGGAGCCGCAGCACCTCGATATCGGTGCAGAACATGCGCAGCCCTTCATAACCGCGCACGATTTCTGAGAGCGCCGGGTTGTAGCCGCCGGGGAAGATATATTTGACCGTCCATTTGTCGGTCACCCCCGGCTCGCTCGCGCGGCCGATGGTGTGGAGCAGCATCACGCCTTGCGGGGTGAGCAGATCGAAACATTGGCGGAAGAAAGCGCGGTAATTGGGCGGGCCGACATGTTCGAACATCCCGACCGAGACGATGCGATCGAATTGGCCGGTCACGTGGCGATAATCGATCAACTCGAAGCGCACCTTGTCGGCGACGCCCGCTTCGGCGGCGCGGGCGCGGGCGACCTTCAGCTGTTCCTCGGATAGGGTGACGCCGAGCACTTCGGCGCCCAATGCGCGGTTGAGGTAGAGCGCCATCCCGCCCCAACCGCAGCCGATGTCGAGCACGCGCATGCCGGGCTCGATCGCGAGCTTGGCGGCGATATGCGCGAGCTTGTCTTGCTGGGCGCGTTCCAGGCCGTTCGCCGGATCGGTCCAATAAGCGCAGCTATATTGGCGATCGGCATCGAGGAACAGGTCGTAGAGCCGATCGGAGAGATCATAATGATGCGCGACGTTGCGTTTGGCGGCGCGCGCCATGTTGATCCGCCCGATTCGGTGGGTGACGCTTTCCACCGCGCGGGTCGCGAAATTGGGGCGCAGGCCGTTGCCGCCGGCTTCCCACAGATCATTGGCGGTCATCAGCTTGACCAGATCGAGCACATCGCCCTGTTCGACCACCAGCCGGCCGTTCATATAGGCCTCGCCCGCGCCGAGCGCGGGATCGCGGACGATCGATCCGGCCGCGCCCGCGTCGGTGAAAGCGATGGTCACGTCCTTGATCGCGGGATCGGGCGCGCCGAACACGCGCACCGCCCCGCCATGATGCCTAACCGTCAGTTGGCCGCGCTTCACCACGCGGCCGAGGAACAAATCGAGCAGCGCCATGCGCGCTTGGCTAGCGGCTCAAGGCAGTTCAGACCAGCCCTAAGCTTCTCCCCCCACAGGGGGAGGGGGGCGGAGGCGGGCAAATCACCTGCCGGGGTCGGGTGATCCACCGCAGCCCGGCTCGCGAAGCAAGCCGGTGGTCGCGAAGCGATGGTGGAGGGGGTGTCGCCCTCGAACGGGCGGTTAGGTTTCGTCCCGGTTGACCCCATGTGGATTGGGCGCGGGCGGCGAGCAGCCGACAAGGATCACGACGCCGATCGTCGCGAGGGCGGGCTTGCCGATCATTCGGCGGGTCCGATCCGCATGGGCGTGATCGGGAGAGATCGATCGGCATTGGGATGATCGTATAGCCGGAGCAGGATTTGTGACATGAGGGAAGGGGACACGCCCTCCTCCAGCAGCATGTCGAAGAACGCATCTTCGTTCGGCGTGGGGGTCATGTCCTCGATCGCGAGATTGGCGCGCGACTCCGCGAGGTCTTCGCGCCACTGGGCGACCTCGGCCGGCGTGCCGCGCGTGAAGTTCATCGCGCGGACCTCGGCGCGGATCGCCTCGACGTTTAGATCGGTCATGACGTTTCCTCTTCAGCCCGGGCGGGACGGTCCTTGTAGAAGAACATTTCGGCCCGATCGCCAGCATTGGCGCCGGCGACCGCGCCCGCATGAATCCAGCCCTCGACCCGCAGCAGGGCTAGCATGGCGTGGTTGTCGTCTTCCGTGGACACGAACACCCGACCCGCGCCGATCGCGGCTTCGGCCGCCTGGAGGAGCGCGCGGCCAATGCCGCGACGTTCATGCGACGGATCGACATTGAGAAAGGTAATATAGTCCCGCCCGACGAACCCGCCGGGTAGCCAGGACACATAGCCGACCACATGGCCGTCGATTTCTGCCACCAGCAATCGATTATCGACTATCTCGGCGTGGCGATCGCCGGCGAAGATGTCGAACATGTCGATCGCCGTGAAATCTTCCAATAGGGCAGGACGGATCACTAAGCTTATCCTTCCGCCTCGAACGCCCGCTTGCCGCGCCGATACCCCTCCGTTGGTTGCTTACGCCACTGCCAGTTCGGGGTAAACCGCGCCCCACACGGTTTAGGATCGTCCGGGAAACGATCCGACTCGGAACTCCCCTTACAGGGGAGGAGCTAGAGGCACTCGATCAAAGTCCGCCATACCAATCATAATCGACATTATCCTCCCAATAGCCGCCATTGCCGCCTTGGATGTGCGCGAAGGACTCGACCGCCTCGATCCGGGTGACGTATTTGGCTTGCTTATACCCCAAATGCCGCTCGGCGCGCAGCCGCAGCGGCGCGCCGTGCGCGACCGTCACCGGCTTGCCGTTCATCGCCCAGGCAAGGATCGTCTGGGGGTGAAAGGCATCGAACATGTCGAGCGATTCATAATAGGGGTTGGGCGCGCCGCGATAATGATCGGCGCAGTGGAAGACGATATATTTGGCGTTGGTCTTCACGTCGGCGAGGCGCAGCAGCGCGCCGACCGTCGGCCCATGCCATTGGCCGATCGCGGTCCAGCCCTCGACGCAATCATGTTTGGTGATCTGCGTGCGCGCGGGCATCGAGCGGATCTGCGCCATCGAGAGCGATTGCGGGCGGTTGACCAGCCCGTCGATCACCAGGCGGAAGCTTTGGAAATTATCCGCCACCCAGCCATTATATTGCTCGCCGCCCGGATTGAGCGTGCCGTTCGCGCGGAACACCGGCGACATTTGATCGGGGCGATATTCGGGCGCGAGCGTGCCGGGATCGGTGAGCGCGCGCTGCAGCGAATAATGCAGCCGGTCCTCGCTATGAATCAGCTTGGAGACGCTTTCGTTCTGGATCAGCCGGTCGCAGCCCGACAGCAGCAACCCCGCGCCCAGCGCGCCGCCGCCGACCAGGCAGCGGCGAGTGATGATGGTGCTCATGATCTCAATGCTCCTTGGGCGTTTTCCAATAGCCGGTGATCATCGAGCCGACCTCGCGGATCGGCCCCGCCAGGATCACCAGCGCCAGATGGACGACGACGAAGCCGAGCAGGCCGACCATCGCCAGGAAATGGATCGACCGCGCCGAGGCGCGACCGCCGAACAATTCGAGCAGCCAGGGCCAGCTCGCGTTGATGCCCGGCGACAGCGACAGGCCGGTGAAGATGATCAGCGGCAACAGCCCGAAGATGACGGCGGCATAGCTGATCTTTTGCAGCACGTTGAACGCCGCCGGATCCTTGGGATCGTGGAAGCGCAGCGCGAGATGTTCCTTGATGTCGTGCCACAGATGCCCGGGCGCGATCTCGCGGCGGCGGATCGTCAAATCGCGCTGGAAATGCTTGTTGGCGAGGCTGACGATCATGAAGATCAACAGGTTGAACGCCAGGATCAGCGCGAAGAACAAATGCCAGCGCCGCGACAGCGCCAGATTATAGCTGCCGGGGATGGTGGCCCAGCCGGGCCAATGCGGCAGTTCGAGCCAGGGATGATCGGGCTGGGCGCCGTGATCGCCCCAATAGAGGTGCGGGTGGGCGTTCAAAATGCCCAGGCCGCTGCCGACCATGATGAAGAAGGCGAACACATTGGTCCAATGCCACAACCGCGTCCACAGCTTGTGCTTGTAGACGTAGCGCGCGGGCGCGCTGGGCGCGGCGTCGCCGGTCTCGATCGCCGGGCCATCGGCGGGGCTGGTATCGGCCAGGGTCGCGGAACTCATCATCGCCTCCATGCTTGGCCCCTTTGCGCGCGGTGCTCCCGTGGGGCATGGCTGTCACCGGACGGATTCGGTCATAGCGCGTGATCGGTGACAGCGAGGCTGACACACTAGATGGAAAAACACCATTTCTATGAACCGGGGCAGGGCCACGGCCTTGCACATGATCCGCTCAATTCGATCATCGCCCCCCGTCCCATCGGCTGGGTTAGCAGCCTGAGCGCCGAGGGATTCCGGAATCTTGCGCCCTACAGCTTCTTCCAGCTGTTCAACTATGTGCCGCCGATCATCGGCTTCGCCTCGATCGGCTGGAAGGATAGCGTGGCGAACGTCGCCACGACGCGCGAATTCGTGTGGAACCTGGTCAGCCGCCCGCTCGCCGAGGCGATGAACGCGAGTTCGGCGAGCGTTGGTCCGCAAGCGGACGAATTCGTGCTCGCCGGGCTGGAGGCGGCGCCCTCGCGGCTGGTCGCGCCGCCGCGCGTGGCGGCGAGCCCGGCGTCGTTCGAGTGCAAGCTGATCGAGATCCACCAGCTGAAGCGCGCCGACGGGGCGCCGCTCGAAAGCTGGCTGGTGCTCGGCGAAGTGGTGGGGGTGCATCTGGCGCCCGAGACGATCGAAGGCGGCGTCTACCGAACGACCGCCGCCCAACCAGTGCTGCGCGGCGGCGGCTGGGGCGATTATTTCGAGGTGACCGAGGCCGCGAAGTTCCGGATGAAACGGCCGGATTAGCCAAGGCTTGGAGGCGCCGCGCCATTGCTGTTACGCTTGGGGAATGGACAAGCCGCCTTATCTCAAACCCGTTATCGTCGCCGCGCCAAAGATCAGAAATATCTATTGGTGTGACTTCTGGCACGACGCCTTGCTCCCGGAGATGTGGAAGACGCGCCCTGTACTCGTGATCTCTTATCGCAATTTGTTGAACGGTCCCTGCACGGTAGTGCCGATCTCGACCGACCCGCAAGAGGGTAGGAGCGCGGCCTGGGCCTATCCTCTGCCGATCGAATTAGAAAAGGGGCGAGCGTCCTGGGTCGTCTGCAATCACCTCTATACCGTGTCCCCGAGCCGATTTTCGCAGATAAGAGGTACGGTGCCGCGCTTGGCGGAAGAGCATTTCAATGCCATTCTGACAAAGATCCTTGCCTGGCTGCCGACGCTGCCCGCCGTTTAACGATGCAAGCCGACGTTAGTTGAATTGAAGGACAGGGTATAATATATACCCTGGCATGCGGCGCCTTCGGGTGTCCGTCGCCCGCAAGGGAGTGACTGGCGGCGCGCAAGCGTCCGCCCTTCGGGAAGGGGAGCCGTTCGGCTCCCCTTTTTCGCTCACCCATAAGCGCGCCAGAAGAACACCGCCGTCGTCGCCGCCGTCACGCCCAGCGTCCACCAGCGCACCGCGCGCGCCGGCAGGCGCTTGCCGATCACCGCGCCGAGCCAGCCGCCGAGAATCGCGCCCGCGAGCATCGGCAGGCACGCCCACCAGCGCACCAAGCCAAAGCCGATGAACAGGATCGCCGCCGCGAGATTGGCGATGGCGAGCATCAGCGTGCGGACCGCGAACAACTCGCGCGGCGGCGTGCCGGCGAGCAGGCCATAGGTCGCGGTCGTCATCAGCCCCACGCCGCCGCCGAAATAGCCGCCATAAATGCCGAGCACGGCCTGCGCCCCCATCAAGCTGCGCCGGCCGATGGTGACGCGCTCATGCAACCAGGCGGCGGCGCGCTTGCCGAAGGCGATCACCAGAAAGGCGAGCAGCAACAACCAGGGGATGAGCACGTCGAAGGTCCGCGTCGGGGTGAGCACCAGCAACAGACTGCCCACGAGCCCGCCCGCGAAGGTGATCGCGCCGAGCGCGCGCGCGCGGACCCCGCCGATCGGGCCGAGTTCGTCGCGAAACGCCCAGGCGCTGGTCGCGGCGCCGGGGAGCAAAGCGACGTTCGAGGTCGCGTTGGCGAGGTTCGCGGGCAGGCCCAAGGCGATCAGCGCGGGCAGGGTGGCGAAGGTGCCGCCGCCCGCGAGCGCGTTCATCGCACCGCCCACCAGCCCCGCGCCCGCTGCGAGCACCACGCCCGCGATCACGCCCGCGCCGGCGCCGAGAAAGCCCAGCGCAGCGTGCCCGCGACGCCCAGCGTCAGCGCGTCGACGGCCGGGCGCGCGACGCCCGATCCGGTGAAGCCGTGCATCTTGCGCGCCCAGCCGGGGAGGAGATCGATCGCCGCGCGCCCGATCAGCCCTTGCGCCGCCGCCGCCGGCACGTCGCGCAATTGCTCGGCGCGCTGGGCGAGGACGATGCGCGCGACCTCGCGCGCGCGGTGATCGGCGACGAGGTCCGGGCGGAAGGACGCGAGCAGCGCCTCGGCCTCGCGGCGCGTACGCGGCACGGGTTCCGCGCCCAGCGCCTCGGCCACGGGCGCGACATCGGCGAAATAAGCGTCCTGCTCGGCGGCGGAGAGCGGGGTGCCGAAGCGGCGCCAGGCGTCGAGGAAGCAGAGGCTGCCCGCCACATGCACCCAGGCCAGCAGCCGCGGATCATCGGCGCGATAAGGCGTGCCATCGGGCTGCACCCCGCCGACCTTGGCATGGATGCCGCGCACATGCGCGATCGCCGCCAGCGCCGAGGCGCGCGAGCCATAAGTCGTCACCGCGATGAAGCGCGCGGTGCGCCGCAGCCGCCCGCGCATGTCGCGCCGGAAATCGCTATGATCCCACACGCCGCCCAGCGCCCCGGGGTGGAGCATCTGCAGCAGCAGCGCGGCGACGCCGCCCACCATCATCGTCGTCACATCGCCATGCACCCGCCAGGCGACCGAGCCCGCCGGGATGAACGGATCGGCGGCGCGCTGCACCGGCTGTTCGCCACGCGCCTGATCGTTGAACAGCGCGCGCACCTCGCCGATCAGCGCGCGGCGGAGCGCGTCGGTCACCATCAGCCGAGCGCCGCCTGTTTTTCTTCCGCCAGCCGATCGAGCTCGGCGCGGCTCTTGCGCTCGGCCGCCGTCTTCAGCTGGCCGCAGGCGGCGTCGATGTCGCGCCCGCGCGGGGTGCGGACGGGCGCCGAGATGCCGGCTTCGAAGATGAGGTCGGAAAAACGCTTGATGCGTTCGGGGCTCGAACATTCATAAGGCGCGCCGGGCCAGGGGTTGAACGGGATCAGATTGACCTTGGCGGGCAGCCGATAATGGCGGATCAGCCGCACCAGCTCGCGCGCATCGGCGTCGCTGTCATTCTTGTCCTTCAGCATCACATATTCGAAGGTGATGCGCCGGGCATTGTTGGCGCCGGGATAGGCCGCGCAGGCGGCGAGCAATTCCTCGATGCCGTACTTGCGGTTCAGCGGCACGATCTCGTCCCGCACTTCCTTGCGCACGGCGTGGAGCGACACCGCCAGATTGACTCCGATCTCCTCGCCCGCGCGGGCCATCATCGGCACAACGCCCGAGGTCGACAGGGTGATCCGCCGTTTCGACAGCGCGAGCCCATCGCCGTCCATCACCAGCTTCAGCGCGTCGCGCACCGCCTCGAAATTATAGAGCGGCTCGCCCATGCCCATCATCACGATGTTGGTGAGCAGCCGGCCTTCGGGCGCGGAGGGCCATTCGCCGAGCGCGTCGCGCGCGAGCATCACCTGGCCGACGATTTCGCCGGGCGTCAGGTTGCGGACCAGCCGCATCGTGCCGGTATGGCAGAAGCGGCAGTTGAGCGTGCAGCCGACCTGGCTCGAAACGCACAAAGTGCCCCGATCGGCGTCGGGGATGAACACCATCTCATAGTCCTGGCCATCGGGCGCGCGGAGCAGCCATTTGCGGGTGCCGTCGCTCGAGACCTGGGCGGTCACCACCTCGGGCCGGCTCACCACGAAATGCTCGGCGAGCCAGGGGTGCTGCGCCTTGGCGATATCGGTCATCGCGGCGAAATCGGTGACGCCGCGATTGTAGATCCAATGCCATAATTGCTTGGCGCGCAGCTTGGCTTGCTTGGGATCGAGCCCGGCGGCTTCGAGTTCGGCCTGGATCGCCGCCTTGGGCAGGCCGATCAGATCGCGCTTGCCATCGGCGCGCGGCGGCACCGCGCGGGGCACGGGGACGGGATCGATATGGCCGGGGATCGGCATCACGGCGGTGTCGGGCATCGCCGGCATATAGCGAGCGCGCCGCTCAGGCGGAAGGGGCGAGCAGGGCGGCGCCCTCGCGCGCGAGCGCCCGCGCGCGCTCGATCGGCAGCGCGCCCGCGATCGCTTGCGCGGCGAGCCCTTGCGCGAGCGCGTGGAGCAGCGGCCCGCGCGGGCCCAGCAGCGCGGCGAAATGCGCGGCGATCCGCGCATGGGCGGCATCGAGCCGTTCCTCCACCCCCGGCCGCGCGAGTTCGGCCGAGCCGATCAGCCGGAAGAGTTCGGGAAACAGCGCGGCGTAGCGCACCAGCGCTTCGGCGGCGGCGGCGGCGCGGGCGCGCGGATCGGGGGTTTGCCGCACCGCGATCATTTGCGCGGCATAAAGCCGTTCGAGCCCGCGCGCGGCGACCGCGGCGAGCATCGCGCGGCGATCGGCGAAATGGTGATAGGGCGCCATCGCCGATACGCCCGCCGCGCGCGCCACCCCGCGCAGCGACAGCCGCTCGAGCCCGTCGCGCTCGAGCAGGGCGAGCGCGGCATAGATCAGCTTGCGGCGCAGCGTCGCCATGATGCGGGCCGTAGCGGGCGCCGCGGCGGGCGCATAGCTCGCGGAGCTACCGGGGGTCAGGCGGGCTTCAGGCTCGCATAGCTGGCGCCCGCCCCCAGCGCCGCCTGGGCGCGGAGGTAAAGCGGCGCGGCGCCGAGCCCGAGGCGCGCGCGCGCCGCCGCGATCGGCTCCTCGAGCAGCGCGTGATAATCCTCGCCGGCGAGCCAGGCGGTCCGCCGCCCCCGCGCATAGCCTTCCCACACTGTGCGCGCGAACAAGCTGCTCTTGGTCACCGCGAGCGATTTGAGCGCCGCGCCGCTCGCGATGAACGCCCAGCCGAGCCCGCCGAGCTGGGCATAGCTGAACGCGACCAGGCACGCCTCGCCGAGCGTCTCATCGGCCTTATAGCCGGTGAGCACGTGCCAGATATCATGGGTGTCGCGGATGCGGCGGCCGAACCAGGCATAGGGATGGGGCATCGGCCGCTCGGCCTTGTCGAGGTTCGAGACTTCGGCGAGCCCCATCGCCGAATAGCCGGTTTCGCGCAAAAACTCGCGATAAGCGGCGCCCACCGTGCCCGGCGCGAAGCGCGCGATATAATCGGGGTTCGACAGCCGCTCGGCGAGTTCTTCCTGCGCGAAGGCGATCGCCCCGCCTTCGACCGTGCGCACCAGCCGCGCGAAATTGCGCTTGCCATTGCCCGCGTTGAGCGCGCGCATGATGACGAAGACTTGCTCGGTATCGTCGCCATTGCTCAGCAAGCGGCGCAGCGCGCGCCACGCCGTCTTCCAGTCGCGGCGATCGGGGAGGGGGGTGGCGGGCATGGCGCGAGTCTCTTACTGACAGTGTTGTTAATATGCCGTGCGTCGCTGTCGGTTTCAATATCCGCGTGATGTCGAGAACTCTTGACACCGACAGCCTGGCATCGTAAAGAGTTCTTGTCATAACGTAAAGAGGTCTGGTCACGATCATGCGAAACCGCTTGCGCGTGCTTCGCGCCGAAGCGGGCATCAGCCAGCAGGAGCTCGCGCTGCGGTTGGGCGTGTCGCGGCAGACGATCAACGCGGTGGAAACCGACAAATATGATCCGAGTCTGCCGCTCGCGCTTAGAATGTCGAAGATTTTTGGAGTGCCGGTCGATGAAATCTTCCTCGATGATTGGAGCCCCGATGGAAATCGTGTTTAACCGCAATCTGCTACGCAGGATGGTCATTGCCCTGATCATCGGCGCGCCGCTTGGTGGCGTTGCGGGTTATGGGGTGGGAGCGGCGATCAGGCAGCGCGAATTGGCGGCGTTTCGCGATTGGAGCCTTGCCGATCTGTTCAGCCTGGTGATCGCGCTGGGGCTGCTGGTGAGCGCGGGCTACGCCGCCTGGGCCGCGACGAGCGCGCGGCGCTGGAACGAGATGGTCGAGTACACCCCGCCCGACGAACCGGTCGATCCCACCGCGCTGGTGAGCGGCCGCCGCCAGGCGTTGGTCACGGGGCTCGCCGGGCTGATGCTCGGCGCGCCGCCCATTCTCGCGCATCTCGGGCTGAGTTTCGAGGGGCGCGCGCTCGCGGCGGGCGGGATTGGCGTGCTGCTGCTCCTCGAAAGCTGGATCAATTATCGCCTCTGGCGCGACGGCGACGAACTCACACGCGCCGTGATCACCCAAAGCGGCGCTGTCTGTTTCTGGCTGCTCCAACTCGCGCTGTTCGCCTGGGCGGCACTCACCCGGCTCAAGCTCGCGCCCGAGGCCGACGCCTGGACGCTCGTCACCGCGATGATGGGAGTCTATCTGCTGGTCGGCTTGATCGTCGCGGTGCGGCGGGGTATGGTGCCGACGCCCGCTTGAGCCCGCCCCCTCACACCCGCATCGGCATGATCACATAAAGCGCCGGTGCCTTGTCATTCTCGCGGATCAGCGTGGGGGCGGCGGCGTCGGCCAGGTGGACTTCGACGTGATCGCCCTCCACTTGCGCCAAAATATCGAGCAAATAGCGGCTGTTGAAGCCGATCTCGAAGGGCTGGGCGGCGTAATCGCCGGGCACGTCCTCGGCCGCGGTGCCGTTTTCGGGGCTGGTGACCGACAAGGTCACGCGGTCGCGGTCGAGCGCCATTTTCACCGCGCGCGTCTTTTCGGTGGCGATGGTCGAGACGCGGTCGACGCCTTCCTGTAGCGCGCGCGGGTCGATCTTCAAAAGCCGGTCGTTCGCGGTCGGGATCACGCGGTTGTAATCGGGGAAGGTCCCGTCGATCAGCTTCGAGGTGAGCAAGGCCGCGCCCAGATCGAAGCGGATCTTGCTTCCCGACAGCGACACGCCGACCGAGCCATCGACCTCGTCGAGCAATTTACGTAGCTCCGCCACGCATTTGCGCGGCACGATCACATCGGGCATCCCTTCCGCGCCCTCGGGCCGCGCGACCGTCACGCGCGCGAGCCGGTGGCCGTCGGTCGCCGCCGCCTTCAGCACCGGCTGGCCCTCGTCGCTCACGTGCAGGAAAATGCCGTTCAGATAATAGCGCGTTTCCTCGGTCGAGATCGCGAAGCGCGTCTTGTCGATGATCTGCTTGAGCGTTTCGGCGGGCAGCTCGAACTGGTGCGGCAGCTCGCCTTCGGCGATCACCGGGAAATCGTCGCGCGGCAGCGTCGCCAGGCTGAATTTGGCGCGGCCCGCCATGATCGTCATCCGGCCTTCGGCGGCCGAGAGCGACACCTGGCTGCCCTCGGGCAATTTGCGGACGATGTCGAACAAAGTGTGCGCCGAAACCGTCGTCGCGCCGGGGGTGTCGACCGCCGCCGTCACATGTTCGTTGATCTGCAAATCGAGATCGGTCGCCATCAGCTTCAGCGTGCCGCTCGCCGCCGCTTCGATCAGCACGTTCGAGAGGATCGGGATGGTATTGCGCCGCTCGACCACCGATTGGACGTGGCTGAGCCCCTTGAGCAAGGTCGCGCGTTCGATAGTCGCCTTCATCGTGTCACCCCGGCCGGGGCCCCCCTGATTCACCGTGCCTGATGGGTCATGGGACCATAGGTCTTGTTCATTCCTTAAACATAAAAAGGGCCGGGGCAAGCGCCCCGACCCTTCGCGCGTGCGCGATTCGTTTCGCTTAGAAGCGGAAGCCCACGCCGGCGGCGAGTTGGTGGCGATCGGTGTCGATCCCGAAATTATTGGTGTTGCCGCCCCGGGGAAATTCGAACCGCGCGTCGCCATAGTTCGAATAGCGATATTCGATCTTGGCATAAGTGCGCGGCCCCAGCGCCTTTTCGAGCCCGAGCCCGACGCGGTAGCCATCGAGATTGAAGTTCCCGCCGGTTTCGGTGACGCCGTCGCTCGCGGTCAAATCGAGCCGGGCGTTGGTATAGCCCGCCTTGGCATAAGCGAGCGTCGTCGGGGTGAGGGTGGTGCCGATGCGCACCCCGCCGTAAATGTCGCGCCCCGCCTTCACCCGGCCAAAGCCCAGGTTCGCGCGCGCGGGATTGCCGACGCGCGACGTCGAGCCGGTGATCTCGGCCTCGACCCCGAACACCAGCCGGCCGCGCTGAACGTCATAACCGATGTCGCCGCCATAGAGCAGGCCATCGGCGCCCTCGTCGTCGCCGGCGATGTCAGAATCCTCGCTGCTGCCGGGTTGGAGCCGATCATAGCCCAGGATCACGCCCGCGCGCGGGCCGTCGAATACCCGATCAGGGGCGGGGGCGTCTTGCGCGAAAGCGGGGGCGGCGGACAGGCCGGCGACGAGCGCGGCCAAGGAAACAAAACGCATATGCTACTCCACGATACCGGTCCCCCGAAACATTGGGGACGGACCCGCTCAATGGCGCGGCGGGGCGGGGAGTTGCATGAACGGGGGATAAACGGCCCCAGGCGTTGCCCGAACGCCACAGCGCGCGTGCCGCGAACGCGCTGATCGGTGCGCCGTCTTGAAACGATACGCCGCCCGCGCGCTCCCCGGTGTTTGCGCGGGGCCGCAAATCTGGCAGCGCTAGGATCATGCCCGCGCCCGTGATTCATCCGCGACTGGTGAGCCAGCTTTATACCGAGGCGATGCTCCTCGCCGACGAGGCGCGCGGCTATTTCGACGAGGGCGGACGCGCCGAGCGCGAGGCGCTGGAGCCGATGGCGCGGGTGGCGTTCAGCTGCGAGTCCCTGAAAGTGACGACGCGGCTGATGCACGTGATCGCCTGGCTGCTGACCCAGCGCGCGGTGGCGGCGGGCGAGCTGGCCTTGGCCGACGCGCGCGCGCCCTCGCGGCGGCTAGGGGCGGCGCCTTATTCGGACGCGAGCGCGCTCGCCGCGATGCCGCCGCGCGCGCGCGCGCTGATCGACGGGAGCATCGCCTTGTTCCGCCGCACCGCCCGGCTCGACGCGACGCTCGATGCGAGCCTCGACGACGGCCCCGCGCCGAGCCCCGCGCGCGACATGATCGAACGATTGCGCGGCGCGTTCTAACGTCGCGCGGATCGACGTGCGGCGGCGGCTAGCACATCGTCTCGCCGCGCGCGTAAATATCGTCGAGCATCGCCGCGATCACATCGAAATCGATTTGACTGGGGCGGCGGTAGCGCACGCAGCCCTTGCCGCAATCGATTCCCTGGAGCCGATCGGCGAACCGCGCGACCGCGGTCGGCCCCGCGTAGAAGGCGATGTGGTTCTTCTGGCTGTTGAAGCTCACCACCGGGTCGCGCTCGGCGGGGGCGTAGCCCGGCATGCCCCATTGCATCCGCTCGACCCAGCCCGGCAGCCGCGCCTGGCAGAGCGCGCGCAACCGTTCGAACGCGGGCGCGCGATCGGGCACGAGCGCCGCCATCCACGCATCGACCGTGGCCAAAGTCGATTGCACCATCAGCGCGCCTCCCTATCGGTCGGGCGCAGCATAATCCGGTGGCGCGGCGGCCGCTATAGGATCGGTGCCGGCAGCGCGCGCACGCGCTCCAGCGCCGCCACATATTCCCGGCCGATCCGCGCGACCAGCTCGGCCGCCGGCAGCACCGCGTCGACCGCGCCGATGCCTTGCCCCGATCCCCAAATGTCGCGCCACGCCTTGGCGCCGGCATTGCCGCCGAAATTCATCGTCGAAAGATCGCCCTTGGGCAGATTGTCGGGATCGAGCCCCGCGCGTTCGATCGAGCCGCGCAGATAATTGCCCCATACCCCGGTGAACAGGTCCGAATAGACGATGTCGGCGGCCTTGGAGGCGACGATTTCCTGCTTATAGGCCTCGGCGGCATTGGCCTCGTCGGTCGCGATGAAGGCCGAGCCGATATAAGCGAGATCGGCGCCCAGCGCTTGCGCGGCGAGCACCGCCTCGCCCGTCGCCATCGCGCCCGAAAGCGCGAGCGGCCCATCGAACCATTGGCGGATTTCCTGCACCAGCGCGAAGGGGCTCTGCCGCCCGGCATGGCCGCCCGCGCCCGCCGCCACCGCGATCAAGCCGTTCGCGCCCTTTTCGATCGCCTTGCGCGCGAAGCGATCGTCGATGATGTCGTGCAGCGTGATTCCGCCCCAGCTCTGCACCGCCCGGTTCACTTCCTCGCGCGCGCCGAGCGAGGTGATCACGACCGGCACCTGCCATTTGGCGCAGGTCGCCATGTCGGCCTCGAGCCGATCGTTCGAGCGGTGGACGATTTGGTTGACCGCATAGGGCGCCGCCGGGCGATCGGGATTGGCGCGGTTCCACGCCGCCAGTTCCTCGGTGATCTGGTGGAGCCATTCGTCGAGCAGCGCTTGGGGCCGCGCGTTGAGCGCCGGGAAGCTGCCCATGATCCCCGCCTTGCACTGGGCGATCACCAGCGCGGGGTTCGAGATGATGAACAGCGGCGACCCGATCACGGGCAGGCGCAGGCGATCCAGCGGGGCGATGAGGCTCATGGGGTTGGAGGCATAACGGGCCGGCGCGCCTTGTCCAGTCCGCCGCCGTTCCGATCCTCCCGAAGCGCGCGGCGCCGCGCGATTGCAATTGCCGGTCGAGCGCTTAAGGCTCCGCCCCGAGGAGTCTTAGGAGAGCAACATGCGGCATTGGGTGATGGCGGGGCTTTTGGCGAGCGCGGGGGCGCCCGCGCTGGCGGCGGGACAATTGCCGCGCACGGTGTTGCCGACGACGTACACGATCCGCGTCGATCCCGAGGCGAAGGCCAAGACCTTCACCGGCGAAGAGGAAATCGCGGTCCGCGTGACCGCGCCGACCCGCGCCGTCACGCTCAATGCCGCCGAACTGAATATCACCCGCGCGACGATCGACGGCAAGCCGGCCAAGCTGAGCTTCGACGAAAAGCAGCAGCGCATCACCCTCACCGCCGCCGCGCCGCTCAAGCCCGGCGCGCACAAGCTGGGCTTCGCCTGGTCGGGCAAGATCAACGACACCGCCGCCGGCTTTTTCGCGATCGATTACAAAAATCTCGACGGCAGCGACGCGCGGATGCTCGTCACCCAGTTCGAGGCGCCCGACGCGCGCCGCCTCGCGCCGATGTTCGACGAGCCGGGCTTCAAGGCGACCTATCGCCTCTCGGCGGTCGCGCCCAAGGGGCAGACCGCGTTCAGCAACATGCCCGCGCGCGTTTCCACCCTCACCGATGGCCGCCAGCTCTATAGCTTCGCCGAAACGCCGGTGATGTCGAGCTATTTGCTGTTCCTCGGCATGGGCGACGTCGAGCGCAAGACGGTGATGCAGGACGGCGTCGAGATCGGCATCATCACCCGGCGCGGCGTGGTCGATCAGGGCGATTATGCGCTCGCCCAGGCGAAGCGGCTGCTCACTTATTATAATGATTATTTCGGCCAACCCTATCCGCTGCCCAAGCTCGATATGATCGCAGGGCCGGGCTCCAGCCAGTTCTTCGGCGCGATGGAGAATTGGGGGGCGATCTTCTATTTCGAACCGCTGGTGCTGTTCGACCCCAAGCGCAACAGCGAGAGCAACCGGCAGGAGATTTTCACGGTCGTCGCGCATGAAATGGCGCACCAATGGTTCGGCGATCTGGTGACGATGAAATGGTGGGACGATCTTTGGCTGAACGAGGGCTTCGCCTCGTGGATGGAGAGCAAATCGGCGGCCGATCTCAACCCCGAATGGAACGCGCGCGCAACCGCCGTGATCGGCGCGCGCGAGGCGGCGATGGGGATCGACGCGACCGCCGCGACCCATCCGGTGATCCGCCATGTCGAAACCGTCGAGCAATCGAGCGCCGCGTTCGACCAGATCACTTATCAAAAGGGCCAGGCGGTGATCGCCATGCTCGAGTCCGCGCTGGGGCCGGACAAGTTTCGCGCCGGCCTGCGCAACTATATGGCCAAGTATAAATATCAGAATACCGAGACCAACCAGCTTTGGGCCGAGCTGACCAAGACCACTGGGCGCCCGGTCGCCGAGATCGCGCGCGGCTTCACGCTGCAACCCGGCGTGCCGCTGATCCGCGTCGCGAGCGGGGCGTGCGCGGGAGGCAAGACGACGGTCACGCTCACCCAGGGGCGGTTCGCGATCGACGCGGCTTCCAAGGCGCCCCAGTCCTGGCAAGTGCCGCTGCGGATCGGCACGCTCGGCGGCCAGTCGCGCGAAATGGTCGTGACCGCCGGCGCGCCCAACCGGGTGACGCTCGACGGGTGCGGCACCGTCGTCGCCAATCTCGACAAGGCGAGCTATACGCGCATTCTTTACGACGAGGCGGGGCATCAGGCGCTGGTGCGCGATTATGCGCGGCTCGCGCTCGCCGACAAGCTCGGCAGCCTCGCCGATGATTATGCCTTGGCTTTTTCCGGCGACCAGGACATGGCGCGTTACTTCGCGCTGCTGGGGCAGGTGCCGGCCGAGGCGACGCCGCTCGAATGGTCGACCGTCAACGGCCAGCTGAGCGGGTTGATCAGCCTGTATTTGGGCAGCGATCTCGAAGCGCCGCTGCGCGCGCGGACCAACGCGATGCTGGGGCCGGTGCTCGATCGCATCGGCTTCACCGCGCGCCCCGGCGAAGCGCCGCTCGCGACGACGCTGCGCGAGCAGCTCATTACTCGGCTCGGGAGCAATGGCGAAGCCCGGGTGGCAGGCGAGGCGCGGCGCTATTTCGCCGCGCTCCAAAGCGATCCGACCGCGATCCCGCCCGCGATCCGCCAGGCGGTGCTGATCAGCTATGCCGTGAACGCGACGCCCGAGGAATGGGATGCGCTGCGCGCGCTCGCGCAGGGCACCGCCGATCCGGTGGTGAAATCGGGCTATGTCAATCTGCTCGGCCGATCGCGCGACAAGGCGATCGCCACGCGCGCGCTCGATCTGCTTAAAGCGGATTGGTTGACCGCGCCGCAAAAGGCGCGGCTGTTGTCGACGATCGCCGGGCGCTTCCCCGACATGGCGTTCGA
>LWDI01000040.1:0-480 GCA_002083475.1 Proteobacteria bacterium SG_bin5
CACCACCGCCACGCCGCCGCCGGCCGCGCCGGTCACGGTGACGGCGGCCCCGCCCGCGCCGGTCGTGGTCGCCACGCCGCCCGCGCCGCCCAAGCCCAATCTCGCCACCCGGGCATCGATCCGCGGCGCGGCGGGCGATTGGTTCCCCGAGGATTATTATCCCGCCTCCGCCAAGCGCGAGGGGATTCAGGGGCGCGTCGTGGTCGCGCTCACCATCGGCGCCAATGGTCGCGTGACGCAGTGCAGCGTCACCACCTCGAGCGGCAATGGCGAGCTCGACAACACCACCTGCCGCCTCGCGAAGAGCAACGGTCGCTTCAATCCCGCCAAGGATAGCGCGGGCAACGCGATCGAATCTTCGTATACGCTGCCGGTCCGCTGGCAGCTGCGCGACGAATGACGACCCGCCGGCGCCGCCGTCCTTGGCGCGCCGGCACAATCTTTATGGCCATGATCGACCAATAAGGAAAAAACTATGCT
>LWDI01000040.1:496-634 GCA_002083475.1 Proteobacteria bacterium SG_bin5
CCGCCGCCGCCGGGGGCGCCAAGAACGAAAATCCGTACGGCTTTTGGGAAGCCCTCCAGCAGGGCGGTGTCATCGCCTGGTCGGTGGCGGGCATCCTCACCATCATGCTGTTCGTTTCGCTCTACATCTTCTTCGTGA
>LWDI01000040.1:639-23251 GCA_002083475.1 Proteobacteria bacterium SG_bin5
CAGTCGAAGATCAACGCCCAGACCAAGCGCGTGCGCTCGGGCTTCTGGAACTTGACCAGCCTGCGCGAAGGCGCGGCCAAGCTCGAGCCCAACTCGGCTTATCGCCAGATCGTCGACGATGGTCTCGCCGCGCAGGAACAGCACGGCAAGCTGACCGATCCGGTCGAAGCGCATGACTGGCTGCACGGCTCGCTCGCGCGCTCGGAAGCGACGATCAACTCGTCGCTCGGCGGCGGGCTCGCCTTCCTGGCGACGGTGGGCGCGACCGCGCCGTTCATCGGGCTGTTCGGCACCGTGGTCGGCATTTATCGCGCGCTGATCAAGATCGGTTCGTCGGGCGATCCCTCGATCGACAAGGTCGCGGGCCCGGTGGGTGAAGCGCTGATCATGACCGCCTTCGGTCTGGTCGTCGCCGTGCCGGCGGTGCTCGGCTACAACTTCCTGCAGCGTCGCAACAAGCAGATCGCCGAGGATCTCAACCATTTCTCGAACGACGTGCTCGGCTTCCTCGCTTCGAACGGCGCGGTGCGCCCGGCGACGCGCAGCGCGGCCAAGCCCGCCGCCGCGCCGGCCAAGCCCGCCGCGACCCCGGCCAAGCCGACGGCGGCCTGAGCGTCCGTGCCCCGGCGCCGATCGCGGCACCGGGGCGCGCGCCAGCCGTTGGAACGAATATTGATAGGATAGTTCGCAAATGGCGATCAGCGTTGGCGGCGATGGCGCCGCCGAAAAGCCCCTGTCGGACATCAACACGACTCCGCTCGTGGACGTGATGCTGGTGCTGCTCATCATCTTCCTGATCGCGGTTCCGGTCGCGGTGCAATCGGTGAAGGTGAAGCTGCCCGAGGTGCGTTACGACCCGACGACGACCAAGCCCGAGAATATCTCGCTCGCGGTGCGGGGCGGGCCGGGCGGCACCTGCGAGGTTTATTGGAACCTGACCAAGGTCAGCAGTCAGGAACTGCTCGATCGCGCGGTGGCCAAGCTCAAGGCCGATGTCGAGCGGATGGGATCGGACTTGACCGCGGACAATCTGCCCGAGGCGCATATCCGCGGCGATGTCGACACGCCGTACAAGTGCATCGGCGGCACCATCTATACCATGCAAAAGGCCGGCTATCCCAAGGTCGGCTTCATTTCGCAGCCGCCGCCGGGCTCCGCGCTCGCCGAGCGGCAGTGACGAGGAGTAAACGACCATGGCAATGAGCGGCGGTTCCGATGATGGCGAACCGATGATGGAAATGAACACCACGCCGTTGATCGACGTGTTGCTCGTGCTCCTCATCATGTTCATCATCACGCTTCCGATCCCGACCCACGCGGTCAAGGTCGATCTTCCGCAAAAGCCCAATCCCAATGCGGTGGAAGCGACCAAGAACAAGATCGTGATCGATCCGGCCGGCGTCACCTATTGGAACGGCCAGCCGGTGGACGATGCGACGCTCGCGCAATATCTCGAGCAGAGCAAGACGATCGACCCCGAACCCGAGCTGCAATTCCAGCCCGACCCGCAGGCGCGCTATGAAGTCGTCGATCGGGTGCTGGCGGTGGTGAAGCGTTCGGGGGTCGGCAAGCTCGGCTTCGTCGGCAACGAGCAATATCGCAACGATTTCTGATCGTTACGCCGGGTGTTGAAGGGGCGGTGCCAGGATGCTGGCGCCGCCCCTTTTCGCTTCGAGCCTCACAACTTCGGCAGCGTTACCCCGCGCTGGCCCATATATTTGCCCGCGCGGTCGGCATAGCTCACCTCGCACGGCTCGTTGCCCTGCAGGAAGAGGAATTGGCACGCGCCCTCATTGGCATAGATGCGCGCGGGCAGCGGCGTGGTGTTCGAAAATTCGAGCGTCACATGCCCCTCCCAGCCGGGCTCGAGCGGGGTGACGTTCACGATGATGCCGCAGCGCGCATAGGTCGATTTGCCGAGACAAATCACCAGCACGTCGCGCGGCACCCGGAAATATTCGACCGTGCGCGCGAGCGCGAAGCTGTTGGGCGGGATGACGCACACATCGGTCCGCCGATCAACGAAGCTGTTCGCGGCGAAATCCTTGGGATCGACGATCGCCGAATCGACATTGGTGAAGATCTTGAATTCGTCGGCGACGCGCGCGTCATAGCCATAGCTCGACAGGCCATAGCTGATGCACCCCGCGCGCACCTGGCGTTCGACGAACGGCTCGATCATCCCGTGCGCCAGCGCCTGCTCGCGAATCCAGCGATCGGCCATGATCATGCGATGTCTCCCAAATTGGCGGGCCCGAAGGCGTGCGGCAGCAGCGCCGACAGCGGATAGGTCGCGAGCGCGCCGGCGATGCTCGCGCAGTGGATCGGCAGATCGCACCCGCCGAGTTGTGCTGCTTCGTTGATGATTTGGCGGCAGCGCCCGCATGGGGTGACGATGCCGGCATCGGCGAGCCCGGCGTCGGTTTGCCGGCCGCCGATCACCGCCAGCTCGACCACGTCGCCGAGCCTTCCGGCGCTGTTCGCGGTCGCGAGCGCGACCGTCTCCGCGCAGAGCGACAGGCCATAGCTCGCATTTTCGAAATTGGCGCCGGTCACGATCGCGCCATCGGTCAGCCGCAGCGCGGCACCGACCGAGAAGCGCGAATAAGGGGCATAGGCATGCGCCATCGCGGCGCGGGCGGCGGCGAGCAGGTCGTTCATGGTGCGATCACGTCCCAATGCACGGGCGCGGGGGCGCCCTCGATCCGGTGAAAGCCGCTCGCTCGCCATAGCCGCCAAGGGCGGGGGGCGAGACCGGGCGCGAAAAATTGGGCCGAGGTCCAGATCGGCCGGGGCAGCGCGGCGGTGAGCTGGTAGAAGCGCTCGACCTCGGGCGAGACGCGCAGCAGCGCCGGATGGCCGCTATGCGCCTCGATCGCGTCGAGCAACGCGCGCAGCTCCGCAAGCAGCGTGGCGCGATCGGGGCGGGCCGCGCAGTCCGGCGCGAACTCGATCACCAGCGCGGGCGGCAGCGCGTCGGCGCTGCGCGGCACCAGCGCGAGGAATGCCGCCGCTTGCGTCGCCGCGGGCGCGCAGAAGGAATAGACATGCACCGCCCCGCGCCCGAGCCCCGCCTCGGCGATCGCGTCCCAATCGCCCTCGAAGCCCGGATCGCGCGCGGTGCCCTCGGTGGCGACATGATAGACGAAGCTCGCTCCAGCCGCCCTCAGCTGGCGCCATTCGAACGGCCCCTCGCCGCCGCGCACGTCCATCCCCTGAAAAGGATAGCGCGCGCGCGAGGGAGTCCAACCCTCGGCCGCGCGCCACCCGGCGAGGCCCAGGCAGCCGAGCCCGATCAGGCCGGCGGCGATCACGGGCAGCCAGCGCTTCATCCCTTGATGTGGAGCACGCAAATCAGCGTGAACAGCCGGCGCGCGGTATCGAAATCGATTTCGATCTTGCCTTCCAGCCGCTCCTTGAGCAGCTCGGCGGCCTCGTTATGGACGCCGCGGCGCGCCATGTCGATCGTCTCGATCTGCTGCGGGGTCGCGTTGCGGATGGCTTGATAATAGCTATCGCAAATCGCGAAATAATCCTTGATCGGGCGACGGAACCGCCCGAGCCCGAGCACATAAGTCTCGAGCGGTCCGCCGTCTTCGCGCGCGATCGCGATCGCGAGCCGCCCTTCCTCGACCGACAAGGCGATGCGATAGGGGCCTTCATAACCATCGTCATAAGCGCGGCAGGGCTTGAAATAATTGCCCTCGATCAGATCGAAAATCGCGATCCGCCGCTCCTGCTCGATATCGGCGTTGCGCCACAGGATGGTGTGTTCGTCGAGCGTGACAGCGATGATGCGGGGGTCGCCCATGGCTCCAGCCTATCGGGCGAACGCCGCCGCGAATCAACCTTATCCACGTGTTTCAACCCGGGCGCCGCTTGAGCGCGCGGCGCTGGGGTGAGAAGAGCGCGCCATGGCAAGTATTTTCGCCGCTCCCCCCGCCGCCGCGCCCGCGCGCGCGCTGCCACATAATGTCGAGGCCGAGGCCGCGCTGCTCGGCGCGATGCTGATCGACGCGCGCGTCGCCGACGATATGATCGAGCTGCTGACGGCGGAGCATTTTTACGATCCGCTCCATGGCCGCGTGTTCGAAGGGGTGAAGAAGCTGCGCCGCGCGGGGCTGCTCGCGACGCCGGTGACGCTCAAACCGATGTTCGAGCAGGACGCGGGGATGCAGGCGCTCGGCGGCCCGAGCTATCTCGCGCAATTGACGGGGAGCGGCGCGGCGCTGATCGGCGCGCGCGATTTCGCCGAGCAGATCAAGGATCTGGCGATGCTGCGCACGCTGATCGGCGTAGGGCGCGAGCTCGTCGACAAGGCGTTCGACACCTCGGCCGAGGTCAACCCCAAGAAGCAGATCGAGGAAGCCGAAGAAGCGCTGTTCAAAATCTCGGGCGACACCGAGAGCCAGAAATCGGTGAAGAGCTTCGGGGCCGCGGCCACGCTCGCGCTGCAAATGGTCGAGCGCGCGCAGAACGCTGGGGGCAGCTTGTCGGGCATCACCACCGGGCTCGATTCGGTCAACGGCAAGACCGGGGGGTTGCACCGCTCCGACCTGGTGATCCTCGCCGGCCGGCCGGGCATGGGCAAGACCTCGCTTGCCACCAACATCGCCTTCAACGCCGCCCAGCGCTTCATGCGCGACCAGGAGGACGGGATCGAGGCGGGGCGTTCGGTCGGCTCGCGCGTCGCCTTTTTCAGCCTGGAAATGTCGGCCGATCAGCTCGCGACGCGAATCCTCGCCGAACAATCGCGCGTCTCGAGCGAGAAATTGCGGATGGGCACGCTCAACAATCAGGAGATGCAGCGGCTGATCCAGGCCTCGATCGAGCTGCAGAATCTGCCGCTCTATATCGACGACACCGCCGGCCTTTCGATCGCGGGCCTGCACACGCGGATGCGGCGGTTGCAGCGCAAGTTCGAGGGGCAGATCGGGCTGGTGGTGGTCGATTATCTCCAGCTTCTGTCGGGCAGCGCGCGCGGCGGCGACAATCGCGTGCAGGAAATCAGCGAGATTTCGCGCGGGCTGAAGACGATGGCCAAGGATTTGAACGTGGCGGTGGTGGCGCTGTCGCAGCTCAGCCGCGCGGTCGAGCAGCGCGAGGACAAACGCCCGCAACTCTCCGACCTGCGCGAATCGGGCTCGATCGAGCAGGACGCCGATATGGTGTGGTTCGTCTATCGCGACGATTATTACCACGCCGCGCGCGAGCCGACCGATCGGACGAGCGACGCCTATATGGCTTGGCTCGAAGAGGGCAATCGCATCCAGGGCATTTCCGAACTGCTGATCTCCAAGCACCGCCATGGCGCGACGGGCAAGGCGACCCTGTTCTTCGACCGCGAGGTGACGCGCTTCACCGATTATGCGGGGCCTGGGGCGGCGGTCGGGTAGGGCGGGCCGTTGTTGGCGCGCGCGGCGCATGGGATCGGGCGTCGATTTTTTCGCGTGGAGGCGCGGAGGAAGAAGGGGAGGCGCGGAGGCGTTGCGCTCTTCGTGACGTCGCTCGACAAGCGCTATTGATCCTCCCCAGCTCTGCTGGGGAGGGGGACCACGCGAAGCGTGGTGGAGGGGCGATGCCGCCGGGCGGCCAAAGGCTCAAAATCTTCCGCGATCTCCGCGCCTCCGCGCGAACCCCGTAGCTGCATCACCGACTTACGAAGCCAGCGCCGCTAGAGCGGTTTCCGATCCAATTGCATCGGATCGCCGCTCTAGATCTTTGATTTGACGCGATTTCCGAGTCGGCAGGTGATTCCACCTGCCTGGAAATCGCTCTAGCCGTGCCGAAGCTTCCACACGGGCGCCCGCCCGTCCGCCGCGCCTTGATAGACATGCGCGTAGCGCGCGAGCGTCGCCTCCAGCACCGCCGGATCGATCGGGCTTTCGGGGGCGAAACTGTCGAAGCCGCAGCGGCGCATAAAGGCGATTTGATCGACCAGCACGTCCCCCGCCGCGCGCAATTCCCCCGCATAGCCCGCCGCGCGCAAGATGCGCGCCGCCGAATAGCCGCGCCCGTCGCGAAAGCTCGGGAAGCTCACCTCGATCAGCGCGAGGCGCCCCAGCGCGGGGATCAGCGCGCGCGCATCGTCGCCCGCCTCCAGCCGCACCGCGGTCGCGTTGGTTTGCCCCGCGAGGAACGCGTCGAGCGTGATCGCCGGCTCCTCATGCGGCTCGTCGTCGCGCAGGCGCAGCAGCGTATCAGCCATAGATCGCCTCCTTGAACGGCTCGAACCCCAGCCGGCGATAGGTATCGACAAATCGCTCGCCGTCTTCGCGCGCCTGCAAATAGAGATCGGTCACGCGCTCGACCGCGTCGACGATGCCGTCCTCGTCGAAGCCGGGGCCGGTGATGCGGCCGAGCGATACGTCCTCGGCGCCCGATCCGCCGAGCAGCAGCTGGTAATTTTCGGTGCCTTTGCGGTCGACGCCGAGGATGCCGATATGGCCGGCATGATGGTGGCCGCAGGCGTTGATGCAGCCGCTGATCTTCAGCTTCAATTCGCCGAGCGTCCGCTGCCGGTCGAGATCGGCGAAACGCTGGGCGATTTTCTGCGCGACCGGGATCGAGCGCGCGTTCGCCAGGCTGCAATAATCGAGCCCGGGGCAGGCGATGATGTCGCTGATCAGGTCGAGATTGGCGGTGGCGAGCCCGGCGTCGCTCAGCGCCGCGTGGATCGCGGGCAGATCGGCCTTGCGGACGTGCGGCAAGACGAGATTCTGCGCGTGGGTCACGCGGATTTCGTCGAACGAGTAACGCTCGGCGAGATTGGCGACGACGCGCATCTGCTCGGCCGAGGCGTCGCCGGGGATGCCGCCGACGGGCTTCAGGCTGATCGTCGCGATCGCATAGCCCGGCGCCTGGTGCGCGCTGACGTTCTGGCCGACCCAGGCGGCGAAAGCGGGATCGCTCAGGTCGATGTCGTCGCTCGAGCCCGTCTCGAACGGCGGCGGCGCGAAGAATGCGCTGATCCGCTCGAGCTCGGCGAGCGGCGGATCGATGCCTTCACCCCGCAACTGCGCGAATTCTTCCTCCACCTGGCGGCGATATTCGTCGGCGCCGAGTTCGTGGATCAAAATTTTGATCCGCGCCTTGTAGATATTGTCGCGCCGGCCGTAGCGATTGTATACGCGCAGACACGCTTCCAAATAGCTCAGCAATTCGGTCGCGGGGACGAAATCGCGGATTTCGACCGCGATCATCGGCGTGCGCCCCATCCCGCCACCGACGAACACGCGCGCGCCGAGTTCGCCGTCGCGGCGCACCAGCTGAATGCCGATATCGTGCAGCCGCATCGCCGCGCGATCTTCTTCGGCGGCGATCACCGCGATCTTGAACTTGCGCGGCAAATAGCTGAATTCAGGGTGGAAGCTGCTCCATTGGCGGAGCAATTCGGCCCAGGGGCGGGGGTCCGCGACTTCATCGGCGGCCGCGCCCGCGAATTGATCCGAGCTGATGTTGCGGATGCAATTGCCGCTCGTCTGGATCGCGTGCATCTCGACGCGGGCGAGATCGGCGAGAATATCGGGCGCGTCACTCAGCTTGATCCAATTATATTGGATGTTCTGGCGCGTCGTGAAATGGCCATAGCCGCGATCATAACGCTCGGCGATATCGGCGAGCGCGCGCATTTGGCGGCTGGAGAGCGTGCCATAGGGGATGGCGACGCGCAGCATATAGGCGTGGAGCTGCAGATAAAGCCCGTTCATCAGCCGCAGCGGCTTGAACTGATCCTCGCTGAGCGCGCCCGAGAGGCGGCGCTTCACCTGATCGCGAAATTCCTCGACGCGGGCGTCGACGATCGCTTGGTCATATTGGTCATATTGATACATCGCGTTCCGCCTGGAAGTTTTTCTCACACGAAGCCACGAAGACACTAAGAAAACCCAGCAGCGAAGCTGCTTTCAATCGAATTTTAGGGGCTTCGCCCCATAGTTCATCTTCGTGTCTTCGTGGCTTTGTGTGACTCATTAAAACTTAAATCACCCACGCCCCCGCATCGGGATCGGCGGGCTTCAAGGTCAAATCCGGCCGCACCGTGGGGCCGAGCGCGCGGACGCGGTCCTTGATGTGCGCCGGGCGGATGCGGCCATCGGCGCCGCGCGTCGCGTCGATCAGATAGGGCACGTTCACGCGCCGCGCGCCTTCCTCGCGCTTGGCGATCGCGTCGCCGGTGTCGCCGACATCGATCGCCTCGTCGATCTGGCGCGACCAGCCGTCGCCCGCCCACCAGACGACATCGCCGCTCGCCAGATCCTGCCCGGTCAAGATCTTCATGCCACCCCCTCCGCCACGCGCGCCCAGACGGCGAGCGCGTCGGTCGCGGTCGACAGTTCGACCACTTCGCCGACGACGATCACCGCCGGGCTGCGCACGCCCTCGCGCGCGACCATCGCGCCGAGATCGGTGAGCAACGTCTTGAGCGCGCGCGCGCCGGGCAAAGTGCCGCGTTCGAGCACCGCGACCGGCATATCGGGCGCGACGCCGTCGGCGATCAGCTTGTCGGCGATGTCGGTCGCGGTCGCGACGCCCATATAGATCACGAGCGTGCGCCCCCGGCCGGCGAGCCCTGCCCAATTCTGGTCGCTCAACCCCTGGCATTGCCCGGCGACGAAGCTGACGGCGCTCGCGTGATCGCGGTGGGTGAGGGGGAGCATCGCCTCGGCCGCGCAGCCGAGCGCCGCCGAAACGCCGGGGATCACCTCGACCGGGAGCCCCGCCGCGCGTACCGCTTCGACCTCTTCGCCGCCGCGCCCGAAGATGAACGGATCGCCGCCCTTCAGCCGCACGACGATGTCGCCCGCCTTCACATGCGCGACGATCAGCGCGTTGATCGACTCCTGCGGCAAGGTGTGGCGCGCGCGGCGCTTGGCGACCGAGATACGGTGCGCGCTCGCTGGCGCCAGATCGAGCACGCGCGGATCGATCAGCCCGTCATGCACCAGCACATCGGCGCTGGCGAGCGCGCGGATGGCGCGCACCGTCAGCAGATCGGGGTCGCCGGGGCCGGCGCCCACCAAAATGGCCCGCCCACGCGCGCCGGGATCGAGAAGAGTCGCCATGGCCCCGCGATGCGCCGGGCGGCCGGGCGAGGCAATCGGAGCTTGGCTTGGCGCGGGTGAAGCGAAACTTTCGTGCGAGGATCGTGATAGGCTCAAAGCTCAATCCTCCCCGTTCACGGGGAGGGGGACCGCGCGCGAAGCGCGTGGTGGAGGGGGCAGGCTATCGAGCACGCCCCTTGCGTCAGCGCGACGCGCTGCTACCTCCCCATAAACGGGGAGGATCTGGTTCAACCATCCCTGAGCCCGATCCCGATCATCGCCCGCGCCTGCTCGGCCTCCGACGAGACCACGGGATAAGCGCAATAATCGGCGGCATAATAAGCGCTCGGCCGGTGGTTGCCCGACCAGCCGATGCCGCCGAAGGGCGCGCTCGACGAGGCGCCGTTGGTCGGCTTGTTCCAATTGACGATGCCCGCGCGCGCGTTCGCCCAAAATTGGTCGTAGAGCGCGGGGTCCTGGCTGATCAGCGAGGCCGACAGGCCATAGCGCGTGTCGTTCGCCTCGACGATCGCATCCTCGAACGCGCTCACCCGCGTGATTTGCAGGATCGGGCCGAACAGCTCGATATCGGGGCGGTCGTTCATCTCGGTCACGTCGATCAGCCCGGGGGTGAGGAAGGGCAGATTATCATCGGAGCGCTGCATATGGCGCACCGGCCGCCCGCCGCGCGACATGAGTTCGAGGAAACTTTCCTGCAGCAGATCGGCCGCCTCATTGTCGATCACCGGCCCCATGAAGGGCTGGGGCGTATCGAGCGGCGCGCCGATGATCATCCGGTCGAGCAATTTGCTCAGCTCGCCGAGCAGGGGCTGGTGGATACGTTCGTCGACGATCAGGCGCCGCGCGGCGGTGCAGCGCTGACCGGCGGTGGTGAAGGCGCTTTGCACGATCAGCGTCGCCGCCGAGGCGAGATCGGGCGCGTCCCACACCACGATCGGATTGTTGCCGCCCATCTCCAGCGCCAAGATCTTCTCGGGCTTTTCCGCGAAGGCGCGGTTGAGCGCGATGCCGGTGCGCGCCGAGCCGGTGAAGAGCAGCCCATCGATATCGGGATGCGCGGCGAGCGCCTTGCCCTCGGCCGGGCCGCCGATCAACAGCCGCACCACGCCTTCGGGCACGCCCGCCTCATGGAAGCATTTGACCAGGAACGCGCCGGTCGCGGGGGTTTTTTCCGAAGGCTTGAACACCACCGCATTGCCCGCGAGCAAGGCGGGGACGATGTGGCCATTGGGCAGATGCGCGGGGAAATTATACGGCCCCAGCACCGCGAGCACGCCGTGCGGCTTATGGCGTAGCGCGATCCGCCCGGCCTGGCTGTCCATCCGCCGCTGCGGAGTGCGTTCGGCATAAGCGGTGGCCGAGATGTTGACCTTGGCCATCACCGTGTCGACTTCGGTCTTGGCCTCCCACAGGGGCTTGCCCGCCTCGCGCGCGATCAGTTCGGCGAAAGCGTCATAATGGCTGCGCACGACATTGGCGAAGCGGCGCAGCGCCTCGAGCCGATAAGCGAGCGGCTGCGCGGCCCAGCCGGCCCAGCTCGCGCGGGCGCGGGCGACCTCCTCGTCGGCATTGCCCGGCAGGCCGCGCCAGAGCACGGCGCCGGTCGCGGGTTCGAACGAGATGACTTCCTGTCCCAGCATCGCTTCCCTTTCGCGATGGCTTTGCCCCAGCGCGGGGCGCGTTGCCAAGAGCGCGCGGTTCACGGCAAATCGTCGCGCCCGGCGGACCGCCGCAGTCAAGCGTCGGCGAGCGCGTCCCCCATCGCCCGGATCGCCGTGATCTTCGCCGCGAAGGGCCCCCAATCGTCGCGCTCGGCGATCGCCGCCCACAGCGCCTCGACCTCCTCGATCAGCATCGCGCACACCGGGCCATCCCAAAATGCGTCGCGGGACGTGCGCGGGCGATAGCCGAGCAGCAGCCCGCGCGCCTCGGCGAAGGCGGGGCCGAGCGCGTCGGGGATGCGCCCGCCGAAGCTCTGGTGGAAAAAGCTTGCGACATCGACCTGGCTGGTCGCCAGCCCGTGTTCGATCGCCTCGACCAGCGCCGCGTCGTCCGCCCCAGGCGCGACCCCGAGCCGCCAGAGCAGCGCCGCGCGAAACGCTTCGGCATAACGTTGGGCGAAGCTTTCCATGATCGGGATCAGCGGCGCGGAATCGACCAGCAGCCGCAAGCAGATCGCGAGCTGAAACACGTCCCAATGGATCGCCTCGGGTTGGCGACCGAAGGCATAGAGCCCGGCGTGATCGAAATAAGCGGCGGTGAAGCCCGGGTCCCAGCTCGGCAGGAAGCGCCAGGGGCCGTAATCGAAGCTTTCGCCGGTCACGTTGATATTGTCGCTGTTGAGCACGCCGTGAACGAAGCCGGCCGCCATATATTGCCCCGCGAGCCGCGCGGTGCGCGCGACCACCGCATCGAGCAGCCGCACCGGATCGCCGCTTGCGTCGTCGAAATAATGGCGCAGCACATAATCGGTGAGCCGCGCGAGATCGTCGGTATCGCGGTGATAGGCCAGGCGCTGGAAACTGCCGATGCGGATATGGCCATGGCTCAGCCGCACGAGCACCGCCGAACGCGTGGGGGAGGGCTCGTCGCCGCGATCGAGCGCCTCGCCGGTTTCGATCAGCGAAAAGCTTTTCGAGGTCTCCACCCCCAGCGCTTCGAGCATTTCGGTCGCGAGGATTTCGCGGACACCGCCCTTCAGCGTCAGCCGGCCGTCGCCGAAGCGGCTGTAAGGCGTCTGCCCCGATCCCTTGGTGCCGAGATCGAGCAACCGTCCGCGATCGTCGCGGAGCTGCGCGTAAAGAAAGCCGCGCCCGTCGCCGATATCGGGATTGTATACGCGGAATTGATGGCCGTGATAGCGCAGCGCGAGCGGTCGCGGCAGCGTGCCGGGCAGGGGAGCGAACCGCGCGAAATGGCGCACCCATTGCGCGTCGTCGAGATCGCCCAAACCGACACGCGCCGCCCAGCGATCGTTGCGGAAGCGCAGCTTGGCTTGCGGGAAATCGGCGGGCGCGACGGGATCGTAAAAAGCGTCGCCCAGTTCCAAAATGGCTTGGGCGGGCGCGAATGCTTGCGGCGGGGTGCTCATGCCGCGATATGGGGCCGGAGGCGAAGGAGACGCAACCATGGAGCGGTTCGAACACCTCTATTGGTGGTCGCGCGACAATCTGCGGCTGCACGCGCGTGATTATGCGCCGCTCGGCGCCGAGAACGCGGCGCCGCGCCCGCCGATCCTCTGCTTGCCGGGGCTCACCCGCAACGCGCGCGATTTCGACCAGCTCGCGCCGCGCCTGAGCGCCGCGGGTTGGCGCGTGCTCGCGCTCGATCTGCGCGGACGCGGCGAAAGCGCTTATGCGCGCGATCCGATGAGCTACGTCCCGCTCGTTTATGTGCAAGACGTCGAGGCGCTGCTCGAACATTTGGGGGTCGATTGCTATGTCGCGATCGGCACCTCGCTCGGCGGGATCGTGACGATGCTGCTCGCGGGCGCGGCGCACGAACGGCTCGCCGGGGCGGTGCTCAACGACGTCGGGCCCGAGGTGGAGCCGGCGGGGCTCGCGCGCATTCGCGGCTATGTGGGGCGCAGCAGCAGCTGGCCGACCTGGGTCCATGCCGCGCGCGCGCTCGCCGAGGTGAATGCCGGCGTCTATCCCGATTTCGCGCTGAGCGATTGGATCGCGCTCGCCAAGCGGCTTTACCGGATCAGCAGCAGCGGGCGGATCGTGCTCGATTACGATATGAAGATCGCCGAGCCTTTCCGCCTGCCGGGCAATGAAGCGGGGCCGGACATGTGGCGCGCGCTCGATCAGCTGAAGGACGTGCCCGTCGCGATCGTGCGCGGCGAACGCTCGGACATTTTGTCCGCCGAGACCGCCGCGCGGATGGTGGCCGAACTCCCGCAGGCCGAACTGACGACGGTGCCGCGCACCGGCCACGCCCCCACGCTCGACGAACCCGAGGCGGTGGCGGCGATCGAACGCCTGCTCGCGCGCGTCGAAGCGAGCCGGCTCGCGACGGTCGGGTGAGGCGGGGGCGCCGCTTGCGCGTTCAAGCGCGATGCACCGTCGCGCCACCGATGATCGACCGATGCCATCGCGCCGTCGCCCCAGCGAAAACTGGGGCCTCGAGCCAATGACGCGCAATGCTTGCAGGAGGCCCCGGCTTTCGCCGGGGCGACGCGCGGAGATCGCTCCATGATCCGCCACGACGCCCTGATCTTCACGCCCCAAGACGTCGATCTCGCGCGCTCGCCGCTCGCCGGGCGGATCGATGCCGAGACTTATGTGCTCGGCGCGTTCAACCCCGGGCTCACCCGGCTGGCGAACGGCAATCTGCTGCTGATGGTGCGCGTCGCCGAGGCGCTGAAACAGCCGATCCGCGACCAGCACATCCACGCGATCCGGTGGCGGGATGGCGATTATGTCCTCGATCGCTGGCCGATCGGGCAAGTCGATCCCAGCGACCCGCGCAAATTCATGATGCGCCAGGCGGGGTGGCGGGTGATGGCGCTCACCTCGCTCTCCTGGCTGCTGCCCGTGGAACTCTCGCCCGACGGGCACCGGGTGGAGGCGGTCCATTATGCGCGCGCGCTGGCGCCGGGCGCGGCTTACGAATGCTATGGCATCGAGGATGCGCGGATCAGCAAGATCGGCGGGCGCTGGTACATGACCGTTTGCGCGGTGAGCCCCGAGCGGCATTGCACCGTGCTCTACACCAGCGACGACGCGCTCGATTGGCGGCGCGAGGGCGTGATCCTCGATCACCAGAACAAGGACATGCTGTTCTTCGAAGGGCTGATCGAGGGCCGTTACTGGGCGCAGACGCGGCCCCTGGGCGATCTATATTTCGCTTATCCGCCGGATAGCGAATGGCGCGCGGGGCCGGCGATCCAGCTCGCCTCCTCGCCCGACGCGCTGCATTGGAAGCCGTGCGACCATCCCGGGCTCCGGCCCCATGCCGCCACGCTCGCGACCGCGCGCATGGGGGGCGGCGCGCCGCCGCTGCTGACCGACGGCGGGTGGCTGAGCCTGTGGCATGGGGTGGAGCCGGCGGGGGTGGTCGGGATTTACCGCACCTATTGGTCGCTGCTCGACCCCGCCGAGCCGTGGCGCGTGCGGCGCACCGAACACCGCGCGCTGCTCGAACCCAATCCGGCGCTCACCGAGCCGCTGAAGGATCTGATGTATCTGAACGATATCGTCTTCACGACGGGGATGGTCGATGGCGGCGACCATTATCTGGTCGCGAGCGGCGAGGCGGATTTGGCGTGCCGGATGACGTGGATCGACAAGCGGGCCTTCGGGTGACGTTTTTGGCTCGCACGTCGGCGCGGAGGCGCGGAGGAAGTTCGAAGGTCACCTGCCCAAGATCCGTCGCCCCTGCGAAGGCAGGGGCCTCGAGCCGGTGATGCGCACCATTGGCCAAAGGCCCCAGCTTTCGCTGGGGCGACGTCCTTCGTTTCCAAACTCGGCGCCCTTCCTCCGCGCCGCCGCGCCTCCGCGCGAACGAAAACCTTCTTCCTTCCCGCCGCGCCGGCCCCGGCACCCGAAACCGATGACGCCCGCCGCCAACCCCGCTATGAGCGCCCCCCATGGCGCAGCCCCTCCACATCCTCCACCTTCATTCGAGTTTCGACCTGGGCGGCAAGGAAGCCCGCGCGGTGCGCCTGATGAACGCGTTCGGCGACCGCGCGCGGCACATGATCGTCTCGGGCGTGCCCGGCGCGCTCGGCGCACGCGACGCGATCGACAAGCGCATCAAATATGAAATCGCGCAAGAGCAGCTGCCGCTCACCGGCCGCCCCTCGGTCGATCGCTATCAGGCGATCGCGCGCTATATGCTGCGCTTCGATCTGGTGCTGACGTATAACTGGGGCGCGATCGACGGGGTGATGGCGCGCCGCGTGTTCGGCAAGCGCCAGCCGGGGCTCGTCCATCACGAGGATGGCTTCAATGCCGACGAGGCCGGCGGGCTCAAGCGCGAGCGTAACCTCTATCGCCGCTTCGCGCTCGGCGCGGCGCACGCGCTGGTCGTGCCCTCGCTAGTGCTCGAGGATATCGCGCTCGGCATTTGGAAACAGCCGCGCGCGCGCGTCCACCGGATCAGCAACGGCATTCCGGTCGCGCGCTATGCCAAGCCCGATCCGCGCGCGCTGCCCGGCGTCGAGCGGCGCGAGGGGGAGATATTGATCGGCGCGATCGCGGGGTTGCGCGAGGTGAAGGATTTGCCGCTGCTCGTCCGCGCGGTCGGCGGCCTCTCCAGCCGGGTGCGGCTGGTGATCGTGGGCGAGGGGCCCGAGCGCGCCCGGATCGAGGCGACCGCGCGCGCGATGGGGATGGCCGACCGCGTCCATCTCCCCGGCTTTCTGCCCCAGCCCGAGCGCTATGTCGGGCTGTTCGATATCGTCGCGCTCTCGTCCTATAGCGAGCAATTCCCGATTTCGATCGTCGAGGCGATGGCGGCGGGCAAGCCGGTGGTGGCGCCACCGGTGGGCGATGTGCCGGTGATGGTCGCGCCCGAAAATCTGCCCTTCATCGCCAAGCACCGCGACGAGGTGCATCTGCGTGACGCGCTCCAGCTGCTCGCGCAAGACCCCGAGGCGCGCGCGCGTGTCGGCGCCGCCAATCGCGCGCGCGCCGCGGCCGAGTTCGACGAAGCGCGGATGATCGCCGCTTATGCCCGGCTCTATGCGTCGGCGGCCGGACGGAACGGCGCGCTTGGCTGAGCGCTTTGGGGGTCGCTTCCTGGCAGAATTGTGCTAGAAATGTGGCAGCGGTGTTTGTCGCCAGGCGCGGCCTTCGCGCGAGTTGGAGAGTTACGTGTTCAAAGGTGTGCGGCCGATCCTCTATGGCGGCCAGGAAGTGTGGCCGCTGATCGAAGGCGGCAAGGGCGTATCGGCCACCAATCATGCGAGCGCGGGCGCCTGGGCGGCGGCGGGGGGCATCGGCACCGTTTCGGCGGTGAATGCCGACAGCTACGACGCCGACGGCCGAATCATCCCGCAAATCTACCGCGCGCTCACCCGCCGCGAGCGGCACGAGGAACTGATCAACTATGCGATCGAGGGCGCGGTGCAGCAGGTGCGCCGCGCGTGGGAGATCGCCGGCGGCAAGGGCGCGATCAACATCAACGTGCTGTGGGAGATGGGCGGCGCGCAGCGCGTGCTCCACGGCGTGCTGGAGCGCACCCGCGGCATGGTGGCGGGGGTCACCTGCGGCGCGGGGATGCCCTATAAGCTTTCCGAGATCGCGTCGCATTACGGCGTTTCCTATCTGCCGATCGTCAGTTCGGCGCGCGCTTTCCGCGCGCTGTGGAAGCGCGCTTATTCCAAGGCGGCGGAATGGCTCGCGGCGGTGGTTTACGAGGACCCCTGGCTCGCCGGCGGCCACAACGGCCTGTCGAACGCCGAGGACCCGCGCGCGCCGCAAGACCCCTACCCCCGCGTGAAAGCGCTGCGCGAGACGATGCGCGAGGGCGGCATTTCGGACGAGGTGCCGATCGTGATGGCGGGCGGCGTCTGGTATCTGCGCGATTGGGAAAATTGGATCGACAATCCCGAATTGGGCGCGATCGCCTTCCAATTCGGCACGCGCCCCTTGCTCACCCAGGAAAGCCCGATCCCCCAGGCGTGGAAGGACAAGCTCACGCATATCGAGCCGGGCGAGGTGCTGCTCCACCGTTTCTCGCCGACGGGCTTTTATTCGAGCGCGGTCCGCAACCCGTTCCTGCGCGCGCTGGAGGCGCGATCGGACCGCCAAATCCCCTATTCCACCGAGCAAGCCGGCGATCACCAATATCAACTCGACGTCGGCGTGAAGGGCAAGAATTTCTGGGTGACGCTGGGCGATTTGCAGCGCGCGCGCGTTTGGCACGGCCATGGCTTCACAGAGGCGCTGAAAACGCCCGACAATACGCTGGTATTTGTAACCGCCGAGGAAAAGGCCGAAATCCGCAAGGATCAGGCCGATTGCATGGGCTGCCTCAGCCAATGCCAATTCTCGTCCTGGGCGGACAGCGAGACCAATTCGACCGGGCGCCTCGCCGATCCGCGCAGCTTCTGCATCCAGAAGACGCTGCAAGACATCGCCCATGGCGGCGATCCCGAGCGCAATCTGATGTTCGCGGGCCACGCGGCCTATAAGTTCAAGCAGGACCCCTTCTATTCCAACGGCTTCGTGCCGACGGTGAAGCAGCTGGTCGACCGGATTCTCACCGGGGATTGAGCCCCGAAATGTAAACCCGGTTGACAAATTCTCGCGCGAAATGTCAACCGGGTTGACATGAGCGACGATCTGGAAAGCCTGCTCGACGCGGTGAACGCCGCCGCCAACCGCCACGCGCTGCTCGCCGAGGCACTGCATGCCCCGTTCGGCTTATCCGCCGGGATGCGCTCGCTGTTGCTGCTGCTGGCGGGCGGCGAGGCGCTGACCTTGTCCGAGATCGCCGAGCGCCGCGCGGTGTCGCGCCAGTTCATCCAAAAGCTCGCCACGCCGCTGATCGCGCAGGGCCTGCTCCTCGCCGAGCCCAACCCGCGCCACAAGCGATCGCCCAAATTGCGGCTGAGCGATTGGGGGCAGCGCATCGTCGCCAAGCTGCGCCAGCGCGAGGCGGCGGCGCACGGCGCGATCCTCGCCGCGCTCCCCGCCGAGGCGCGCGCCCAGACGCGCTCGGCGCTCGAAACGCTCGCGGCCGCGCTCGCCGCGGCTATGCCGGATAGTCCGCCCGTAGAAAATAAAGCCCGTCGGGCGGCGCGTTGAGGCCAAGCGCGGCGCGATCGCGCGCGTCGAGCGCGGCGCGCAGATCCTCGGGACTCCATTTGCCCTGGCCGACCAAAGCGAGACAGCCGACCATCGAGCGCACTTGATGATGCAGGAACGAGCGCGCCGAGGCGAAGACGCGAATCACCTCGCCTTCGCGCACCACGTTGAGCCGATCGAGCGTACGCAAGGGGCTGTCGGCCTGGCAATGGACCGAGCGGAAGGTCGTGAAATCATGCCGCCCGACGAGGAGCGCCGCGCCCTCGGCCATCGCCGCCTCGTCGAGCGGCACCGGCACCCGCCAGGCGAGGCCACGCTCGAAGGTGAGCGGGGCGCGGCGGTTGACGATGCGATATTCATAATGGCGCGCCACGCAGGAAAAGCGCGCGTGCCAATCCTCGGCGACCTCGACGCAATCGGTGATCGCGACCGGATCGGGGCGGAGCAGCGCGTTCAGCCCCTCCATCAGCCGAAAGGGCGTGATCGAACGCGACAGATCGACATGCGCGCGCATCGCGCGGCCATGGACGCCCGCATCGGTGCGCCCCGCGCAGTGGAGCTTCGCGACCTCGTGCGCGAGGCGGGCGAGGGCGTTCTCGATCGCTTCCTGCACGCTCGGCCCATGCGCCTGGCGCTGCCAGCCCATGAAGGGGCGGCCATCATATTCCACGGTGAGCGCGAAGCGAGTCACAGCCGGGTGCCGGGCGGGATGGGGAAGCCGCGCAGCAGCTCGGCCGGCGTCAGCGCCGTGCGGCCGGCGCGCTGGACGAGCGTGGGGCGGAGCGCCCCCTCGGCGCAGGCGATGGTGAGCGCCGCGTCGAGCACCGTCCCGGGCGCGCCTTCGCCCTCCGCGATCTCGCCCGCGAGCAATTTGATGCGCTCACCGCCATGTTCGAAAAAGGCGCCGGGGGCAGGGTTGAACGCGCGGATGTGCCGTTCGACTTGCAGCGCGCCCACCGTCCAGTCGATCCGCGCCTCGGCCTTCTCGATCTTGCTCGCATAGGTGATGCCGTCCTCGGGCTGCGGCGCCGGCGGATGGCCTTCGAGATCGGCGAGGACTTGCACCATCAGCCGCGCGCCGAGTTCGGCGAGTTCGGCGGTGAGCTCGCCCGCCGTCTTGCGCGCGATCGGGGTCCGCGCCTCCAGCCGCACCGGCCCGGTATCGAGCCCTGCCTCCATCTGCATGATGCCGACCCCCGTCTCGGCGTCGCCAGCCAGGATCGCGCGCTGGATGGGCGCGGCGCCGCGCCAGCGGGGGAGCAGCGAGCCATGGACGTTCAAACAGCCATGGCGTGGTGCCGCGAGCACTGGCTTGGGCAGGATCAGGCCGTATGCGGCGACCACCGCGACATCGGCCTCGAGCGCGGCGAACGCGCCCTGAGCCTCGGCGTCGCGCAAGCCGAGCGGGGTGTGCACCGGCACCCGCAAGGCTTCCGCCGCCGCCTGAACGGGGGAGGGGGTAAGCGCCTTGCCCCGCCCCGCGCGGCGCGGCGGTTGGCTGTAGGCGGCGACGATCTCGTGCCCCGCCGCCGCGAGCGCTCGGAGCGTCGGCACGGCGAAATCGGGGGTGCCCATGAAGACGATACGCATCGCGCCCGTGAAGCGCTTGGCAGCCGCCCGCGCAAGCCCCTATGTCGCCTCCATGTCGCCCGAGATCGAGGCCCTTACCCAAGCGCTCGCCCGGCTTCCCGGGTTGGGGCCGCGTTCGGCGCGGCGCGCGGTGCTGCATCTGCTCAAGAAGCGCGAGACCGCGCTCGCGCCCTTGCTCGACGCGCTCGCCGCCGTCTCGGATCGGCTCACCCGCTGCGGCACCTGCGGCAATGTCGATACCAGCGACCCTTGCGCGATTTGCGCCGATCCGCGCCGCGACGCGCGCGCGCTGTGCGTGGTGGAGGAAGTCGCCGATCTCTGGGCGCTCGATCGCGCGCGACTGTTTCCCGGGCGCTATCACGTGCTCGGCGGGCGACTTTCGGCGCTGGAGGGGGTGCGGCCCGAGGATTTGAGCATCGACGGCCTCGTCCGCCGGATCGAGGCGGGCGGCATCGACGAAGTCGTGCTCGCGATGAACGCGACGCTCGAGGGGCAGACCACCGCGCATTATATCGCCGATCGGATCGAGCGCTTCCCGGTGCGCGTCACCCAACTCGCCCACGGCCTGCCGGTGGGGGGCGAGCTCGATTATCTCGACGAGGGCACGCTCGCCCAAGCGCTGCGCGCGCGGCGCCCGGTTGCTTGACCTTTACGGGACGCGATCTTAGCTGATCGCCATGGCCGTCCGTCCGATCATCGAGATTCCCGATCCGCGTCTGCGCACCATTTCCGCACCCGTGCCCGAAGTGACCGACGCAACGCGCGCGCTGATCGACGATATGTTCGATTCGATGTACGCCGCGCGCGGCATCGGCCTCGCGGCGATCCAAATCGGCGAGCCGCAGCGCATCCTGGTGATCGACCTGCAGGAAGAGCAGGACGAAGAAGGCAAGCCGATCCGCGCGCCGCGCGTGTTCATCAACCCCGAAATCCTCGAGACGAGCGAGGAACGCTCGGTCTATACCGAGGGCTGCCTGTCGGTGCCCGATCAATATGCCGATGTCGAACGCCCCGCGCGCTGCCGCGCCCGCTGGCTCGACGCCGAAGGCGGGCGCCACGAGGAAGAGATGGACGGGTTGCTCGCGACCTGTTTGCAGCATGAGATGGACCATCTGGAAGGCATCATCTTCGTCGACCATCTCTCGCGGCTCAAGCGCGACATGCTGCTCAAGAAGCTCGCCAAGGCGCGCAAGGCGGCGGCCTGAACGTCTGATTGCCGGGTAAGACTTTCCCCCTCGACGTCATCCCCGCGAAGGCGGGGATCCCTTCCGGCTGGCCCCGCTCGTCGGCACCACCCCAGAGGTGGCCGCCGCGCCCGACGCCCGAGGCCAGCCCGAATGGGTTCCCGCTTTCGCGGGAATGACGGCCCGAATGGATTCCCGCTTTCGCGGGAATGACGGAAAGTGGCGGGGGTCTCTCGCGGAAACTCGTTCCCCGCTTGCCGTTTCGCCACCGCCCGGGCACAGCCGAGCCCGCAACGATAGGAGAGGCTAGTTGACCGCCAAGCTCTGGGGCATGCCCGGCTCGCTCTACACCGCGCGGGCGCGCAGCTATCTGATCAAACAGCATGTCGCCTTCGAGGAAGCGATCCCCGGCGACCCCGGCTGGCCGGAGGTGACCAAGAAGATCGGGCGATGGATCATCCCCGTGCTCGAACTCGCCGACGGTACGCTGATCCAAGACGGGGTCGCGATCATCGATCATGTCGAGGCGCAGGGCGCGCGCCGCTCGGCTTATCCCAGCACGCCGCGCCACCGCGCGATCGCGCATGTCTTCGAATTGTTCGGGGGCGAGGGGCTGCTGCGCCCGGCGATGCATTATCGTTGGGATTTCGACGCCGATAATCTCGATTTCCTGCGCGCCGATTTCGTCGGCGCGCTGATGCCCGGCGCGACGCCCGAGGTGGAGGCGGCGGTGTTCGGCAATGCGAGCGGGCGGATGCGCCGCGCGCGCGACGGCTTCGGCGTTTCGCCCGAAACGGCGGGCGCGGTCGAGGCGAGCTATCACCAATTCCTCGCCTTGTTCGACGCGCATCTGGCGCGCCATCCCTATTTGCTCGGCGGCGCGCCGACGCTGGGCGATTATGCGCTGATCGGCCCGCTGTTCGCGCATTTGGGGCGCGATCCCTATCCGCATGCCGAGATGCAGCGCCGCGCTTACCACGTCTGGCGCTGGGTCGAGCGGATGAACCGCCCGCAAGCGCTGCTCGACGGCTATCCGAGCGAGGCGCTGATCGCGGAGGACGGCGTGCCCGATACGCTCGCCGCGCTGCTGCGCTTCGTCGCCGAGGATTTCCTGCCCGAATTGGCGGCGCATGTCGCCTTCGCGAACGATTGGCTCGCCGCGCGCCCCGATTTGGCGGCGGGCACCAACGGGCTCGACAATCCCGGCGCGCGCGTGCTCGGCAAGGCGGGGTTCGCGTGGCGCGGGCACATGATCGAGACGATGGTGATGCCCTATCGTTTCTGGCTGCTCCAGCGGCTGCAAGCGGCGCTCGCGGCCGAGGGGCGGGCGCTGCTCGACGAAACCGGGCTCGGCGCGCTCGCCACGCTCGCGACCACGCGCCCGGTCGAGCGCGCGGGCAATTTGGAAATATGGGGCGCGCCGCGCTGAGCGCTCACGCCAAGGGCGGAGCCGCCGGCAGCACCACCGCCACGCGCAAGCCGCCGAGCGGCGAGCGGCTCGCCTCGATGCGGCCGTGGTGCGCCTCGACGATCGCCTGGGCGGTCGCGAAGGCGAGCGACAAGTGCGTGAGCGATTCCTCGGGCAGATCGGCGGCGCGGTAAAAGGGCTCGAACAATTGCTGGGCAAGGTCGATATCGACCCCCGGCGCGCTATCGTCGATCGTCAGCTGCCAGGCGCCGCCGCGCGGCTCGGCGCCGAGCAGAATGCGCCCGCCGCGCGGCGTATAGCGCAGGCTGTGCTCGACGAGCGCGCCGAGCAATTGCTCGATCTGCGCGCCATCCCACCGCGCTTCGCTGCCCCCGCCGCCGAGCTCGAGATCGAGCGCGATCCCCGCCGCCTCGGCGAGCGGGCGGGTGACATAATGGGCGTTATGCACCAGCGCGCGCGGATCGAGCGGCGCGAGCGCGACCGGCAGCCGACCGAGATCGGCGAGCGCCACCGCGCGCAAATCCTCGACGATGCGCGCGAGGCGCAGCGTCGGCTGCGCGCTCGCCGCGTCGGCGGCCGCGCCGGCGG
>LWDI01000041.1 GCA_002083475.1 Proteobacteria bacterium SG_bin5
CAGCGCGCCGCGAGCGCCTGGCGCAACAGCGGCGCCGCGAGCCGGCGCGCCGCCTCTGCCTCCTCGGCGCGGCTGACATGATCGCCCAGCACCGCGAGCGCCCAACCCTGCCCCGCCGCCGCCACCCCCGGCGCATCCGCCCCCATCGCCCGCGCGGCGAGGGTGAACAGGGCTCCGCGCCCTTCGGCATAAGCGAGCAGCCCCGCCTCGCTCAACGGATCGGGGCTGAGCAGCACGTCCCAACCATCGGTCATCGCCGCCAGATCGCGCCCGCTGACGCCCGCCGGCGGCAACTCGGCGGCGAGCGCCTGGAGCAAGGGCTCGGCCGGCGGCGGCGCCTGGTCGAGCCGGACGAGCGCCTCGTACCACCACGTCAGCCGCAGCTGCCGGATCGCCGGATCGCGCCCCAGCCGCAAGGCGCCCGCGAGCGCCGCGTCGAGCGCGACCAGCGCGACGAGCCCCGCGCGCGCGCGGCGCGGCGCATAAGCGAGCGCGAGCCGCCATTCGGGGTCCACCGGCATGGTCACGCCCGCGCGCTGCATAAACACGGCCTTAACCCGCCCTGCTTAGGCGGGGGAAAGGAGTTTCGGGGCATAGCCGCCTCCCAAAGGATTCGTGGCCTGGGGCATGATGGCAGAGCAGCGACACCGCAAGACTTGGCTGAGCCGGCTCGCGCGCGACGTGCGCGGCAACACGCTGGCGATCACGGCGGCGGCGATGGTCCCCTTGTGCGGGATGATCGGCGGCGCGGTCGATGGCGCGCGCCTTTATCTCACCAAGGCGCGGCTCCAGCATGCGTGCGACGCGGGGACGCTCGCCGGGCGCAAGGCGATGGGCGGCGGCCAATGGAGCCAGAACAGCGGCCAGCCCAACACGATCGCGCGCCAATTCTTCGCGGGCAATTTCGTCAATGGCGCCTATGGCTCGACCGGGCTCAGCTACGCCTTCAGCGAAAGCGCGGGCAAGGTGACCGGCACCGCGACCGTGACCGTGCCGATGACGCTGATGAAAGTGCTCGCGGTGCCCGATCAGACGATCACCGTCACCTGCGACGCCGAAATGCGGCTGCCGAATACCGATGTGATGTTCGTGCTCGACACCACGGGCTCGATGGACACGGCGGACGCGGGCGGGGGCCAGACGAGGCTTCAGGCGCTGAAGGTCGCGGTGAAATGTTTCTACGAGATCGTCGCGAAGCTCGACACCGACGCCAATTGCGCCACCGGCACGCCTTCGGGCGGCACGAGTTCGCAGGTGCAAATACGGTTCGGCTTCGTCCCTTATTCGACCAACGTCAACGTCGGCCGGCTGTTACCGACGGAGTATTTCGCAGATAATTGGAACTATCAAACGCGTGTTCGCTCGCAACTGTACGGAGTGTTCAACCGTTTTCGTAACAATACGCTTTACAACCAGGGCACGATGAGCGGATGGACGACACAAACCACGGTCACGGCAGCAAACAGTAGTCAGTGCAACTCGAGCGTAACCGTGCCATCAGATATCTTCACTTTTATTGGTATCACCAGTTGGCCGACGAACGAGGACGATAATGGCTGGCGCAGCTATGCTAGCTATACACGCCGGACCTACCAGCGCACTTACGATAGCGGCACGAAAATCTGTTCGCTGCAATGGGCGGAACAATATGTCGAGCGAATCGTGCAATGGGATCGAGCCACTCAATCTACTGCCAATGCGGTGGCTTTCCCCGCGTGGGAATATCGCCAGGCTTCGCTGAACGTGTCCGGCTTGAAGGCTGGCGCCGGGGTCAATTGGAACAATAGCGTCGCGCTTCCTATCGGCGATAATTTCACCCAGCTCGATGCCAATTGGGATGGTTGCATCGAAGAACGACCGACGGTGTCGCAAGCAAGTTATTCGCCGCGTCCGTCGGGTGCCTATGACCTCGATCTAGAACTCGTTCCAAACCAAGGGAATATTAATTTCCTGTGGGGCCCAGCGTTGCCGCAAGTTATTTATCCCCGCAAAACGAATATTTATAGCAACGGCGGCTCCTATACGCTCGACACCTTCACCACTTTCAATCAGATTTTCACGGGTGACCAATACACGTGCGCCGCCGAAGCACGAAAAATGACCGCTTGGCCTAACCCTGACGCTTTCGACAACTATGTCGACTCACTAGTGGCGGGCGGCAACACCTATCACGATATCGGGTTGCTGTGGGGGGCGCGACTGATGTGGCCGACGGGGATGTTCGCCGGCGAAAACGCGCTCACGCCCCAAGGCGGCGAGATCGAGCGCCATCTGATCCTGATGACCGACGGCGACCCTTGCACCGACCGCGACAATTACCAGGCTTATGGCATGAGTTGGTTCGATCGCCGGACCACCGATCCCAACAGCCAGCCCACCGACGGTTGCACGACCACGGGCACGTTGACGGAGCAGGTCAACGCGCGCACCGATGCTATTTGCAGCATGGTGAAGAACAAGAACATCACCTTGTGGGTCGTTACCTTCGGCTCGGTCGCGAACAACACGACCCAGCGGATGACGGCGTGCGCCACGTCGGGGCGCTATTTCAACGCGACCAACGCGACCACGCTGCAACAGACCTTCGCCTCGATCGCCAACCAAATCTCGCAATTGCGGCTCACCCGATGATGCGACGCCTGATCCGCGACGAAGGCGGCGCGACGATCGTCGAATTCGGGCTCACCGCGCCGGTGTTCATGCTGATGCTGATCGGCGTGTTCGACGTGGGCCATGATCTTTACATGCGATCGACGCTGCAAGGGATCATGCAAAAGGCCGCGCGCGATTCGACGCTCGAAAGCGCGCTCGATGCCAATGCGACCTCGGCGATCGACACCAAGGTGCGCACCCAGGTGCTGGCGCTCGTCAATGGCGCCACCGTCAGCTTCACGCGCCGCTTCTATCGCACCTTCGCCGACGCCGCCGCCGCGCAGCCGGAGAATTGGACCGATACCGATGGCGACGGGCGCTGCGACAATGGCGAGCCCTATGAGGACGAAAACGCCAATCTCGTCTGGGATGCCGATGGCGGCAACGCCGGGCTCGGCGGCGCCAAGGACAAGGTCGTCTATACCGCGACCGTCAGCTACCCCGCGCTGCTGCCGGTGTGGCGCTTCGTCGGCGGCACCAACACCAAGACGGTGACCGCGACCACCGTGCTCGCCAACCAGCCCTATGGCGACCAAGGCAGCTATGCCGCCCCGGTCGTGCGGAATTGCCCATGAAGCCGCTGCTCCGCCGTTTGGCGCGCGACACCCGCGGGCTCGCGCTGATCGAGATGGCGTTCGTCACCCCGATCATCCTGTTGCTCGGGCTGAGCGGCGCCGAGTTCGCCAATTACATCACCGTGCGGATGCGCGTGAGCCAGCTCGCGCTGCGCATCGCCGACGATGCCGCGCGGATGGGCACCGGCAGCCAGCTCGCCGCCAAGAAGATCAGCGAGACCGATATCAACGATCTGTTCATCGGCGCCAATCAGCAATCGGGGGGGATGAATTTGGCGCAGCGCGGGCGGGTGATCCTGTCCGATCTCGAACCCGTCGCGAACCCCAATACCAGCGGTCGCTTCAGAATCGTCTGGCAGCGCTGCTATGGCGCCAAGACCAATTATACGCGCCAATATGGCACCGCCGGGCAAACCAATTTGACCGGTATCGGCCCCGCCGGTCGGCAAGTGACCGCGCAAGACGATAATGCGACGATGTTCGTCGAGCTTTACTATGAATATCAGCCGCTGGTGACCGCCGCCTTCTTGCCCGACCTGACCTTCACCGACATCGCCTCGATGTCGGTGCGCGATCGCCGCGACCTGACCCAGATCTACAATAGCGAAAACGCCCCGGTCGCGAGCTGCTGACCGGGGCGGGCGCGCGTCAGCGGTAACACACTTTCTTCGCCGCGCTCACCACGCGCGCGGCATCGATCAGCGCCAGCTTTTCGAGATTGGCGGCATAGGGCAGAGGCACGTCTTCGTCGGTGACGCGCTGGACGGGCGCGTCGAGATCGTCGAACCCCTCCTCCATCGCGATCGCCATGATTTCGCTCGCGATCGAGCAGGTCGGCCAGCCTTCTTCCACCACGACCATGCGGTTGGTCTTGGCGAGGCTGTCGAGCACCGTGCGCTTGTCGAGCGGGCGCAGCGTCCGCAGGTCGATCACCTCGGCGTCGATCCCCTCGCCCGCCAGCGTCTCCGCCGCCTCGAGCGCGACGCCGACGCCGATCGAATAGCTCACCAGCGTCACGTCCTTGCCCGCGCGCACGATCCGCGCCTTGCCGATCGGCAGCACATGATCGTCGAGCTTGGGCACCTCGAAGCTGCGGCCATAGAGCAGTTCGTTTTCGAGGAAGACGACCGGGTCCTCGCTGCGGATCGCGGCCTTCAGCAGCCCCTTGGCGTCGGCGGCGTCATAAGGGGCGATCACGATCAGCCCCGGCACGCTCGCATACCAGGGGCCGTAATTCTGGCTGTGCTGCGCGGCGACCCGGCTCGCGGCGCCGTTCGGCCCACGGAACACGATCGGACAGCGCATCTGCCCGCCCGACATATAATTGGTCTTGGCGGCCGAATTCACGATATGGTCGATCGCCTGCATCGCGAAGTTGAAGGTCATGAATTCGATGATGGGCCTCAGGCCCCCCATCGCCGCGCCGGTGCCGACGCCGGCGAAGCCATATTCGGTGATCGGGGTATCGATCACGCGCTTCTCGCCGAATTCGTCGAGCAGGCCCTGGGTGACTTTATACGCGCCCTGATATTGCGCGACTTCCTCGCCCATCACGAACACGCGCTCGTCGCGGCGCATTTCCTCGGCCATCGCGTCGCGCAACGCCTCGCGTACGGTGAGCTTCACCATTTCGGTGCCCGCCGGAATTTCGGGATCGGCGGCGACGGGTTTGCGATCGGTCACGAGTTGCGCGGTGCCGGTTTCCTGCGCCTTGGGCGCATCGGCGACCGCCTCGGTGCCTTGGTCGGAGGGGGTTTGCACGCCGCCCTCGCCGGTCGAAGGCGTCGAGCCCGCGGCCGCCGGCGTCGCCGCCTTGCCGCGCGCATCGGGCTGGGCGGCCTCGCCTTCGCCCGCGAGCAACGCGATCACGGTGCCGACCTTCACATTGTCGGTCCCTTCGGCGACCAGGATCTGCTGGACGGTGCCTTCGTCGACCGCCTCGAACTCCATCGTCGCCTTGTCGGTCTCGATCTCGGCGAGGATGTCGCCCGATTTGACGCTGTCGCCCTCCTTCACAAGCCATTTGGCGAGCGTGCCTTCCTCCATGGTCGGCGAGAGCGCGGGCATTTTGAGTTCGATGGCCATCTCAATAAGTCTCCACCAGCACGTCGGTGTAGAGTTCCTCGGGCGCGGGCTCGGGCGTGCTTTCGGCGAAATCGGCGGCTTCGTTCACCACGCGGCGGATTTCCTGCTCGGCCGCCTTCAGATCGGCCTCGGCGACGCCCAGCGCCTCGAGTTCCTTCTTCGCCGCCTCGATCGGGTCGGACTTGTCGCGCACCGCCTGAACCTCGTCGCGGCTGCGATATTTGGCGGGGTCGGACATCGAATGGCCGCGATAGCGATAGGTCTTCATCTCCAGGATGATCGGCCCCTTGCCCGCGCGCACCCAAGCGAGCGCCTCTTCCGCCGCGCCGCGACAGGCGAGCACGTCCATGCCATCGACCTGGAGCCCGGGGATGCGGAACGATTCACCGCGCCGATAAAGCTGATCCTCGGCCGAGGCGCGATTGACGCTGGTGCCCATCGCGTACTGGTTGTTTTCGATCACATAGATCACCGGCAGCTTCCACAGCTCGGCCATGTTGAAGCTTTCATAGACCTGGCCCTGGTTCGCCGCGCCGTCGCCGAAATAAGCGAGGCAAGCGCCGCCGTCGCCAGCATATTTATGCGCGAAGCCGAGCCCCGTGCCGAGCGACACTTGCGCGCCGACGATGCCGTGCCCGCCATAGAATTTATGCTCGACGCTGAACATGTGCATCGAGCCGCCCTTGCCCTTGGAGATGCCGGCGGCGCGGCCGGTGAGCTCGGCCATCACGTCCTTGGGCGGGATGCCGCACAGCAGCATATGGCCGTGATCGCGATAGCCGGTGATCACGCTGTCCTTCTCCGACAGCGCCGATTGCAGCCCGACCGCGACCGCTTCCTGGCCGATGTACAAATGGCAAAAGCCGCCGATCAGCCCCAGGCCATAGAGCTGGCCCGCCTTTTCCTCGAACCGGCGGATGAGCAGCATCTGCTTGTAGAAATCGAGCAGTTCGTCGCGCGACGCTTCGTAACGCTGGGGTTCGTTGGGACGTTCGCGATTGGGGGGAAGCGGTTCGCTCGTACGGGGGCGCGCGGGTGCTTTGGCCACGATCAGCCTTTCCTGGGGATGGAAGGACTTGGCCTATAGGCGCAAGCAGCGGCGCGACGCAATCTCCCCCCAGATGCGATTTAGCGCAGCGGGACGATCACTTCGTCGGGATGGGCGAGGTTCAGCTGGCGGCGGACTTGCTCGTCGACCATGTCGGGATTGGCGTGGCGCGGATCGAGCAGCGCGACGCGATTCTGGAGCACCATGCGGCGATGTTCTAGTAGCTTCAGAATCTTCTCGCGCTTGACGAGCTGGCGCTTGTAATCGCCATAAGCGAAGACGCCATTCGCCCCGACCAGCGCATAACCGGCGAAAAAGGCGATCACCCCCAGCGCCAGCGCGGGCGCGCCGGCGCGACGCAGGATCGCGGCAAGGCGGGGGGATGACGTCATGAACTTATTTTGCCCGAGCGCGACTCGGCGGTCAAGCGAAGCATGCCGTGAAATCAAGGGGATTCTACGGGGTTGGTGTTGCGGGAGTTCCTCCCCGTTCACGGGGAGGGGGACCATTCGCGCGAGCGAATGGTGGAGGGGGCGGCGCAATTTGCCACCTGCCGTACTCGATAGCCCGCCCCCTCCGCCGCGCCTTCGGCGCGCCACCTCCCCGTAAACGGGGAGGATCTTTTCACCGCTTCAATTCACCGCTTCAACACGTCGCGCCCGGCATAGCGCGCCATATCGCCCAGCTCCTCCTCGATCCGGATCAGCTGATTATATTTGGCGAGCCGGTCCGATCGCGCGAGCGAGCCGGTCTTGATCTGCCCGCAATTGGTCGCGACCGCGAGATCGGCGATCGTCGCGTCCTCGGTCTCGCCCGAACGGTGCGACATCACCGCCGTATAGCGGTTGCGCTGCGCGAGCGCGACGGCGGCGAGCGTTTCCGAGAGCGTGCCGATCTGGTTGACCTTCACCAGCAGCGAATTGGCCAGGCCCTGCTCGATGCCTTGCGCCAGCCGCGCCGGGTTGGTGACGAACAGATCGTCGCCGACCAATTGCACCTCGTCGCCGATCAGGTCGGTGAGCGTCTTCCAGCCCTCGAAATCATCCTCGCTCATCCCGTCCTCGATCGAAAAGATCGGGTAGCGGCGGGCGAGATCGGCGAGATACTCGGCCATCGCGCCGGGCTCGAGCAGCTTGCCCTCGCCCGCGATATGATAAGCGCCATCCTTGAAGAATTCGGTCGCCGCGCAATCGAGCGCGAGCATCACATCGTCGCCCGGCGTATAGCCCGCGCTCTCGATCGCCTTCATGATGAAATCGAGCGCGTCGCTGGTCGAGGCGAGATTGGGCGCGAAGCCGCCCTCGTCGCCGACCGCCGTCGCCAGGCCCTGCGCGTGGAGCGCCTTCTTCAGCGTATGGAAAATCTCCGCCCCACAGCGCACCGCGTCGTAAAGCGAATCCGCGCCCACGGGCACTATCATGAATTCCTGGAAATCGATCGGATTATCGGCGTGCTGGCCGCCATTGATGATGTTCATCATCGGCACCGGCAGCAGATGCGCGCTCACGCCGCCGATATAGCGATAGAGCGGTAGCCCCCGCGCCTCGGCCGCCGCTTTGGCGACCGCGAGACTCACCCCCAGGATCGCGTTGGCGCCGAGCCGGCTCTTGTTGGGCGTGCCGTCGAGCTCGATGAGCATCGCGTCGATATCGGCCTGATCCTCGGCCTCCATGCCGAGCAGCGCCTCGGCGATATCGGCATTGACCGCGTCGACCGCGCCCTGCACGCCCTTGCCGAGCCACAGCGCGGGATCGCCATCGCGCCGCTCGACCGCCTCGTGCGCGCCGGTCGAGGCGCCCGAGGGCACCGCGGCGCGGCCGAAACTGCCATCGTCGAGCAACACATCGACTTCGACCGTGGGGTTGCCGCGACTATCGAGAATTTGGCGGCCGTGAATGTCGATGATTGCGGTCATGGCATGGTCTCCCTAAATTCGTTTTCGACGCGGCGCGTTCGCGGCGCCTGTTAGCGGCTCCCCGTCGCCCCCGCAATTCGCGCGGGCGGGAACGCTCGCGCCGCAGGGTCGTTGAGCGCGCATTCACCGGGAAAGGGCATCACCATGGCCGATCAACCTCAGACGGGTACTGAAATCGGGTCGACGCCGCACGGCGCGACCGGCGCCGAGGGCGGCGCCCAAGCCGGCGCCACGGGCGGCGCGGCGGCGGGCAGCGAAGGCTTCGGCACCGAAGGGCTCGGCGGCGACACGGAGGGCGCCACGGGCGCCGGCGCGGGCGGCAATTTCAAGGAACAGGCCGGCCAGTTCGCGCGCCAAGCGGGCGACAAGGCGCGCCAATTCGCCGACACCGGCAAGGCGCGCGCGGGCGACGCGCTCGGCGAGGTCGCGCGGCTGATGGAAGACGCCGCCGCCACCGTCGAGCAGAAGCTGGGCGGCCAATATGGCCAATATGCGCGCTCGGCGGCGCAGGGCCTGGGCAATTTTTCCGAAGAGCTCAAGGCCAAGGACATCGACGAGCTGATCGGCGACGCGCAGGAATTCGTGCGCAAATCGCCCGCCGTCGCGATCGGGATCGCCGCCGCGCTCGGCTTCGTGATCGCGCGCGTCGTCAAGGCGGGCGTCGATAGCGCGACCGAACCGGCGCGCGACGACGACGCCCCCACCGGCGCCTGACGCTCATGGCTGGGGGGAGCGAGGAAAGCATCGGCGCGCTCTTCTCGCGGCTTCGCACCGAGGGGATGAGCTATGCGCGCGCCGAGCTGCGGCTGGTGCGCGCGCGCGTCGCGGGGCGCGCGGCCTTGCTGCGCACCGCGGCGATCCTGCTCGCGGCGGCGGCGCTGCTCGCGATCGGCGCGTTGATCGCGTTGCTCGTCGGGCTGATCGCGACGCTCGCGACGCTGATCGGCCCGGGCTGGGCGACGCTCGCGGTGGTGGGCGCGACCTTGCTGATCGCGGGGCTGCTCGGCGCGATCGGTGCCGGCGCTTTGCGCAAGGCCTTGAGCGCGGAGGCGGTGCCATGACCGACACCGAGCGCGACGTGCTCGTCGCCAAGGCCGAGGCCGCGCGCGCGCGCGCACGGCTGCAGGATACGATCGCCCAACTCCGCGCGCGCCTCACCCCCAAGGCGCTCGCCGAGGACGCCGCCGACAGCGCGCGGCAGGGCGCGCTCAAGCTCGGCATGACGTCGCTCGAAACCGCGCGGCGGCGCCCGGCGCTCGTCGGCGGGATCGCCGGATTGGCGCTCGGCTTGTTATTCTGGCGCGCGCGCGACGCGCGCCGCTCCAAGGCTTCATCGGAAGGACGAGAAGATGACCGACACGCACAATGACAATGGCGCGACCGCGACCGAAACCCAGGGCACGCTCGGCACCGCCACGCAGGCGGTCGAAACGGTGAAGGGCGGCGCGACGAGCGCGGTCGCCGCGGTCAAGGACAGCGCTTCCACCGCCGTCGCCGCGGTGAAGGACGGCGCGGCCAACGCCGCCGGCGCGGTGAAGGAAAGCGCCTCGGCGGTCGCGCGCCGCACCGCCGACACGATCGAGGACGCGCCGCTCGCGGTGATCGCGGGCGGGCTCGCGATCGGCGTGCTCGCCGGCGCGCTGCTGCCGCGTACCGAGCGCGAAGCGCGCGTGCTCGGCCCCGTCGGCCGGCGGGTGAAGGAAGGCGCGGCGCTTGCCGCCCGCGCCGCGCGCGATGCGGGCGTTGCCGAACTCGCCAATCACGGCATCAGCCGTGATGCCGCGCGCGACCAGGCCAAGAAGCTGTTCGAGCAAGTGGTGAGCGCGGCCAAGAGCGCGGGCACCGCCGCCGCGCAAGCCGGCCGCGACGGCGCGCGCCAGGGCTTCAAAGATCAGGATTGAGCCGCTATCGCCGGGCTTTCCCTTCCTTCGAGGAAAGCCATGAGCAAGCTCCATCTGGTCTTCGGCGGGCGCGTGCGCGACCCGCAGACGCTCGATTTCGACGATCTCGGCTCGATCGAGATCGTCGGGATCTTCCCCGATTATGCGAGCGCCGAAAAAGCCTGGCGCGCGGCAGCCCAACGCACGGTCGACGATGCCGAGATGAAATTCGTCGTCGTCCATCTCCACCGGCTGCTCGAACCCGATCTGATCGCGCGCGTGCCCCAGAGCTGAGCGCGCCCGACTGCTACACCACCCTAATACACTAATGCGTCCGCACCTGGTTGGGCTAAGCCTGCCCCAAAAGGGGAGAGAGCCATGCTGAAACCGATCGCCGCCGCGCTGTTGACCTTGATGGCGCCGGCCGCGCTCGCGCAAAATGCCCCCGCTTGCACGCCGAGCGTCGAGGGCCGGCTCGAGCTGATCGACTTCGAGAGCAAGCTATTTCCCGGCGCGCGCCAGCTGCGCATCTGGCTGCCGCCGGGGTACGACGCCAAGGCGGCCAAAGCCTATCCGGTGCTCTATCTGTTCGACGGGCAGAATCTGTTCGATCGCTGCACCGGCTATGGCGGCCAGGAATGGACCGCCGACGAAGTCGCGACCCGGCTGATCGCCGCGGGCAAGATCGCGCCGATGGTCATCGTGGGGATCGACAATGGCGGCGCCGCCCGCGCGCGCGAATATCTCCCCTATCCCGATCCGTTCGACCCCGACGCGCGGCAGGTGGAAGGCGAGAAGCTTGCCCGGATGCTGCGCGAGGAAGTGCTCCCGCTGATTGCCCGGCGTTACCATGTGAGTGAGGATCGCGCCGAACGCGGGCTCGGCGGCTCCTCTTATGGCGGGATCGCGACGCTCCATGTCGTGCGCACCAATCCCGATCTGTTCGGCCGCGCGCTGATCGAAAGCCCCTCGCTCCAGGTCGGCAACGGCCAGTTGCTGCGCGACGCGGCGGACAGCGTGACGTTGCCCGCTCGGCTGTTCATCGGCATCGGCGACGCCGAAATCGCGGTGCCGGCCGATGCGCCCGCCGACCGGCGCGCCTGGGCCGCGCGCATCAATGCCGGCGCGGTCGCGGGCGCGCGGCGGCTCGCGGTGTTGCTCTCGGCGAGCATGATCCCGAGCGCGGTGAAACTCTCGGTCGGCGCCGGCGCGCATCATAACGAGGCGGCCTGGGGCGCGCGGCTGCCCGCGGCGCTAATCTTCCTCTTCGGCCCCGCCCCTCAGGCGCGGCGGTAGCGCCACATCAACAGCGGCCGCGCGAGCAACAGCCCAGCGACGAAGCCGCCGATATGCGCGCCGATCGCGATCGAACTGCCACCGATTCCGGCGGCGAAGCCATAGAGCGTCTGGATGCCGATCCAAGCGGCGGCGAGCCAAGCGATGCGCACCACGCGCGACGGGATCGGCCCGATCGCCGGCACCGGGCGCTCGGCATAGAAAAGCGAATAAGCCGCGATCAGCGCGGAAGCCGCGCCGCTCGCGCCGATCGTCGGCGTAAGGCTCGTGGGGCCGAGCGCCCATTGCCCGAGCGCCGCCGCATAAGCGCCTCCCACATAAAGCAACGCGAGCAGCCGCGGCCCGATCGCGCGTTCGACCTGCTGGCCGCAGTAAACCAACATCACCAGATTGAGCAGCAGATGCGTCCAGCCGGCGTGGACCAAGGTCGCGCTGAGCGGGGTGAGCCAGACGGGGAGCAGGAACAGCCCGGGCGGCGCCTGCACCGGCTGAGTCACTGCTTGCGGCACGAACCCCAGCGCGACTCCCGCCGCGCCAACGGCGTTCGTCAGGATCAGCAGCGCGGATATCGCGACGGTCGCGACCGCGATGATATTGGTGGCGGTCGCGGGAATGGGGAGGCCGGGGCGCGGTGTCATCACGCGCTAAGATAAGCGCGCGAGGCAGGGGCGCAATCGGCGGCGCCCCCGGCTCAGATGAACTCGATCTTCGAGATGAGATAATAGCGATCGCCCGAGGGCACGGTCACTTCGACCTCGTCCTCGATCCGGCGCCCGATGAGCGCGCGGCCGAGCGGCGAATTATAGCTGATCCGCCCGGCGCTCGCATCGGCCTCGGTCTGGCCGACGATCTGATAGCGCACCGGCTTGTCATCCTCGTCGAGCAAGGTCACCGTCGCGCCGAACACCACCTTGTCGCCCGAGAGCGTCGTCGGGTCGATCACCTGGGCGCGGCTCAGCTTGTCCTCGATGTCGGCGATCTGCGCCTCGATCTGGCCCTGGCGTTCCTTGGCGGCGTGATATTCGGCGTTTTCGGACAAATCGCCATGCGCGCGCGCTTCTTCGATCGCGTCGACGATGAGCGGCCGCTCTTCCTTCAGCCGTTTGAGTTCGGCGGTCAGCTTGTCATAGCCTTCCGCCAACATCGGCATTTTCTCGACCGTCGCCATCCTCAGCGTCCTTTAAAGCCTGAACCCCAAGCGAGCCGTGACGACCCGCCCGCACCATCGCCAATCTTTCGGGATTAAATGTGCGAACGGCCATAATAGGCCTGGAGCGGTTTGACTTCAAGCGGGCGCCGCGCGAGCGCCGCGATGGCCTGTGCTGCTTCCACGCTCGCCGGGGCGGTGGTGAAATAGGGCAGCCGTTGCGCGAGCGCCGAGGCGCGGATCGATTTCGATTCCTTCAGCGACTGATAGCCTTCGGTGGTGTTGAAGATGAGCGCGATCTCGCCGTCCTTGATGCGGTCGACGATGTGCGGCCGCCCCTGCCCCACTTTGTTCACGCGTTCGACCGCCAGGCCCTGTTGCTCCAGGAAGCCGGCGGTGCCGCCGGTCGCGACGATCCGGAAGCCGAGCTCGATCAGCGTGCGGATCGCGGGGACGATCACCGGCTTGTCGCTATCCTTGACCGAGACGAACACCGTGCCCCCGCTCGGCAACACCGTGCCCGCGCCCAATTGCGCCTTGCCGAAAGCGGTCGCGAAATCGGGGGCGATTCCCATCACTTCGCCGGTGGATTTCATCTCGGGCGAGAGCACCGGGTCGATCCCGGGAAAGCGGTTGAAGGGGAATACGGCTTCCTTCACCGCATAATAATCGATCGTGCGATCGATCGCGGGCAGCTGCGCGAGCTTCTCCCCCGCCATCACCCGCGCGGCGAGCTTGGCGATGGGCGTGCCGATCGCCTTGGCGACGAAGGGCACGGTGCGGCTCGCGCGCGGATTGACCTCGATCAGATAGACGAGGCCGTCCTTCACCGCGAATTGGATGTTCATCAGGCCCTTCACCGACAGCGCCTTGGCGAGCGCCTTGGTCTGGCGCTCGATCTCGTCGACGATCTCGGCGGGGAGCGAATAGGGCGGGATCGAGCAAGCGCTATCGCCCGAATGGACGCCCGCTTCCTCGATGTGCTGCAAGATGCCGGCGACGACCACCTGCTCGCCATCACTGATGGCGTCGACATCGACTTCGATCGCGTCGCGCAGATATTGGTCGATCAAGACCGGCGAGTCGCCCGATACTTGCACCGCCGTCTGAATATAATCGTCGAGCTGGGTGAGCGAATCGACGATCTCCATCGCGCGCCCGCCGAGCACATAGCTGGGGCGCATCAGCACCGGATAGCCGATCCGCCCCGCGACCGCCGCTGCCTCGTCGCGGCTGCGCGCAATGCCGTTCGCCGGCTGGCGCAGCCCCAGCTTGGCGACGAGCGCGGCGAACCGCTCGCGATCCTCGGCCAAGTCGATCGCATCGGGGCTGGTGCCCAGGATCGGGATGCCCGCGTCCTCAAGCGCCTGCGCCAAATTGAGCGGCGTCTGCCCGCCGAACTGCACGATCACGCCCACCAATTCGCCGCGCGATTTCTCGATCTCGAGGATTTCGAGCACGTCCTCGGCGGTCAGCGGCTCGAAATAGAGCCGGTCGGAGGTGTCGTAATCGGTCGAGACCGTCTCGGGGTTGCAATTGACCATGATCGTCTCGAACCCGGCGTCGGCGAGCGCGAAACAGGCGTGGCAGCAGCAATAATCGAATTCGATCCCCTGCCCGATCCGGTTCGGCCCGCCGCCCAGGATCACGATCTTGCGCCGGTCGCTAGGTTCGCTCTCGTTTTCGGGCGCGCCGAAGCTCGGGGCTTCATAGGTCGAATACATGTACGGCGTCTTGGCGTCGAACTCGGCGGCGCAGGTGTCGATCCGCTTGAACACCGGGCGCACGCCGAGCTTGTGGCGCAGCGCGCGCACTTCGGCCTCGGTGACGCCGCCGGCGAGCGCTTTCACCGCCTCATGCACCAGCCCGCCCGAGCGCGCGATGCCGCGCGCCATGCCGCCGCGAATATTCACCGACTTCAGCGCGAGCCAGGCCAGGCGCTTGTCGGAAAAGCCCATCGCCTTCAGCCGGCGCATCCCTTCGGCGTCGCGCGGCAAGCCGTTCGCGATGACGTCGTTTTCCGCCGCGACGATTTCGGCGATCCGCTCCAGGAACCAGGGATCGTATTTGGCGATCGCGTGCACCTCGGCGACGGTGAAGCCCTCGCGCAGCGCTTGCGCCGCGACGAGCAGCCGATCCGGAGTCGCGCGGGCGAGCGCCGCTTCGATTTCCGCCCGGCTCGCGCCGACCAGCGCATCGACTTGGTTGAAGCCCGACAGCCCCGTTTCCAGCCCGCGCAGCGCCTTTTGCATCGATTCATGGATGTTGCGGCCGATCGCCATCACCTCGCCCACCGATTTCATCGCGGTGGAGAGCAAAGGCTCGGCGCCCTTGAACTTCTCGAAAGCGAAACGCGGGATTTTGGTGACGATATAATCGATCGTCGGCTCGAACGAGGCCGGGGTCGCGCCGGTGATGTCGTTCATGATTTCGTCGAGCGTATAGCCCACCGCCAGCTTGGCCGCGACCTTGGCGATCGGAAAGCCCGTCGCCTTGGAGGCGAGCGCCGAGGAGCGGCTGACGCGCGGGTTCATCTCGATCACGATCAGCCGGCCATCCTTGGGATTGACCGCGAACTGCACGTTCGAGCCCCCCGTCTCGACTCCGATCTCGCGCAGCACCGCGATGCTGGCGTTGCGCATCACCTGATATTCCTTGTCGGTGAGCGTCAGCGCGGGGGCGACGGTGATGCTGTCGCCGGTATGCACCCCCATCGGATCGACGTTCTCGATCGAACAGATGATGATGGCATTGTCCGCACGGTCGCGGACCACCTCCATCTCATATTCCTTCCAGCCGAGCAGCGATTCCTCGATCAGCACTTCGTTGGTCGGGCTCGCGTCGAGGCCCTTCTTGACGATCTCCTCGAATTCCTCGCGATTATAAGCGACGCCGCCGCCGGTGCCGCCGAGCGTGAAGCTGGGGCGGATGATCGCGGGCAGGCCCACTTTGTCGAGCCCCGCAAAGGCCTCCTCCAGGCTGTGCGCGATCGCCGAGCGCGCGGATTCGAGCCCGATCTTGTCCATCGCCTGGCGGAATTTCTGGCGATCCTCGGCCTTGTCGATGGCTTCCGCATCGGCGCCGATCATCTTGACGCCGAATTTATCGAGCGTGCCGTCGCGGAAGAGCGCGAGCGCGGTGTTGAGCGCGGTCTGCCCGCCCATCGTGGGGAGCACCGCGTCGGGCCGCTCGGCCTCGATGATTTTCGCGACCACCGCCGGGGTGATCGGCTCGACATAGGTCGCATCGGCGAGTTCGGGATCGGTCATGATCGTCGCCGGGTTCGAATTGACCAGGACGATGCGATAGCCCTCTTCCTTCAAGGCCTTGATCGCCTGCGTGCCCGAATAATCGAACTCGCACGCCTGGCCGATGACGATGGGTCCGGCGCCGATGACGAGGATGGAGGAGATGTCGGTGCGTTTGGGCATTGTTTCCTACCTAAGGAATGCATACAATGATTGCATTGCAATCACAGGAGTGGAGCGATGGCGAGCTTGACGGTTCGGAACATTCCCGAGGAAGCCAAGGCGCGTTTCCGGCGTGTCGCTGCCGCGCATGGCCGCTCGATGGAAGACCATTTGCGGCAATTGATCGTCAACGCCGCCGATGAGGACGTGTCGCCCAGCCGCGTTGCGGAAGGCGCCGCACCCTTTCGACCGCAGCCCAGCGCCGAGGATTGGGTGCATGAACTGGTGCGGCTCGCCAATGGCGCCGGTGAGGGCGTGTTCGACGTCGGGAAATTCGCCGAGATCCGATATATGTCACCCAAGGACGCGATGGCGGAATTGCGCCGGCTGGCCGATGGCGTCGGGATCGACCTGCCGCCCCGCAGCGGCGCCCCGCTCGAGGACCCCCAGCTTTGATCCTGGTCGATACGAATGTTTGGAGCGAGCAAGTCAAATCTCCAGGCGACGAGGTGGTGTTGGCGTGGCTCGAAGCGAATGACGCCGAGCTGGCTCTGTCCACGCTGGTGATCGCCGAAATTCATTACGGCATTGCGGTTGCGACGACCGAACATAAGCGCACCGCGCTGAGGCGCTGGCTCGACGGGCTCGAATCACGCTATTGGAGTCGGACTTTGGAATTCGATAAGGAGGATGCAGCGGCCTATGGGCGGATCGCAGCGCTCCCGGCCGCGAGAGCGCGGATACCCCAAGTGATCGATATGCAACTCGCCGCGCAGGCAGTGGCGCGCGGTTGCTCGATCGCAACGCGCAACGTGCGGGATTTTGAGTGGACGGGGGTCGAATTGATCGATCCTTGGGCAGGTTGATGCGCTGAGCGCTCAAATGATCGATAGCGCTCGCGTTGTTGATGACCACAGGATCAGTATAGATCCTTACGATGGTGTGACATTTTTCGACTTTAAGCATTACAAATGATCCAAATCGATACCGGCCTTAGCCTTCACAAACGACTTGATTGAGTCAATTAGTAGTCCGGTGGCTACTGCCTTGGCGGTACCAGTAAGCGCTTGATAGGCATCTTCAACCGCCATAACGATGCCGATTTTGACCTGTATGGCTCGGAGCTCTACAGCCTCCCAAAGTTTATTTGCGGCATCTAGGCTAGGAAGAATGCTATCTCTATTTTCGAGATCGTTCGCGGAACGAACTGCCTCGTAGACTTCTGCAAGTCCGGCCTTAATCTCCACGTACTCAGGAAGATTATGGTTGATGGGAACGAGACGGTTGGCAGCTGGTACCTCCACAACCGACTCACTCGCAGCGGCAAGACCATCGTTCTGATAGGTAAACCACTTCCAGCCATTCCGCATAGGAACGTCACTGTTGGGGATAGCGTCGCTTAATATTTCTTCCTTCCGAGCGTCAACGGAGAGCGAATTACCGCCAAGCCACGAAAGGATCTTCTTGAGAACCGAAGTGTAACGAGCGCGATTAATGAGAGCTGACGTACCGGAGTGGGTTCGCGAAACATCAACAAAACCCTGGTCTTCCCAATCTGTAACGGTCGACTCCAACCATTGTTCGGGAAATTTCAGGTAATAATCCCGATACAAATCTTTGAGGTCACGGTACGTATGAGGATCTACGTGATAATCGATAAACAGAGCAAATAGGGTGGCATATTCCGCTCTCTCTACCTCGTTCACGGACCTCACCCCATCATCCCCACGAACCGCTCGAACAAATACAAGCTATCTTGCGGCCCTGGGCTCGCCTCGGGGTGATATTGCACGCTGAACGCGGGTTTGTCGGTCAGTTCCAGCCCCGCATTGCTCCCGTCGAACAGCGACACATGCGTCTCGCGCACCCCTTGCGGCAGCGACTCGCGCTCCACCGCGAAGCCGTGGTTCATGCTGGTGATCTCGACCACCCCGTCCGCCAGCCGCTTGACCGGGTGGTTGGCGCCGCGGTGCCCCTGGAACATCTTGGTCGTCCGCGCGCCGACCGCGAGGCCGAGCAATTGGTGGCCGAGGCAAATGCCGAACAGCGGCTTGCCGGTCTCCAGCATCTGGCGGATCACCGGCACGGCATATTCGGCGGTCGCCGCCGGGTCGCCGGGGCCGTTCGAGAGGAAGAAGCCGTCGGGCTCGAGCGCCATCACATCGGCAAAGCTCGCGGTCGCGGGCAACACCGTCACGCGCGCGCCGGCGCGGACCAAATTGCGGAAGATGTTGCGCTTGGAGCCATAATCGATCGCGACGACATGCGGGCGGCTCAGCCCCTCCCCTTCAGGGGAGGGGTTGGGGTGGGGGCTGTCAGAACCGGGCGCCATGCTTGCGACGCCGCCCCCACCCCCAACCCCTCCCCTGAAGGGGAGGGGCTTGTCCATATCGTCATAGCCCGCGCCCAGCCGCCAGATGCCGCCCCGCCAGCCATAATGCGCCTCGCACGAGACGTCCTTGGCGAGGTCCATCCCTTCGAGCCCCGGCCAGCCGCGCGCCATGGCGAGCAGCGCGGGCAGGTCGAAAACGCCCGTGCGGCTATGCGCGATCACCCCGTTGGGCGCCCCGCCCGCGCGGATGCGCTTGGTCAGCGCGCGCGTGTCGATGCCGGCGAGACCGATGCGGCCATGTTTTTCCATCCACAGGTCCAGCCGCTCGACCGAGCGGAAATTGCTCGGCTCGGTGACGGCCTCGCGCACGATCATGCCGAGCGCGTGCGGCGCGTCGGCCTCGATATCCTCGGGATTGGCGCCGACATTGCCGATGTGTGGAAAAGTGAAAGTGATGATCTGCCCGGCGAAGCTCGGGTCGGTCATGATTTCCTGATAGCCCGTCATCGCGGTGTGGAAACACACTTCGCCCACCGCTTCCCCTTGCGCGCCGAAGCCATGACCCCAGAGCACGCTGCCATCGGCGAGCACGAGCACGCCGGTCGCGCCCTCGGGCGGGGTCGCGGGTGCTAGGGTCGCGGCAAGGGGTTTGGCGTCGGCCATGCGGGCGGGCACTCCTTTGGGGGTAACGATGTCGCTAAGGGTCCGTCGCTAATTCCCCCGGAGCGGGGCGTCAATCTGTTAAACCGGGCGCTGCGGCGCTAGGCTTGCGATTCACACGCAAAAGGAACGGGGCATGATTCGCGACGAGATCAAGGCGGCGCTGGTGGCGGCGATGAAGGGCGGCGACAAGGCGACCACGGCGGCGATCCGCTTGATCCAAAGCGAGATCAAGAACCGCGACATCGACGCGCGCACCGGCGGCGCGCCCGCCGACGACGATGTGCTGGTGGTCGAGGTCTTGCAAAAGATGGTCAAGAAGCGGCGCGAATCGATCGAAATGTATCAAGCCGGCGGCCGCCCCGAACTCGCCGACGCCGAAGCCGCCGAAGTCGCGGTGATCGAACGCTTCCTGCCGCAAATGCTGAGCGCCGACGAAACGCGCGCGGCGATCGCCACGATCAAGGCCGAGATCGGCGCCGAGGGGATGAAGGACATGGGCCGGCTGATGGCCGAGCTGAAAGCGCGCCACGGCGCCCAGCTCGACATGAGCCAGGCGAGCGGCTTGGTGAAGGAAGCGCTGGCGGGGTGAGCAGATATATCCTGCGCACCTCCGGGCCAACAGCGCGCCAACGGATAAACCACTGTAACCGCTCTAGGTTTTTTTAAAGACGTGACCCGTGTGTGGTGCTAACCTGCCGGGCTAGGCCCGCTAGCAAGTTGAACTGAGCAGTGTCCCTTTCACCCCAGTTTCTGGACGAGCTGCGCGCGCGTACCACGCTTTCAGCGCTCGTCGGCAAGGCCGTGAAGCTTACGCGTGCAGGGCGAGAATTGAAAGGCTGCTGCCCCTTCCACCAGGAAAAGACGCCCAGCTTCTACGTCAACGACGAAAAGGGCTTTTACCACTGTTTCGGCTGCTCCGCCCATGGCGACGCCATCCGCTGGCTGACCGACCAGCGCGGGCTGCCGTTCATGGACGCGGTGAAGGAGCTCGCCGCCGCCGCCGGGCTCGACCTCCCTGCTCCCGATCCACGCGCGGCCGCCCGGGCCGAACGGGCCAAGGGGCTGAACGAAGCCATGGAAGATACGGCACGCTGGTTTGCCGAGCAGCTCAACGGCATTGAGGGTAGCGAAGCGCGCTCCCTACTTGAGCGGCGGGGAATTGGCGCTGAGATCGTGCGGAGCTTCGGCATTGGCTTTGCCCCTGACGCGCGGGGGCGCCTGCGTGCCGCACTCAAGGATTATGGTGATTCGCTTTTGATCGAAGCGGGCATGCTGATCCAGGTCGAAGAAAAGGAGCCATATGACCGGTTTCGCGGTCGCCTGATGATTCCAATCCGTGACGTACGTGGCCGGGTCATTGCATTTGGCGGTCGTGTGATCGGCGCTGGTGAGCCAAAGTACCTAAATTCGCCAGACACACCGCTGTTCGACAAGGGTCGCACCCTCTTCAACTTGGATCGGGCAGCACAGATAGCCCGTAAGATTGGCGACCTGATCGTCGTCGAGGGCTACATGGACGTGATTGCCCTGGCGCAAGCAGGAATTCCTCAGGCCGTTGCGCCATTGGGGACCGCACTTACTGAGGCGCAGCTTGATCTACTGTGGCGCTATGTCGATGTACCGCTAATCTGCCTCGATGGAGATACGGCGGGACAGAGGGCGGCCATTCGCGCTGCCAAACGGGCAGTTCCCAAGCTAGCCCCCGGCAAGTCACTCGCCTTCGCGACATTGCCACAGGGAAAAGACCCCGACGATTTGGTTCGCGAGGGCGGGGCGGAGGCTTTTTCGGCCGCGATCGCGACCCGGCGCCCGTTGATCCGCGTTCTTTATGAAAATGAGCGCGGTCAAACGCGGACTGATACCCCCGAGGGTCGAGCGAGCCTGCGCAATAATCTTTTACAACTTGCCGAGCAGATCGAGAATCAACTAGTTCAACAGGAATATCGCCGTTCCTTCAATGACATATTTTTCGATGAGTTTGGCTGGAAACGCAAGGACCGACTTACGATTGGTCACGCGATTATCAACACCGGACCTCACGGCCGTCGTGAGCTTTATCAACAATACACGCGTTCCGCGCTGTATGGGCTTTCGCGATTTCCTCAGGTTCTATCTGAGGTCATCGAGCCGGTGGGCGCTTTGCAAATTGACGACTCCAATGGCTCGGACCTGCTGCGCTGGCGAGAGGCGCTTGTCGAGGCCGTGATCACTCGGCCCACCCTTGATGAGGATGCCATACGGTCCATATTAGAGGCGCACCGCCTAAAGCCGCAAACCCGCATCGACTTGCAGAAAGACCTGCGGTTCCGATGGCATTTGCGGCCTGCGGAGGGCATCCGGCTCATCGGTACGCTCATCGAAATCCTCATGGACGAGCAGGAGCTGCTGGCTGAGTTGAGAGACCTGGACAAAGCGGTGAATGACAATCACAGCCTCGCGGCCTACGACGAAATGGAGGGGCGGCGCGCGGCGTTGCGGCTGAAGGTTAGAGAGCTCTACGAACGGGCTTATCTAGCGGGAAACGCCGGGGGCGAATCGGAGTTGGGTTGAGTATGGCGAAGGCAAATACGAGCGCGGAAGAGACGATCGAAACGGGGGACGCGCCGCTCATTGACCTGAACGATGCATCCGTCAAGAAATTGATCGCCCGCGCGAACAAGCGCGGCTATATCACTTATGACGAGCTGAACGAAGCCCTGCCGCAGGAGCAGATGTCGTCCGATCAGCTCGAAGACATCATGTCGGCGCTCAACGAAATGGGCGTCAACATCGTCGAGAACGAAGACGCGGGCGAGGACGCCGAGGCCGAGGAACAGCCCGAGGAAGAAATCGATTCGGCCGATCCCGGCGACGGCAGCGCGCCGGCTTTCGAGACGAAGAAAAAGGAAACCGTCGATCGCACCGACGATCCGGTGCGCATGTATCTGCGCGAGATGGGCGCGGTCGAACTCTTGAGCCGCGAGGGCGAGATCGCCATCGCCAAGCGGATCGAGGCGGGGCGCGATACGATGATCCTGGGGCTGTGCGAGAGCCCGATCACCTTCAACGCGATCATCGATTGGTCGAGCCAGCTCAACGCCGGCACGATGCAGCTGCGCGAAATCCTCGATCTGGAAGCGATGCTCTCCAAGGACCCGGCGCTCGAAAGCCTGGAGGAAGCCGCCGCCGATGGCGAGATCAGCGAGCGCAGCGCCGGCCCGAGCTTCAAGGAAGAAGAGGATGTCGAGGAAGTCGTCGCCGAGGAGGATGACGAGGAATCGCTGACCGAGCGCCGCACCCCGCGCCCGACCGAGGAAGACGAGGAAGACAATACGCTGAGCCTCGCGCAGATGGAGGAGCAGCTCAAGCCGCAAGCGCTCGAGAAATTCGCCAACATCACCGCGATCTACAAGAACTTCGCCAAGATGCAGGCGAAGCGGCTCGACGCGATGGCGGCGGGCGGCGATCTGACCCCGGCGGACGAGCGCAAATATCAAAAGCTGCGCGAGGATCTGACCGCCGAGGTCGAAAGCGTCCAGTTCCACCAGGCCAAGATCGAATATCTGGTCGACCAGCTCTATGCCTATAACCGCCGGCTGACGGCGCTGGGCGGACAAATGCTGCGCCTCGCCGAGCGGCACAAGGTGAGCCGCAAGGATTTTCTGGAACGCTATGTCGGCCAGGAACTCGACGAGAATTGGCTGAGCGTCGTCGTCAAGCTCGACAAGAAATGGCGCAACTTCGCCGAGAACGAAGCCGCCGCCGTCGATCGCATCCGCAACGAGGTCGCCGAAATCGCCCAGGCGACCGGCATGAGCCTCGCCGAGTTCCGCCGGATCGTCAACATGGTGCAAAAGGGCGAGCGCGAGGCGCGCATCGCCAAGAAGGAAATGGTCGAGGCCAATCTGCGCCTCGTCATCTCGATCGCGAAGAAATACACCAATCGCGGGCTGCAATTCCTGGATTTGATCCAGGAAGGCAATATCGGCCTGATGAAAGCGGTCGACAAGTTCGAATATCGCCGCGGCTATAAGTTCAGCACTTATGCGACTTGGTGGATCCGCCAGGCGATCACCCGCTCGATCGCCGATCAGGCGCGCACCATTCGCATTCCGGTGCACATGATCGAGACGATCAACAAGCTCGTGCGCACCAGCCGCCAATTCCTGCACGAACATGGCTATGAGCCGACGCCGGAGCAGCTCGCCGAGCGCCTATCCATGCCGCTCGAAAAAGTGCGCAAGGTGATGAAGATCGCGAAGGAGCCGATCAGCCTCGAAACGCCGATCGGCGACGAGGAGGACAGCCATTTGGGCGATTTCATCGAGGACAAGAACGCGGTGATCCCGGTCGACGCGGCGATCCAGGCGAATCTCAAGGAAACCGTCACGCGCGTGCTCGCGAGCCTCACCCCGCGCGAGGAGCGCGTGCTGCGGATGCGCTTCGGCATCGGGATGAACACCGATCACACGCTGGAGGAAGTCGGCCAGCAGTTCAGCGTGACGCGCGAACGCATCCGCCAGATCGAGGCCAAGGCGCTGCGCAAGCTGAAACACCCCAGCCGCAGCCGCAAGATGCGCTCGTTCCTCGATCAGTGATTGGCCAAGCGGCGGCTCACCCCGCCGCGAGCCGCGTTCCCGCCGGGCACACCAGCTCGATCTGGCGCGCGCGCTTGTCGAAGGTCAGCCGCGCGCAGGGCGCGAGCAAGGCGCGCGGGAGGCTGAGCGAATAGATCGGGCGCGGGCCGCGCCGCCCGGCCTCGACGGTCACTTCCTCGAGATCGACCGGCTCGTCCGCCTCGCGGATGCGGCCCGCCCCCGTTCCCGAGCCATCGACGCGGTCGCGCACGCGCACCGCGAGCTTGGAGAGGATGATGGGGCCGAAGCGCACCGGCCGGGCGAGCGTCAACCAGCGCACCGGGCGCTTGATGCCGAACACGATCTCGCTGTCCCAGCTCGGGCCGCTGAGCGTGCCGCCATAATGGCGCGCCAGATGCGCGCCGAGCGCCGCCGAGGCGAGCGGATAATCGCGCGGCTGCTCCAGGTTGAACAAGGTCAGAAACGGCTGGCCGTGGTCGTCGAGCATCGTGCCCGCGACCGTGCGCGGCCCGCCGAGCAATTTGAAACGGTAGCGCGAAAGCGGGCCGGCCTCGGCCCCTTCGAGCGGAAAGGTCACGCGCGGCTGGACGAACATGAGCGGGCCGAGCGTCGCCTCCGCCCCCTCGATCAGCGGCCGGGAAAACCAATAGACTTCGGAACGCCGTAGCTGATCGTCGACCAACAAGCTCACGTCGCGCACCCGGCCAGACAAGGTCCGGCGACCGAAGATCCGCAGATAAGCCGTGTCGTCGTCGAACTCCTGGCGCAAGCGCAGCCGCAACCGGCTGTTCGGCGCGATCACCAGCAAATTGGGCAAGCCGGCGACGACCTGCGCGCGCACCACATCGCCATTGACGATCACGTTGACGCGGGCATCGCGCGGAAGCCGTCTTTCTTCCGGCGCGGCCGCTCCGACCAAGACGAGCGGGACCAAAGCGGCCGTCGCGCGCGCCAGACGCTTTTTCGACATGGAACGGAGGCGTTTGATCAAGCGCATCTTGCTCTCCGCGCCCGCACACTCAATTGCCCTGCGGTCGGCAATTCAACTCGATCATTTTCGTTACTTTGTCAAATCCCAATCTTGCGCACCCGCGCAGCGCCCTGCCCGGCACCAGCATCGTGAAGATCGGCTTGCCCTTGGTTTTCGCCGAAACAGTGACTTCTTCCGGATCGTCCTCGCCCGCCTCGCGGATCGCCGGGCCGCGACCGGCGGCGTCGACGCGGTCGGGCACGCGCACCGCGAGCCGGGTGAAGCGAAACGGGCCGAACTCAAGCGGCTTGGCGAGCGTGAGCAAGCGCACCGGGCGGGTGATGCCGACCAGGATCGGCTCGTCCCAACTCGCGCCCGAGACATGACCGTCATAGGCCTGTGCGAGCATCGCCCCGAGCGCGGCGGAGACGAGCGGCAGCGCGCGGTCGCCCCCTGCCTCGAACGACAGCGGCACGGGCTGGCCGTTGAACGAAACCAGCGCGACCGCGACCGAGTTCAACGCGCCGCCGAGCGGAAAGCGATAGCTTTGCGCGCCGTCGCTCGGCCCGGGCAGCGCGAACACGACGCGCGCCTGCGGCACCCCCCAGGGGCCGATCCGCGCCTCGGCATCGCCCAGATCGGCGGCTTTTAGCCAAAAACCCCGGCCCTTGGTCGCGCGACCGTCGATCGCGAAATCGAGCGGGCGGTTGAAGCCGGCCGATGCCTTGCGCCCGGCGAGTTGCAGGCTCGCCTTGCCGAACAGCGGCGCGGGCTTGATGTCGAGCCGCTCGACCGCCGCCAGGCTCAGCACCAGCCGGCTGAGCCCCGCTGAATCGACGCGCAACCGCACTGGCTGGCCCTCGATCGTCGCCGGCACCCAATCGTCGGCGCGCACCATCAGTTCATCCCCCGGCGCCGCGCCGAGCAACGAGGCAAAAGTTAACGCGACCGCGCGTTTTTTCACGGCTTAATCCTGTAATTACTTGCGCCGCCATCTTGTGCCGCGACGGAGCGGTTCGCCGCAAGGCCGAAATGAGAAAGGTTAAGTGGCTCTCAACCCTGTCTTTACGGGCTTCGGTATAGAGATTTGGGAGACAACCACGGCCAAGCGGGATCGACAGGATAAAGGCTGCAGGGATGACGGGTTTTTCGGCACGCACGGGGCAAATGACCGGAGGCTGGGGCACGCTCCAGACGCTGCTCGACGCCGATGGCAGCACGACGCACCCGGCCTTCGCGCCGCTCGCGCGCAGCGCCGCGCTCGCGCGCGACGTCGCCGATGCGGTCCATGCGCTGTGCCTGCTCCATGGCCGCCACCCCGGGCTGCTCGATCACGCGCTGCGCCGCCACCCCAAGGGGCCGTGGAGCGGCTGGTTCGAAAGCGCCGTCACCGCCTTCGCGCAAGAGCGCGCGCTGCTCGCCAAGCTCGCCTCGGCGGTCGGCCCCCAGCCCTCGACCCCCGGCCAGGCCGAGAGCGAGGCGACCATCCTCGCCCAGCGCCACGCACTCGAAACATTGGCCGGCTCTGATCGCCAGGGCGTCGCCCTCGGCGCCTCGGTCGCGCTGGTCGGTGATTGGCTCGCGCTGCGCCCGCTCATCGAGATCGCCGCCGAGCGCTTCGGCCTCGCCTGCCCCGGCTGTCGCTTGCCGCGCCACGACGAGACCGCGACCGTCGCCGCCGCCGCCGCGACCACCCCGGCGGTCGAGCGCGCGATGGCGTTCGGCGCGCAGCAAGTGCTCGCCCAGCACCGCGGGCTTTGGAGCCTGCTCGAAGCGCGCGCCTCCGCCCGCAACCGCGCCTGACGCCGCTCGGCTGGGTGACGCCCGGCTTGGCGGCGCCGCCGCGCCCCGCTATGCCGAACCCGATTTTCGAATTCGGGGATGGCCATGAAGCGTTTCGAAGGTACCGCCAGCTATGTCGCGACCGATGATCTGAAAGTCGCGGTCAACGCCGCGGTCGCGCTGCGCCGGCCCTTGCTGGTGAAGGGCGAGCCGGGCACGGGCAAAACGGTGCTCGCGTACGAAATCGCCAAGGCGGTCGGCGCGCCGCTGATCGAATGGAACATCAAATCGACCACCAAGGCGCAGCAAGGGCTTTACGATTACGACGCGGTCGCGCGGCTGCGCGACGGCCAGCTCGGCGACCCGCGCGTCCACGACATCGCCAATTACATCCGCCGCGGCAAATTATGGGAAGCCTTCGAGAGCGACCAGCTCCCCGTGCTGCTGATCGACGAGATCGACAAGGCCGATATCGAATTCCCGAACGATCTGCTCCACGAGCTCGATCGCATGGAATTCCACGTCTATGAAACCAAACAGACGGTGCGCGCCAAGGAACGGCCGATCGTCGTCATCACCAGCAACAACGAGAAGGAACTGCCCGACGCTTTCCTGCGCCGCTGCTTCTTCCACTACATCAAATTCCCCGATCGCGAGACGATGCAGGCGATCATCGACGTCCATTTCCCCGGCATCCAGAAGATCCTGGTCGGCAAGGCGCTCGATATTTTCTATGACGTGCGCGAGGTGCCGGGGCTGAAGAAAAAGCCTTCGACCGGCGAATTGCTCGATTGGCTCAAGCTGTTGCTGCACGAGGACATGCCGCTCGAGGTGCTGCAAAACCGCGATCCCACCAAGGCGATCCCGCCGCTCCACGGCGCGCTGCTGAAGAACGAGCAGGACGTGATGCTGTTCGAACGCCTCGCCTTCATGGCGCGGCGCCAGGCGCCCAAGGGCTGACGCCAAAAGGCCGACGGCGGTATCGTTAGGCGCGCCGCGCTCACGCCGCCGCGCGGCGGGTGCGGGCGAGCGCTTCGGCGGTCAGCGCTTGGGCCTGGGCGGTCATCTCGTCGACATAAGCCAGTTCGAACACCCCCCAGCGCCGGCCGCCGAACACCAAGGGCACGAACACGCTCTTGATCGGCAGGAATTCGTTGTTGCCGAGCGCCATGCGGTAGCAATTGAGCAGGAACGGCGCGTCGCTCTCGATCGCGCGGCGCTCGCACGGGCCGATGATGATCCGGCGGTGGCGCGACCAAGTGTTGTTCCATTCGGGGTCGGCCCCTTGCGGCTGCGAGCGCAGCGTCAGATGCGTCGGCAGATAGCCGTTGCGATCGAGCACGACACAGCCGATCCCGCGCGGCGTGGCGGCGGTCGCCGCGTCGAGCAACGGGCGCAGCGCGCGATCGGCGAAGCCGTTGAAGCGGGTGGTGAATTGCGCCGGATCGGTCCCCGCGACCGGCCGGTAATCGCTGTCGAACACCGACGCGAGATCGATCTCGCCGCGCGCGAGCCCCTGTTCGACGCGCGCCATGATCCGGGCGGCATGCTCGCGGCCGAGCGCGACATGACCGGCATCATCGGTCGCGATACCCGTCTGGGTGATCCGATCGAGCATCTGATTGCCCACCGCCTCCAGCCGCGCCAGCCGCTCGGTGACTTCGCCCAGCGTCTCGCGGTTGATCCGCGTCGCCTCGGCGGCGGCGGCGAGTTCGTTTTGCGCGGTGGCGATGCTCGAATAGATCAGATCGCTGCTCGCCGCGACGCTTTCGCTCTGCGCGTCGATCAGGGTAACGAAGCGGCCGAGTTCGTCGATCGCCTGGTGGATGCCTTCCAGCCCCTGGCGCGCGCGGGCGCCGCTTTCGGTGCCTTCCGCGATCGCCGCGCCCAGCGCCGCGCCCTCGCTCGCTAGCGCCGAAATCGTCGCCTCGATCCGCAGCGTCGCCTGGCGGGTGTCGGCGGCGAGCTTCTTCACCTCGGTCGCGACCACCGCGAAGGCCTGGCCGGCGGCGCCCGCGCGCGACGCTTCGATCGCGGCGTTGAGCGCGAGCATGTTGGTCTGTTTGGCGATCGCGCCGATCACCCCGGTCGTCTGCTGCACCTGATCGAGCGCGATCATGATCCGCTCCATCCGCTGGTTGAGATCGAGCACCAGGTCGCTCAGCTGGGTGAAGCCGGCGGCCGAATTGACCACGGTCGCGCGGCAATGATCGAGCCGCTGCTTCATCATGTGCGACGATTGGCGCGCATGGGCGATCGCCGCGCCGACGCTGCCTCGATGCTGGCTGAGCGCCGCCGCCGCCTGATCGAAATCGGCGAGCCCGGCGAGCGTGCCCTTGGTGCGCTCGGCGGCGGCGGCGACATGACCGCCGACCTCGGCGCATTCGATCACCAGCGCGCCGCAGCCGCGGGCAATTTCTCTAATCGCGGCTTCCGCCATCGCGCTTGGCATCGAAATTTTTTCTCCCCCGGCTTTTTTGTCCGAAACTTGCGCGCTTGTGGTTAACCTAAGCCAACATTGGTGCCATTTAATCTCCGCGATGTGCGCTATCGTCGTTAGCCTGGCCCGAAACGGCCGGTCGGGAGACGCCCATGATCACTGGTTTCAGCGCGTTGCTGTTGTTCCTGCTGTGGCGCTATCCGCAATTGCCCGTGGCGCGCGGCGTGCATGCGCTGATCGTCGCGCCGCTCGCCGCCCGGCTGAACCGCGTGACGCGGCGCCAATTGATCTTCTGGGCACTGGTGGCGGTGTTCGCGCTGGTCGCGGGCGAATGGCTCGCGATCCTCGGCCCGCTCGACATGGGGCTGGTGCTGCTGTGGGACGTGGCGCTGTACGTCGACGCCTTGCTCGGCGCGGTGGCGGTGGCGAGCGTCGCCCGACTGGTGCCGCTCCCGCGCTGGCGCCCCCGGCCGCGCGCGCGGCGGTCGGCGCCGCGCCGGGCCGCGCCGGGCAATGACGCTGATGCCGAGCCGGCCTTGTGGCTAAGGGCGGCTTAACCAGGGCTCGCGACGCGATCGGAACACCTGCCCGGCTAAGCTCGGGCGATGCGCAAGGCCTTGATCGGAGTTTTGCTGGCGGCGGTGGCGGTCCCGTTGGGGAGCGTCCGCGCGGGGCTGCTCGATTATGTCGGCGAATGCGTGCCCTTCGCGCGCGCCGCCTCGGGCATTCGATTGTTCGGCGACGCCTGGACCTGGTGGGATCAGGCCGAGGGNNGAGGGCCGCTACGCGCGGGGGTTTCAGCCGAGGATCGGCGCGGTGATCGTTTTCGCGCGCACCGCCCGGCTGCCGCGCGGGCATGTCGCGGTGGTCAGCCGCCTGGTCGAGCCGCGCGTGGTGATGGTGACGCATGCCAATTGGTCGCGGCTGGGCGGCGAACGCGGCCATGCCGAGCGCGACGTGACGCTCACCGATGTTTCCCGCGACAATGACTGGAGCGCGGTGAAAGTCTGGTACCGCGACAATGATGGGCTGGGATCGAGCGTCTATCCGATCGCGGGGTTCGTCTATGGCACCCCGCTCGACGCGCGCGTCCCGGTCGCGCGCCCCTCGCCCGAGTTGAGCGGCGCCGCGCCCGATTATGTCGGCGCGCTGCTCGACGCGTATCGCTGATGCTCCCGGTCCTGCCGCTCGGCGCGACGCTCGCCGCCCAAGCGCGCCCCGGCGTGAATGGCGAAACCGCGCCGCCGCCGCCCGCCGCGCAGACGCTCGCCGCGAGCGCGGCGGGCACCGTCGCCGCCGAGGCCGCGGCGATCG
>LWDI01000042.1 GCA_002083475.1 Proteobacteria bacterium SG_bin5
GCCAGCGCGGTGCCGCCGCCGCCGGCGCTGCCAGTGGTCGTCGCGGCGCGCCCCGCCGCCAGCGCCGCGACGCCGCGCGTGACGCTCGCCGCCGCGATCAAGGCGGCGGGGATCGATACGCGCTGTGGGCTCGAGAACAAGCCCGAGCTCACGCTCTGGCGGCTCGACGCGGCGACGAGCGTCGTCCTGGTCAGCGCGCCGTGCAACAGCGGCGCTTATAACATGGCGAGCGCGGTGCTGCTCGCCGACGATCGCGGTACGCTCCGCAAGGCGGCGGGGGATTGGGACACCGAGGACGGCCTGCTGATCAACGTCGATTGGGACCCCAAGGCGCGGCGCTTGTCGAGTTACAACAAGGGGCGGGGCATCGGCGATTGCGGCCAATCGGGCGACTGGGCGTGGACGGGCTCGCGCTTCGCGCGCATCGAGGCGCGGGTGATGGACGAATGCCGGGGCTCGCCCGATTGGATCACCGTCTACCGCGCGACGATGCGCTGAGCGGGGCGCGCCGGTAACGCGGGGTACGATCGACTAGGCGTCAATGCGCCCGTGAACGTCACCCCGGGCTTGGCCCGGGGTCCACCGTGGCGCCAAGCATTGCCGGCGATCGGCCTGGGGCAACCGTGGATGCCGGACCAAGTCCGGCATGACGATTTGCAACCAGGCCCACCCTCACGGCGCCAGGCGCGGCGCCTGCGCCTCCGCCAGGATCACCGCGAACAAATCCCCGGCGTCGGTCCATTCGGCGACCGGGGTCCAGCCGCCCGCGCGCAGCAGCGGCCGGGCGTCGCGCGGGCCGTATTTGTGGCTATTCTCGGTGTGGATCGATTCGCCCGCCGCCATCGCGAAGGGGCGCCCCTCGATCGTGAAGGCGATGTCACGCGTCGCGACCAGATGCATTTCGATCCGCGACCGCGCGTCGTTCCAGCGCGCTTCGTGCGCGAAGGCGTCGATCGGCAGCGTGCCGGCGAGTTCGCGGTTGATGCGTTCGAGCAGGTTCAGATTGAACGCCGCCGTCACGCCTTGCGCGTCGTCATAGGCGGGCACCAGCACCTCGGGCGATTTCACCCGGTCCATCCCGATCAGCAGCAGCGCGCCCTCGCCGAGCGACGCCCGCATCGCGCGCAGCAGATCGACCGAGGCGGCGGGCGCCATATTGCCGATCGTCGAGCCGGGGAAGAAACCGAGCTTGGGCAGCGCCGCGACGCCGGCGGGAAGCGCCACCGCGCGCAGGAAATCGGCCTCGACCGGCAGCACCGGCAAGCCGGGAAAGGCGCTCGCGAGCGCCGCCGAACTCTCGCGCAGGAAATCGCCCGAAATGTCGATCGGCACATAGGCCGCGGGCGCCACCGCGCGCAGCAGCAGCGGGGTCTTGGTCGAGGAGCCCGAGCCGAACTCGATCACCGCGCGGCCCGGCCCCACCGCGCGCGCGATCGCGCCGCCCTGCGCTTCCAGAATCGCGGTTTCGGTGCGGGTGGGATAATATTCGGGCAGCCGCGTGATCGCCTCGAACAATTCGGAGCCGCGCCGATCGTAGAACCAGCGCGCGGGAATCGCGCGCGGGGTGCGCGCGAAGCCGGTCAGCACATCGGCGCGGAAATGCGGATCGGCGAGCGAGGCCTGGCCGTCTTCGATCTCGGGCTTGAGCATCAATGCCTCCGTGTAAAATGGCGATGTGCGCAGCGCGCCATCACGCGACCCGTCACCCCGGGGATGAAGCGCACGCTACACATCGCGCGCGAGCCGGACGCCGGTGAATTGCCAGCGCTGGTGCGGATAGAAGAAATTGCGATAGCTCGCGCGCGCATGGCCGCGCGGGGTCGCGCAACTGCCGCCGCGCAGCACGAACTGCCCGCTCATGAACTTGCCGTTGTATTCGCCCACCGCCCCCGCGGCGGCGCGGAAGCCGGGATAGGGGCGGAAGGCCGAGCCGGTCCATTCCCACACATCGCCGAAAAAGCCGCCACCCGGGCGCGGCTCGACCGCTTCGGCGCGGTCGAGCTGGTTGCCGGCGTCGGCGGCGGTGTCGGCGGCGGGGGTGTCGGCGGCGGCTTCCCATTCGGCCTCGCTCGGCAGCCGGGCGCCCGCCCAGCTCGCATAGGCATCGGCCTCGTAGAAGCTGATGTGCGTCACCGGCGCGGCGGGATCGATCGCGCGGCGCCCGTCGAGCCCGAAGCGCGTCCACACGCCGTCTTGCTGCCGCCAATAGAGCGGGGCGTCGATGGCGTTGGCCTTCACCCAGGCCCAGCCGTCCGACAGCCAATGGCGCGGCTCGGCATAGCCGCCATCGGCGATGAACGCCGCCCATTCGCCGTTGGTGACGGTGCGATCGGCGAGCGCATGGGGCCGGAGCAGCACCGCGTGGCGCGGCCCCTCGGCATCGAAGGCGAAGCCCTCGCCCGCATGGCCGATTTCCACAATGCCGCCTTGATGCTCGCGCCAGCCGATCGGCCCGGGCATCCCGACCGGCACTTTGGGCGCGGGGGCGAACAGCGCGGGTTCGAGCGGGTTTTGCGCGAAGAGGTGGAGAATGTCGGTCAGCAGCAATTCCTGATGCTGCTCTTCATGATGGCACCCGAGCGCGACCAGCGCGCGCGCCTCGGCGGGCAGATCGGGCAGCGCGGCGATCAGCGCCTCGGTCACCGCGCGGCGATAATCGAGCACCTCGGCGAGGCTCGGCCGCGTGATCATGCCGCGCCGGGGGCGGGCGTGGCGCGCGCCTTCGGCCTCGTAATAGCTGTTGAACAGAAAGGCATAGCGCGGATCATGCGGCGCGTGGCCGGGCACGAAATCACGCAAGACGAAGGTTTCGAAGAACCAGCTGGTGTGCGCCAAATGCCATTTGGCGGGCGAGGCATCGTCCATCGACTGGACCGTCGCGTCGGCGTCGGAGAGCGGCGCGGCCAGCGCCTCGCTCAACGCGCGAACTCGGGCGAAGCGCGCGCCGATCGGGTCGAGCGCGGTTTTGCCGGCAGTGGCGATCATCGACATCGCTCCCTTCTGCCGCCGCAAGCCACCCGCTGGCTTGCATATTCCAGGCCTTATCCCTGGCGCGAGCCGCCCGGCACCCAAAGCGGATCGGCGCCCGCGTTCACGAAGCGCGCACCGACGAACAAATAATCGGACAATCGGTTCAAATAAATCAAGGCCTGCGGGTTGATCGGCTCGGCGCGCGCCGCCGCCACCCCCGCGCGCTCGGCGCGGCGCGCGACGGTGCGCGCGACGTGAAGCGCCGCCGCGCCCGCGCTGCCGCCGGGCAGGATGAAGCTGGTGAGCGGCGGCAAGCCGGCGTTGAGCGTGTCGATCGCTTCCTCGAGCCAGGCGACTTGGCTCGGCACCACCCGCAGGGTCATTTCGCCGGGCGTAAAATCGTCGCCCGGCGTGGCGAGATCGGCGCCCAGGTCGAACAGATCGTTCTGAATCCGCCGCAGCACCGCGACCAGCGGCCCGTCGCCGAGCGCCACCACCGCGACGCCGATCGCGGCGTTGAGCTCGTCGACTTCGCCGATCGCGTGAAGCCGGGCCGAATCCTTCGCCGCGCGGCTGCCGTCGACCAGCCCCGTCGTCCCGTCGTCGCCGGTGCGCGTGTAGATTTTATTGAGCTTGACCATAGCGCGTCTGACCCCGGGGTCAGCCGCTCTTGCCGAAGAACAGCAGCAGCACGGTCGCGATCAAGATCGCGATCGCCTGGAAGAAGATGCGGCCCTGCATCATCCGGTTCGACTTCATCGCCGAGACGCTCGGCCCCGTCCCCTCCAGATCGGCCTTGGTCGTCTGCAGGAAAGTGACGATGCCGCGCACCAGCATCACGAGCGTCGCGATCATCGCCGCGATCAGCAGGAGCCACAGGAAAATGATCATGGCGGCAAGATAGGCGCTCGGCCGGACTTTGCCAGCCCTATTTGCGCGCGCAGGGCGTCGGCGAGCGCACGCCCGTCGTCGCCCGCCGAGCGCCGGTCGGCGAGCGCGGGCGCGCCGTCGCGCTTGGCGAGGCGGCGGCCCGCCGCGTCGGTCAGCAGCGGATGGTGGCAGTAAAGCGGCGTCGGCAGACCGAGCAGCGCCTGGAGCAGCCGGTGGACATGCGTCGCGGCGAACAGATCGGCGCCCCGGATCACGTGCGTCACGCCTTGCGCGGCGTCGTCGAGCGTGGCGGCGAGGTGATAGCTCGCGGGCGCGTCCTTGCGCGCGAGGATCACGTCGCCCTGATGCGCGGGCGTCGCCGCGACGGTGCCGGCGAACTCATCCTCCCAAAAGAGCGGCCCGACGCGCGCGACGGCGGCGGCCATGTCGAGCCGCAGCGCGTGCGGTTCGCCGAGGCGCGCGGCGCGCGCGGCGGGGCTCAGGCGGCGGCAGGTGCCGGGATAGGCGGGCGCCTCGCCATGCGGCGCGGCGAGGCTCGCGGCGATTTCGCGGGCGATGTCGGCGCGGGTGCAGAAACAGGGGTAGAGCAGCTCGCCGAGCCGATCGAGCGCGGCGGCATAATCGGCCAAGCGGCGCGACTGGAAGCTCACTTCGTCCCAATCGAGCCCTAGCCAGGCGAGGTCCTCCAAAATGCCCGCCACATGTTCGGGTCGGCTTCGGGTGCCGTCGATATCCTCGATCCGCAGCAGAAAACGCCCGCTCGCGGCGCGCACGGCATCATGCGCCCAGATCGCCGAAAAGGCGTGGCCGAGATGCAGCCGCCCGGTGGGGCTGGGCGCGAAGCGGGTGGTCAGCGCCACCGCGACCCCCTATTCGAACCACCATCCGGCGCGCGAGCGACTCGGCTTGTCGCAGGCGAAATCGGCCATTGACCGCGAGTCGCGGGCGATGTCATGATGTCGTCATCCTCTTCGGCGAAAGGCTGCGGCGAAAGGGAAGAAGCATGTACCATCCCGATCTGATCCGGCATCCGGACAGTTGCCCGGCGCTGGTGCTGAACGCGGATTACACGCCGCTCAGCTATTATCCCCTGAGCGTGTGGCCTTGGCAAACGGCGATCAAGGCGGTGTTCCTCGACCGGGTCGACATCGTCGCTTATTATGAGCGCGAGGTGCGCAGCCCCAGCCACCGGCTCAAGCTGCCCTCGGTGATCGCGCTCAAGCAATTCGTCAAACCCTCGCAATTCCCGGCGTTCACGCGGTTCAACCTGTTCCTGCGCGATCGGTTCGAATGCCAATATTGCGGCTCGGGGCGCGACTTGACCTTCGACCACGTCATCCCGCGCGCGCAACAGGGGCGGACGACTTGGGAGAATGTCGTCACCGCTTGCGCGCCGTGCAATCTCAAGAAGGGTGGGCGGACGCCCAAGCAAGCGGGGATGCCGATCCTCAACCCGCCGATCCGCCCGACGAGCTGGCAATTGCAGGAACATGGCCGGCGCTTCCCGCCGAACTATTTGCACGAAACCTGGCACGACTGGCTCTATTGGGACGTCGAGCTGGAGGCTTGAAAACCCTCACCCAACCCTCTCCCGCCCGCGGGAGAGGGCTTTTCTCCGCGTTTTAGCCCTCTCCCGTTTACGGGAGAGGGTTGGGTGAGGGCCTTCTTCTTCTCCCTCACCCCATCCCCAACACCCGCCGCGCCGCCTTCAGATGCGGCGCGTCGATCATCTTGCCGTCGAGCGCCAGCACGCCCGCGCCCGGGTTCGCGTCGAACGCCGCCACCACGCGGCGGGCGTGGTCGAGCTCGGCGTCGCTGGGGGTGAAGGCGGCGTTGATCACGCTCACTTGGCTCGGGTGGATCGCCATCATGCCCGTGAAGCCGTCGCGCCGCCCGCGCGCGGCATAAGCGGCGAGGCCCTCCAGATCGCGGAAATCGGGATAGACGGTCTCGATCGCCGCCACCCCCGCCGCATGCGCGCCGAACAGGGTGAGCGACCGCGCCAGCTCATAGGGCGGGGTGAAGCGCCCGTCGGCCTCGCGCGCGGTGGCGGCACCGATCGCCGCCGGCAAATCCTCGGCGCCCCAGGTTAGCCCCAGCAGCCGATCGGCGACGGCGGCATAGCTGCCGAGCTGGAAAATCGCCGCCGGCGTCTCGGTCGCGATCGGGAGGATGGGGAGCGCGGCCGGCGAGTCGAGCCGGGCGAGCGAGGCCGCGCCCTCGGCCTTGGGCAGCACCAGTCCATCGGGCCGCGCGGGCAGCACCGCCGCCAGATCGTCCGCGATAAGCCCCGAATCGAGCGGGTTGATCCGCACCAGCCGCATGCAGGCGCAGGGTTCGGCGAGGAACGCCGCCACCGCCGCGCGCGCGGCTTGCTTGCGCTCGAGGCTGACCGCGTCCTCCAGATCGAGGATCAGCGCGTCGGCCCCGCTCGCCGCCGCCTTGGCCATGCGATCGGGGCGGTCTCCGGGGACGAACAGCAATGAACGCAAGCGCATCGGCATCTCCTCGATGCCCGGCGCTACCATGGCCGCGCGCGGGGCGCCAAGCCGCGCGGCACTTGATACTTTATCTCATAACTCGTAAAGTCACGTAAATCAGGGAATAAAGGGTGATATTTTGAAACTGCTTTTGCTCGCCGGCGCCGCCTTGGGCGCCCTCGCCATGCCTGCTTGGGCGCAGGAAATCGACGCCCCGGCCGAAGGCGCCGCGCCCGCGCCAGCGGCCGCCGCCCCCGAGCCCGACCCGCAAGCCCCGGGCGAGCAGGGCAAGGAAGTCGTCGTCTCCGCGATCGTCCCGCGCAACGAGGCGGACGTGCTCTCGGGCACCACCGTGCTCACCGGCAGCCAGCTCAACCGCGAATTGCGCGCGACGATCGGTGAGACGCTGGCGCGCCAGCCCGGCGTCTCGGCGACCTCGTTCGGCCCCAATGCCTCGCGCCCGATTCTGCGCGGTCTGCAGGGCGAGCGCATTCGCGTGCTGACCGACGGCATCGGCTCGATCGACGTGTCGAACACTTCGGTCGACCATGCGGTGGTGATCAACCCGCTGCTCGCCGAGCGGATCGAGGTGCTGCGCGGCCCCGTCGCGCTGCTCTATGGCTCGTCGGCGGCGGGCGGTGTCGTCAACGTGATCGACACGCGCATCCCGCGGCGGCTGCCCGAGAACGCGGTGAGCGGCGATCTCATCGCGGGCTATGGCTCGGCCGCGACCGAGCGCTCGGTCTCGGGCCGGGTCGATTACAAGCTGACCAACCAGCTCGTCATCACCGCCAACGGCAGCTATTTGGCGAGCGACAACGTCCGCATCGGCGGCTTCGCGCTCACCCCGCAGCGCCGCGCCGAGGCGCTCGCGAGCGCCCAGCTGCCGCAAGACCCCGATGCCGAGCCGATCGATTTCGCCGCCAACGCCGCGATCCGCGGCACGCTCCCCAACACCGCGAGCGAAACCTGGACGGTGGGCGGCGGCGCCTCACTGATCACCGACACCGGCACCTTCGGCATCGCCTACAGCCATTATGCCAGCCGCTATGGCGTGCCGATCCGCTATGCGACGCTGCCCGGCCAGGAACAGGAAGCGCCGACGCTCGATCTGCTGCAGAACCGCGTCGATCTGCGCGCCGAGATCGACGCGAAGGGGCCGGTGATCGACCAAATCCGCTTCCGCGCCGGCTATGCGCGCTATCGCCATTTCGAGCTCGAGCCCGATGGCGCGATCGGCACCGCTTTCCGCAACGCCGGGTTCGAGGGGCGGCTCGAAGTGCTCCAGACCAAGCGCGGCGCGTGGAGCGGCGCGTCGGGCGTGCAATATTTCAGCCGCGAGTTCGACGTCGAGGGCGACGAGGCGTTCCTGCCGCGCAACAGCACGTCGCAAGTCGGCATCTTCACCACCCAGCAGCTCGATTTCGGCCGGCTGAAGGTTGAAGGCGGCGCGCGCTACGAATGGACCGACGTGATCAGCCGCGTGGCGTTCGAGGATTTGCGCTTCCCCCGCGCCAACCGGGCGTTCGGCGCGGTTTCGGGCTCGCTCGGCGCGTCTTACGCGCTCACCGATCAAGTACGGATCGGCCTGAACGGCTCGCGCACCGAGCGCGCGCCTTCGGCCGAGGAACTCTTCGCCAACGGTCCGCACGCCGGCACCCAGGCCTATGAGCTCGGCAACCCCAATTTCGAGCGCGAGAAGGTCTGGTCGCTCGAAGCCACCTTCCACGCCCATGGCGACGGCTATAGCTTCGACGCTTCGGCCTATTACAACTGGTTCGACAATTTCATTTTCGAAAACCAAGTCGACCAAGGCATTTGCGAGGCGGCCGCCGCGCCGAGCGGGCGCGACGTCGATCTGCCGTGCTTCCAGCAGTTCCAGCGGTCGGCGCGCTTCTATGGGTTCGAGGCCGAGGGATCGGTGCGCGTCGCCCGGTTGCGCGGCTTCGACCTGAACCTCGATTTCATCGGCGATTACGTCCATGCCGACATCGACCGGCTGGGGCCGGTGCCGCGCATCCCCGCCGGGCGCTTCCTGGTCGGCGCCGAGGCGCAGAGCGCGCGCGCGACCGGGCGGCTCGAGGTCGAGCATGTCTTCCCGCAAACCCGCCTCGCCGCGTTCGAGACGCGCACGGCGGATTATACCTTGTTCAATGCCTCGTTCGAATTCCGGCCCTTCAGCCGCGAGCGGACGAGCATCTTGGTCAACGCGAACAATCTGCTCGACGTCAACGCACGGCGCCACGCGAGCTTCATCAAGGATTTCGCGCCGCTGCCCGGGCGCGATATTCGGGTGACTTTGCGGTTCGGGCTATAGCGCGGCCCCTCCACCATTTGCGTGCCGCAAATGGTCCCCCTCCCCAAGCAAGCTTGGGGAAGATCGTCGAACGGCCCGCGCAAATCCTCCCCAAGCTCCGCTTGGGGAGAGGGGCGTAGGCGGACAGATCACCTGTTGGGGGCAGGTGATCCGCCGGAGCCGGCCCGCGAAGCGCGCCGTTGGCCGCAGGACGGTGGCGGGGCCTAGCGCGCCGCCAATTTTCGCTCCCACGCCAGCGCATGCGCCACGATCGTATCGAGATCGTCGAGCCGGGGCCGCCAGGGGAGTCGCGCCAGGATCGCGCGATTGTCGGCGACCAGCGCGTCGGGGTCACCCGCCCGGCGCCCCTCGAGCCGGCGCTCGATCCGAACGTTGGTCACCCGGTCGACCGCGTCGAGCACTTCGAGCACCGAATAGCCGCGCCCATAGCCGCAATTGAGCGTGAAACTCTCCGCCGGCGCCGCGACCAACGCGCGTAGCGCATGGACATGCGCGTCGGCGAGATCGGTGACATGGTTATAATCGCGCACGCCGGTGCCGTCGGGCGTCGCGAAATCGGTGCCGAACACGCTCACCCCCGCGCGCTTGCCCGTCGCCGCCTCGACCGCGACCTTGATCAAATGCGTCGCCCCCGCCGTCGATTGGCCCGATCGCCCCTGCGGATCGGCGCCCGCGACGTTGAAATAGCGCAAGGCGCCATAGTTGATGGGATGCGCGGCGGCGACGTCGCGCAGCATCATCTCGGTCATCAGCTTGGAGAGACCATAAGGGTTGATCGGCGCCTTGGGCGCGTCTTCGGCGATCGGCGTTTTCTCGGGGATGCCATAGGTCGCCGCGGTCGAGCTGAAGATGAAATGCTTCACCCCCGCCACGACCGCGCTTTCGATCAGGCTGCGGCTCGCGGCGGTGTTGTTGCGATAATATTTGAGCGGATCGGTGACCGATTCGGGCACCACCACCGATCCGGCGAAATGCAGGATCGCCGCCACGCGCTGCGCGCGCAGCAGATCGACCACCGCCGGATCCTCGATCGCCATCTGGACGAAGGTCGCGCGGGGATCGACCGCCCAGGCGAAACCGGTGACGAGATTGTCGATCACCACCACCCGGTAGCCCGCGTCGCACAGGGCGAGCACCGCATGGCTGCCGATATAGCCGGCCCCGCCCGTAACCAGCACCGCTTCGTCCATCGTATCCCTTTCGATTTCGCCCCCAGGCTTCCTATCTAGGCGGGCGAGGATGTGAAGGAGCTTTTATGCGAACCGAAACCGCGACCCTGGCCGGAGGTTGCTTCTGGTGCACCGAGGCCGTGTTCAACGACGTGATCGGGGTCGAGCGCGTCGAAAGCGGCTATATCGGCGGCCATGTCGCCAACCCCAGCTATCGCCAAGTGTGCGGCGGCGACACCGGCCATGCCGAGGCGATCCGCGTGACCTTCGACGCCGACCAAGTGAGCTATGGCGAGCTGCTCGACATTTTCTTCGCGACGCATGATCCGACCCAGCTCAACCGCCAGGGCAATGACGTGGGGACGCAATATCGCTCGGCGATCTTCCCCCATTCGGACGAACAGCGCGAAGAAGCCAAGGCGGCGATCGCGCGCGCGGCGGCGAATTGGCCCGCGCCGATCGTGACGACGATCGAGCCCTTGTCCGATTGGTATGTCGCCGAGGATTATCACCAGGAATATTGGCAGGGCGACGGCCAGCGTAACCCCTATTGCATCGCGGTGATCCCGCCCAAGCTCAACAAGCTGCGCAAGAGCTTTGCGGCGCGGTCGAAGTCGGTGCAAGCGGCGGGGTGAGGGTGCTATCGCGCTGATTTCAAATGTTTCTGGTATCGGGGACAGGCCGCAACCGAGCAGTATCCTTAACGCGAGGGGACGAAGAAGGCATCGCCGTGGTTGCGAGCTAGAACGATAACACTTGACTTCAAGCGACGGATTCTTTAATAATAAACATCCATTTAATCTTTATCGAAAGAAAGTTATTATCTATTTGAATCACCTTTAGGGGAATAATACATTGGCGATATTGATCGAGTTTTTTTGGCTTTCTCTAAGTGGGTTGGTATTTATTCTAAGTTCTGGAATTTTTTATCGCAACCGTCATGGAAACAATTTATTTCTAATGACAATCGTTGGCATATTTGCCATTGCGTCGACTCTATCGTTCTTTTGGTCGTTACCTCAGTTATTATCTAGTCTTAATTTCAATCCTGGATTGAAACCAGCCGACCCCGTGACCGCCTTCCTAGCGAACAACAAGCGCCAACCAGGCGTAATTGAAACTGCGTCCGGTCTTCAATACAAAATTCTGTCGGCGGGCGATCCTATTGGCGCAACGCCGGCAGACAGCGATACGGCTTACGTCGACTATACCGGCACACGCCTCGATGGCTCACTCTTTGACGGCCCTCAGAAATCGGCGGCTGTATGGATCGGCTTTTCAATGCCTGGTCTCCGGGAAGGTTTCAAGTTAATGCGCGCTGGCGATCAATATAGATTTTGGATAAAGCCAAGTTTAGCTTGCAAACATGTGTCAGGACAAAGAGAATTAAATAAGTCTATTGTCATTTATACGGTCAAAATGAATACATACATCGCCAATTCTATTTTACGAGAGCAAAGAAAGGCTCAAGGGCCGGGCCCTTTAATTTCATTTGGACCTTTCTCATGCTTTCCATAGAACGGAAACAATTTACATTGTTTAACGGTCCGAAATATCGACGGCATGAGCAAACTTTAGGCTCTTCGCTGATCTGCCAACTTTACTTCGATGCCAAATCCCCCTCGATCGGCGGCCGCGCCGGCACATCCGCCCCGAGCGCGCGATAAACGATCCCCCCCAGCACCCCGCCCACAATCGGCGCGACCCAGAATAGCCAGAGTTGCGCGAGCGCCCAGCCGCCCACCAAGATCGCGGGGCCGGTCGAGCGTGCGGGATTGACCGAGGTGTTGGTCACCGGGATGCTGATCAAGTGGATGAGCGTCAGCCCCAGCCCGATCGCGATCGGCGCGAAACCGGCGGGGGCGCGGCCGTCGGTCGATCCCATGATGATGATCAGGAACATGAAGGTCATCACCACCTCGGTCACGAACCCCGCGACCAGCGAATAATGCCCCGGCGAATGCGCGTCGAAGCCGTTGGCGGCGAAACCGCTCGCGACCAGATCGAACCCCGGCGCGCCGCCCGCGATCATCGCGAGCACGCCCGCGCCCGCGATCGCGCCGAGCAGCTGCGCGATCACGTAGAGCGGCACGTCCTTCGCCGGAAAACGCCCGCCCGCGACCAGCCCGATCGTCACCGCCGGATTGAGGTGGCAGCCCGAGATATGGCCGATCGCATAAGCCATCGTCAGCACGGTGAGGCCAAAGGCGAGCGACACGCCCGCGAGGCCGATGCCGACTTGCGGGAAAGCGGCGGCGAGCACCGCGCTGCCGCAGCCGCCGAGCACCAGCCAAAAAGTGCCGATCAATTCCGCGAGACCGCGCCGTGCCCTGTCCATCGCTCACCCTCCCCCGAGTTGGCGCGAGAATAACTCGTTTCGGTGACGGCGAAAAGTCAATGCGCCGCGCGCGCCAGCCGGTCGTTGATCGCCGCGCCCAGCCCCTCGCCCGGCACCGGCGCCACCGCGATCCGCGCGCGCGCGCTCGCGTCGGCGCGGTGGAGGCAATCGAAGAGCCGCGCCGCCGCCTCGGCCAGGTCGCCGGCGGGCGAGAGGCTGTCGTCGCCAGCCACCGCGCCGAAGCCGATCAACCATTCGTCGGCGCGGGATTCCAGCGCGTTCAGCCGCAGCTTTTTGGCGGGCGCATAATGGCTCGCGAGCTGCCCCGGCGCGATGATCCCGCCCGGCGCCTGCCCCAGCGGCGCGCCGAGCACGGCTTCGATCGCCTCGGCGGCGATCGGCCCGGGGCGGAGCAGGCGCGGCGCCTCGCCGGTCAAGACGATCGTCGATTCGAGGCCCGCGGGCGTCGGCCCGTCGTCGAGCACCAGTGGGATGCGCCCGTCGAGCGAGGCGAGCACATGCGCGGCGCGCGTCGGGCTGATCCGCCCGCTCGCATTGGCCGAGGGCGCCGCGAGCGGCCGCCCGCTCGCCGCGAGCAAAGCGCGCATCGCCCGGTGGGCGGGCACGCGCAGCGCGATCGTCGCGAGCCCCGCGGTCGCGAGCGAGGCGATCGCCGCTCCCGCGCGTCGCGGCACGACCAGGGTCAGCGGCCCCGGCCAAAAAGCGGCGGCGAGCGCGCGCGCGCCCGCGTCGAACACCCCCAAGGCCTCGGCCGCGCCGAGATCGGGCACGTGAACGATCAGCGGGTTGAAGCTCGGCCGCCCCTTGGCTTCGTAAATCCGCGCGACCGCCGCGCCGTCGCCCGCATCGGCGGCGAGGCCATAGACCGTCTCGGTCGGCACCGCGACCGGCTGGCCGTCGGCGATCAGCCGCGCCGCGAGAGCGACCGCTTCCGGACCAAAGGCCAGGCACCGCGTTTGGATTGGATGCGCCACGCCCGCGCGCTATAGCGCCGCCAAGAGCTGGACAAGAGAGGACCGCCATGAGCTTCACCGCCGCCGTCGCCGATCAGCGCTTCGTGCTCGCGCATATCGCCGGGATCGGCGCGCTCGCCGAGACCGAGCGCTTCGCCGCCGCCACCCCCGATGTGGTCGAGGCGGTGCTCGAAGGCGCGGGCCAATTCGCGGCGGGCGAATGGGCGCCCTTGTCGCGGATCGGCGACACCGTCGGCGCGCGCTGGACGCCCGAAGGCGTGGTGATGCCCGAGGGCTATCGCGCGGCGTATCAGGCCTATGTCGAGGGCGGCTGGGGGACGATCGGCGTGCCCGAGGCGTTCGGCGGCCAGGGCCTGCCCTTCCTGCTGCAAACCGCAGTGCTCGAAACGCTCGGCGCGGCGAACGTCGGCTTCGCGCTCGCGCCCACGCTCACCGTCGGCGCGATCGAGGCGCTCGCGCACCACGGCAGCCCCGAGCAGCAGGCGCTGTATCTGCCGCACCTCGCGACCGGCGCCTGGACCGGCACGATGAACTTGACCGAACCCCAGGCGGGCTCGGACGTGGGCGCGGTGCGCGCCAAGGCCGAGCCGCGCGGCGACGGGACCTATGCGATCTCGGGCCAGAAAATCTACATCAGCTTCGGCGATCACGACATGGCCGAGAATATCGTCCATCTCGTCCTCGCGCGCACCCCCGATGCACCGCCGGGCACCAAGGGGCTGTCGCTCTTCCTGGTGCCGAAGTACCGCCTCGACGCCGAGGGCAAGCCGGGCGCGTTCAACGACGTGCGCGTCGTCTCGATCGAGCATAAGCTGGGCCTCCACGCCTCGCCCACCTGCGTGCTGTCGTTCGGCGATAACGGCGACTGCCTCGGCACGCTGATCGGCCCCGAATATGGCGGGATGCGCTGCATGTTCACGATGATGAACAACGCGCGGCTGAACGTCGGCTTGCAGGGCGTGCAGATCGCCGAGCGCGCGACCCAGGCCGCCGTCGCTTATGCGCGCGAGCGGGTGCAGAGCGCGCGCGCCGGGCATGGCGGCGCGCCGGTCGCGATCATCGAGCATCCCGACGTCCGCCGGATGCTGATGCGGATGAAGGCGCAGACCCAGGCCGCGCGCGCGCTGGTGTATCTGGCGGCGGCGCAGGTCGATCGCGCGGCGCTGGGCGAGCCGGGCGCGCAAGCGCGGCTCGATCTGCTCACCCCGCTCGCCAAGGCGCATGGCACCGATATCGGCTGCGAAGTGTCGAGCCTTGCCATCCAGGTGCATGGCGGCATGGGCTATATCGAGGAAACCGGCGTCGCCCAGCATTTCCGCGACGCGCGCATCACCCCGATTTACGAAGGCACCAACGGCATCCAGGCCGCCGACCTCGTCGGGCGCAAGCTGAGCATGGACAATGGCGGCGTGGTGCTCGGCCTGATCGCCGAGATGCGCGGCGCGGCGGCGGATGACGGGCTGGGACGGCTGATCGACGCGTGCGAGCGCGTCGCGCGGCGGCTGCTCACCGCCGATATCGAGGATCGGCTGGCGGCGAGCTATCCCTTCCTGACGATGCTGTCGACGGCGGTGTGCGGCTGGCTGATGGAGCGCCAGGGCCGGGCGGCGCAATCGGCCGAGGGCGATCCGGCGTTCCTGGCGATGAAGCGCGCGGTGTGCGATTTCTACGTGGCGCAGATCGTGCCCGAGGCGCTGGGGCTGGAAGCGGCCGCCTCGGCGAGCGCGGCACCGCTTTATGCTTTGGAGCCTGCGGCGTTCGCGGCTTGAGTTTTTGGTTCATGCGGCGGGGCCGAGGAAGAAGAATTTGGTTCGCGCGGAGGCGCGGAGACGCGGAGGGCTTTGGCCTCGGCGGGCGGTTCTTGAAGCTGTTGGTTCGCGCAGAGGCGCAGAGGATATAGAGGGAGGCGCGGAGAGGGCGCGCAACCGAGACATGGCGCTTTGAAGCCCAACCGTTCGCCCTGAGCTTGTCGAAGGGCGGTTCTTTCTATCAACGGTTGCATGGAAGAACGGTGCTTCGACAAGCTCAGCGCGAACGGGAGTGTGTTTCCAATTTCATGCGCCGCGCACCGGAGAGTGGCGCGCAGCGCCTTTGCCCCTAAGGCAAAAGCGCCTGCGGCGCGGACGGAGGCGACACCTCGGCGCCTCCCTTTCTTGCTCCGCGCCTCTGCGCGAACGAAGAACTTCTTCTCCCTCCGCGTCTCCGCGCCTCCGCGTGAACCAACTCAAGCCGCCCAGGCCAAACCCCGCTCGCGCGCGCCGCTCGCCGCGATCGGCAACGCCGAGCCGCAAAAGGCGCATTCGGCGGTGATCCGCCCGACATACCAATGATTGCCCCCACAACCGGGGCAGCGATTGACTTCCTCGGCGCGGAACATCGGGCGATAGCCGCTTTGTCCCAAAGTGATCGGCGAATGCAGCATCGTCAAAAACTCCTCGTCCGGCGTCAACCGCGACGAAGCGCCTTTGGTTCCCGACGAAGCGATTGAAAGCGCGCGGCCCGGCCTCAGGCGGGCGCCGACTCGCGACCCAAGAGTTCGGCCGCTTCGAGCCCGAGCAGATCGATCTGCGCGCGCACCCGCGGCCACACTTGCTCGACGAAATGCGCGCGTTCGACCGCGCGCAGCTTCTCGGCGGCGCCGGGCAGCACGAACATGCCGACGCCCCGCCGCACCTCGATATAGCCATCGTCTTGAAAACGCTGATAGGCCTTGGCGACGGTGAGTGGGTTGGCGCCATATTCGGCCGCGAGCGCGCGGACCGAGGGCAGTTGATCGCCCGCGCGATAATCGCCGCGCAGCACGGCGGCGGCGATATGCTGCCGCAGCTTCACATAAACCGGGCTGTCGTCATTGGTGAGCGCCGTCATGCTGCTTTAGTACACTAGTGAGAGCGTGAGTCCAGCCCCCGTGGCGCGCGCTCAATGGCTATCGCGCGGCACACCGATGCTTTGCGCGAGCCGCTGGAATTTTTCCGCGCCTTCCAGAATATGCCCGGTATTGAGCTGCCCCACCACCGCGCGCTGGATCGCCTGCCACGGGGTTTGCGACGGCGGATAGGCATAGCCCCCCGAAGCCTCGAGCGCGCGGCGCCGCTCGGCGATCTCGGCGTCGCTCACCAGCATATCGACCCGCCGGCGCGCGAGATCGACGCGCACGCGGTCGCCCGTCCTGAGCAGCGCGAGGCCCCCGCCCGCCGCCGCCTCGGGCGCGGCGTTGAGGATCGAGGGGCTGCCCGAGGTGCCCGACTGCCGCCCATCGCCAATGCACGGCAGCGCGTGGACACCGGCCTTGAGCAGATAGGCGGGCGGGCGCATGTTCACGACTTCGGCGGCGCCCGGATAGCCGATGGGGCCAGTGCCGCGCATCACCAGGATGCAGCTTTCGTCGATCGCGAGATCGGGGTCGTCGATCCGCGCGTGGTAATCCTCCGGCCCGTCGAACACGATCGCGCGGCCTTCGAACGCGTCGGGATCGGCCGGATCGGCGAGATAGCGCGCGCGGAATTCTTCCGAGATCACGCTCGTCTTCATGATCGCTTCGTCGAACAAATTGCCGCCGAGCACGATGAAGCCGGCGGCGGCTTTCAGCGGCTGGTCGAACGGGCGGATCACATCGAGATCGAGGATGCGCGCATCGCGGCAATTCTCGGCCAAGGTCTTGCCCGACACCGTAAGCGCATCGCCCCGCAACAGGCCGTGCCCGAGCAGTTCGGCGACCACCGCCGGCACCCCGCCCGCGCGGTAGAAATCCTCGCCCAGATACGCGCCCGCCGGCTGGAGATTGACGAGCAGCGGCACGTCGAGCCCGAAACGCTCCCAATCGGCCAAGCTCAACTCGACGCCCATATGCCGCGCGATCGCCTGCAAATGGATCGGCGCGTTGGTCGAACCACCCAGCGCCGAATTGACGACGATCGCGTTGAGGAAGGCGTCGCGGGTCATGATGTCCGAGGGCTTCAGATCCGCGCGCACGATCTCCACCGCGCGCACGCCGGTTTCATAGGCGAATTGCTGGCGGTCGCGGTGCGGCGCGGGGATGGCGGCACCGCCGGGGAGCTGCATGCCGAGCACTTCGGCGAGGCTGTTCATCGTCGTCGCGGTGCCCATGGTGTTGCACCAGCCGGTCGAGGGCGCTGAACTCGCGACCAATTTCACGAACCCCGCCGCGTCGATCTCGCCCGCCGCGAGCAATTCGCGCGCGCGCCAGATGATCGTCCCCGATCCGGTGCGCTTGCCCTGATACCAGCCGTTGAGCATCGGCCCGACCGACAGCGCGATCGCGGGGACGTTCACCGTCGCCGCCGCCATCAGGCAGGCGGGCGTCGTCTTGTCGCAGCCGATCGTCAGCACCACGCCGTCGATCGGATAGCCGTGGAGCACTTCGACCAGGCTCAGATATTGCAGATTGCGGTCGAGCGCCGCGGTCGGGCGTTTGCCGGTTTCCTGGATCGGGTGGATCGGAAATTCGATCGGGATGCCGCCCGCGTCGCGGATCCCGTCGCGCACCCGCTCGGCGAGCACCAGATGGTGGCGGTTGCACGGCGCCAAATCGCTGCCGGTCTGGGCGATGCCGATGATCGGGCGCTCGCCCTGAAGCTCGGCCTGGCTCAGCCCGAAATTGAGATAGCGCTCGATATAAAGCGCGGTCATGTCGATATTGTCGGGATTGTCGAACCAGGCGCGCGAGCGCAGACGAAAAGGGCGCTTCGAGGGGTCCGTCATCGCGGGGCCTTTGGTTGGCGCGGGCGGCCGTCGCCCATTTGGGATCGAACGCCTGAAAGCGGGGTTGGCCGCCCGAGGGAGAACGACATGGCTATCAATATCGCGGTGGTCGGGCTCGGCAAGATCGCGCGTGACCAGCATCTGCCGGCGATCGCCGCCCATCCCGCCTTCACCCTCGCCGCGACGGTGGACCAGGCGGGCGGCGGGATCGCGGGGGTGCCGCACGCGCCCTCCTTCGCGGCGCTGCTCGATTTGGGGCTGAAGCTCGACGCGGTGGCGCTGTGCGTGCCGACCCAGCCGCGCGCCGACATCGCCCGGGCGGCGATCGCGGCGGGGCTCGCGACCTTGCTCGAAAAACCGCCCGCCGCGACTCCCGGCGCCGTCGCCACCCTGGTCGCGGCGGCGGATGCCGCGCGCGTGCCACTGTTCGCGAGCTGGCACAGCCGCTTCGCCCCAATGGTCGCCCCCGCGCGCGGCTGGCTCGCCGACAAGCGCGTGACCGGCGGGCGGATCAGCTGGCGCGAGAGCGCGCGCAAATGGCATCCGGGCCAGGCGTGGCTGTGGCAGCCCGGCGGGCTTGGCGTCTTCGACCCCGGGATCAACGGCCTCTCGATCTTGACCGCGATCCTGCCGGGGCCGGTGACGGTCGATCGCGCGCGCTTCGAAATCCCGCAAGGCGCCGCGACCCCGATCGCCGCGCGCCTCGCCCTCTCCCACCGAGGCGCCGCGATCGCGGGCGATTTCGATTTCCGCGAGGAACAAGGCGAGCGCTGGGAGATCGCGATCGAAACCGATGCCGGCCCGCTGCTGCTGAGCGAGGGCGGCGCCGCGCTCTCGCGCGCGGGCGGCGCGACCGAGCGCGCGCCGGTCGCCGAATATGCGGGGCTCTATGCGCGGTTCGCCGAATTGATCCAGGCGGGCGCGAGCGACGCCGATGATGCGCCGCTAAGGCTGGTGGCGGACGCTTTCCTCATCGCCGAGCCGGTGACGGTGGCGCCCTACACGCCCTGATCGGACGCGCCGCTCAAAACGCCAATTGCACCCGCTGCGCCGCGATCACCACCAGCGCCGCCATCACCCCCAGCGCGAGGCTGCGGCGATCGGTGATCGCGAAAGCGATCGGGTCGCCCGAAACCTCGCCGCGCCGCGCCATCGTCCACAGCCGGGTGAGCCAATAGAGCAGAATCAGGCACAGCGCCGAGAGCAATTGCGGCGTGCCATGCGCGTAGACCGTGCTCACGTTGCTGATGAACAGCGCGAGCACCAGGATCGAGACCATCGCGGCGGCGACCCCCATCATCATCACCACCTCGACATCGGCCGGGGCATAGCCGCGCCCGCCGAGCAGCCGCTTGGGATCGTCGCTCGGTTGGGCGAGCTCGGTATAGCGTTTGAGATAGGCAAGGCTCAGGAACAGGAAGATCGAGAAGATCAGCAACCAGTTGCTGACCGCCACCACCACCGCCACCGCCCCGGCGAAGATACGCAAGGTATAAAGGCAGGCGAGCACGATCACGTCGAGCGTCACCACCGCTTTCAACCGCAGGCTATAGGCCTGGGTCAGCGCCAAATAGCCCGCGAGCACCAGCGCGAACCCCCCGCCCAGCGCGCCCCAAGCGGCGAGCGGCGCGCCGATCAGCAGCAGCGCGGCGGCGGCGAGCGCCGGGGGGATCGGCAGCGCGCCGCTCGCGAGCGGACGGTGGCGCTTGGTGCGGTGCGCGCGGTCGGCATCGATATCGAGCAGATCGTTGACGAGATACACGCCCGAGGCGGCGAGCGAGAAGAAGAGGAAAGCGGCGGTCGCGCGCAGCATCAGCGCGGGGTCGCTCCACAGCCCCGAGGTCGCGAGCGGCACGAACACGAGCGCGTTCTTCGCCCATTGATGCGGGCGCATCGCCTTGAAAAGCGCGCGCCAGGGGCGCGGACGCGGCGCGATCCGGCGCACCCCGGCCGGCGCATGATCGACGGAAAGAGCTTCGGCCGCCGCGCGCCAGATCGGCGCGTCCGCGCGCGCGTCGCCCAGATAGGCGAAGGGGCCGCCGGCGTCGGCGGCGATCCAGGCGAGCTTGCGCCGCCCTTTCAGATTCACCCGCCCGCGCGCGCCCGCGACCGCGTCGAACAGCCCCAAATGCCGGGCGACTCGCGCGACTTGGCGCCAATGCGATCCGCTCGCCAGCACCACCCGCCGCCCCGCCGCGCGCGCGGCGGCGATTTCGGCCAGGACTTCGGCGCGATAGGGCAGCCGCGCGGGATCGACCGGGCAGGCGCGCGCGACCATCGCCTTGGCATAAGCGCGCCCGCGCAGCAGCCACAGGCAAAGCAGCAGCGCCGGCCCCAGCCCGCGCCGGGCGAAGCGGACGAAGCCTTCGAGCGAGACGTCGGCGGTCGTCAGCGTCCGGTCGAGATCGACGTAAAGCGGGCGCGCGGTCGCGATCGGGGCGTGGAGGTTCATGCGAAGGCCGCCTTGAAGCCGGGGCGCCGCGCGACGCGCGGGGCGACCGCCATCGCCGCGAGCAGCGCGACGAGCGGCATCGCCGGCAGCCGGTAGCGCGGCATCACATAAGCAGCGGCGTGGACCGCCCAGAACAGGCCGATGATCGCCGCGATCAACCGCGCGGCGCGCGGCAGGCGCGGCCAGCGCGCGAGCGTGAGCCCGGCGAGCGCCACGAGCAGCAGATGCTGCGCGGCCTCCGCCCAGCGCAACAGCGTGACGAGCGCCCCGTGGCGGTCGTCGGCGTCGGGCGTGTCGGGCAGCCAGAACAGCGCGAGCTTCTTGGCGGCGAGCACGGCGGTGTCGCCCGGATGCGCGAGGATGTGCGCGCGGGCGAGCTTGCCGAGTTCGTCGGTCGCGGCGAGTTCGCCCAGTCGCGCGCGCATCCGCCGCCATTCGGGGCCGAGCGGGCTGTCGAGCATACTCACGAACCGCCCGGTCGCGTTGGGATTGTTGCCGACATAGAGGTTGAAGGGGGCGTTGGTCGTCAGCACCGCGCGGCCGAGTTGGTCCTGCGTATGCCACAGCCAGGGCGCGAGCAGCGCGGCGCTGCCCGCCAAGAACAGCGCGGCGCCCGCGACCAGCGCGCGCCGCTCGCCGCGCCAGAGCAAGGCGAGCGGCAGCGCCGCGCCGGTCAGGATCACCGAGGCGCCCGCGAGCAGCCCCGCGCCATAAGCGAGCCCCGCGCCCAGGCTCCACAGTCGCGGCCGGCGTGTGTCGAGCAAGGCGACACAAGCGAGCGCGAAGGCGAGCAGCAAGGGCACCGACAGATTTTCGCGCGCGGCGAGCGCCCCCACGCGCGCGAGCGGGGCGAGCGTCGCCGCGAGCGCGGCGGCGATAAGGCCGAGCGTCTCGCCCCCGATCCGCCGCCCCAGCGCCTCGGCGAGCAGGATCGTCACCAGCCCGAACAGCAAATTGGCGGCGAGCACCACGGCGGGAACGGCGCCCGCGAGCGCGATCAGCGGCGCGAGCGCGAAGGAATAGCCCGGGCTATAGAAAGCGCGGTTGCCGAACACGTCGCGCATGCCGTCCGCGTCGAACGGGGTCGCCGCCATGGTGACATAGCTCGCCGCGTCATGATCGGCGAGGTCGAACGGCTGCACCGCCATCGCCGCGAGCCGCAGCGCCAGCCCCGCGAGCAGAATCACCAGCAAAATCGGTCGGCGCGCCATGGCTCAAGCCCATGCCCGAGCCGCGTTGAGATTGGTTTAAGGCGCCGCTGTTAAGCCGCGCGCATGAAATTGGCCGATCTATCGCTGATCCTGCTGAGCGTCGCGCTGAGCGCGAGCGGGCAATTGCTCCTGAAGCTGGGCGCGAGCGCGCCGGCGGTGCGCGGCGCGATCGCCGGCGGCGCGCCGATCGAGCGCGCGCTGGCGCTGCTCGGCACCCCCGCCTTGGTCGGCGGGCTCGCGGTTTATGCTTTGTCGGCGGCGGCGTGGATCGTGGTTTTGTCGAAGCTCGATCTGTCGCTCGCATATCCTTTCGTCGGGCTGGGCTTCGTCGTCACCTTCCTGATCGGCGTGCTCCTCCTGGGCGAGCCCGCGAGCGCGGGGCGGCTCGCGGGGACGTTGCTGATCGCCGGCGGCGCGGTGTTGGTCGCGCGGGGGTGAGAGTCGCGCGCGAAGGCGTGACGACGCACCGCTTCCCACCGTCGTCCCCGCGGAAGCGGAGATCCATCATCGCCACGCTCAGCCAGAATGGATTCCCGCCTTCGCGGGAATGACGGGTTGGGGGACTGGGGGGTCCTTACTTCGCGCGAGCAAATCGACCGAGCCGCCTCGTCACACCAGCCTCGCAGGGTAGGCCAGTGGTCGCGCGAACAATGTCTCACGCAAAGACGCGAAGACGCGAAGGACGATCACTTACCGCCGTCATCCCCGCGGAAGCGGGGATCCATAATCGGCACGCTCAGCCAGAATGGATTCCCGCCTTCGCGGGAATGACGGGTGGGGGCCGAGGAGGGCGCCCCCCTTCGCGCCTTCGCGTCTTCGCGCGAGCAAAATCGATCTAGCAAAACCTACCGCGCCACCTCGTCATACCAGCGCGCCAGATCGTCGTGCAGCTGCGCGAGCGCCTGCGGGTTCAAATAAATCATGTGCCCGCTCTCGTAATAAGTGAAGCTCACGTTCTTGCGCAGCGGCTCGGGCAGCAGCATGTGATTGGCGTCGAACTCGGCGCCGTAAAAAGGCGTCGCCATGTCGTAATAGCCGTTCAGGAACAGCACCTTCAGATAGGGATTGGTGCGCATCGCATAAGCGAGGTCGACGGCGGTGTTGGGCGCGAGCTGTGCCCCCCGCGCGCCGGGGGCGCGGTGGCGCCAATCCCAATCGAACGACCCGTCGCGCGCCGACACTTTGTACGGCAGCTCGGTCCGGTAATTCAGCGTCTTGGCGGCATAATCCATGAACGCCGAAACATAGGCGCCGGTGATCGCGGTCGAGGCGGGATCGTCATCGGGCGCATCGGCATTGGCGTCGGCGACGTTCAGCCGATAGCGCGAATCGAGCCGCCCGGTCGCGACGCGCTGATCGCGCAGCAATTCGGTTTGGAAATGCGGCAGATCGATGCGCAAATTGGCGCGCAGGATGAAGGCTTCGGAAAGACCCGTATAGGCCGCCATCTGCCGCGCGATCGCCTGCGCTTCGTCCGTGGGCAGCGCCGATCCCTTGGCGAGCGCCGCGGCATAGGGTCCGCTCACCCATTGCCGCACCTCGGCGAGGAACGCCTTCAAATCGGCGGGGCGATTGGGGAGGCGCTGATGATACCAGGCGGTCGCGGCATAGCCGGGCAAGAGCACCATATAATTCTGGTCATAGCCCGGCTGGCGCACACCATAGTTGAGGATGGTCGAGAGCAGCACCACGCCGTTCAAGCTCATCCCGCGCTGTTCGAGCAGCGCCGACACCGCGCCCGAGCGCAGCGTGCCATAGCTTTCGCCGAACAGGATCTTGGGGCTGCCCCAGCGGTTGTTCTTGGTGACGTAGCGCATGATCGCGCGCGCGAAGGCATCGGCATCCTGGTCGACCCCCCAAAAATCCTTGCCGCTCTTGTCGCCCAAGGGGCGCGACCAGCCCGCGCCGATCGCGTCGATGAAGACGAGGTCGGTCTTGTCGAGCAGCGAATAAGGATTGGGCGCGAGCGCGCCGGCGCCGGGGGCGACATAATCGGGGCTCGTCGTCTGCACGCGCACCGGCCCGAAGCTGCCCATGTGCAGCCACAGGCTCGCCGAGCCGGGGCCGCCGTTGAACAGGAAGGAGACCGGGCGCTTGCCGCCGCCATCCTTGGTATAAGCGGTGTAAAAGACGCTCGCGGTCGGCTTGCCGTCATCGTCGCGGATGGTGAGCGTGCCGGCGGTCGCGCTATAGGCGATGGCGACGCCCTTCACCGTCACATTGCCCTTGCTGACGACCGCTTGCTCCTCGACCGGCGGCTTGGGCCAGGCGGCGTCGGCCTCGGCGATCAACGCCTCCTTATGGCCCTGGAGCTTGGGCGGATCGACCTTCTTCTCCTGCGCGAGCGCGGGCGTGGCGAGCGTGGCGGCGAACAACGCGAACATCGCCGTTGAGCGTGACTTAAGCACCGAAGAAATCCTCCCTTATTCTTTTCCGCACACCGTTTAGGGCGCCTGGCGCGCGACTGGCAATAGACGCGCCGCGCGCGATCGATTAGTTTGGGGTTCCCCAAGCAAAGGAGGCGGCGATGCGCGCGTTGATCCTGATGATGGCGGCGGTGGCGCTCTGCGGCGCGAGCGCCGGCGGGGTGACGACCGACGACGTCACCGTCACCGGCACCAAGCTCAACGAACGCGCCGCGCGCGACCGCGCCGATGGGTTCGTGCGGCAGTTGCAGGTCGCCCATTCGGGCAAGCAGCTCGGTCGCTGGTTTCAAGCCATCTGCCCCAAGGTGATCGGCGCGCCCGAGGCCGAGGCGCGGCGGTTCGAGCGGCGGATCGCCGCGATCGCGCGGCCGCTGGGCGTCGCCGCGAAAACCGAGCGATGCGACGCCAATTTCATCGTCATCATCAGCGAGCAGCCGACCAAGCTGATCGACCTGATCGACCGCCATGTGCCGGCGCCGCCCTCGACGCTCGATCCGCTCGCCTTCCGCCAGCTGCTCGAGAGCGACGCGCCGATCCGCTGGTGGTATCGAACGAGCAATTTGGCGCCCGGGGCGGGCTTTTTGAGCGCGCCGATCGGCGCGAGCGACGGCGCGCCGATCATCTATCAGCCCAATGAATCCCCGCGCATCCTCACGCCCGTCAAACGCGCGATCGTTACCGCGTTGATCGTGATCGACCGCCGCCAATTGATCGGCGTGCCTTATGACACGCTGAGCGCTTACGCCGCGTTCGTCGGCCTCGCCGAAATCGCCGCGCCCAAGGCGCCGCCGCCCTATTCGGTGCTCGCGCTGTGCGACGCGACCAGCTGCCCGACCGCGCCGAGCTTCACCGACGCGGCGCTGCTCGAAAGCGTCTACAAGACCGAGCCGCAACGCGACGGCCTCTATCACCGCATCGCCGTCACCAACGCGCTCGCCAAGCGGCTCGAGGGGCAATGAGCGGCTAGAGCGATTTCCAGGCAGGTGGAATCACCTGCCGACTCGGAAATCGCGGCAAATCAAAGATCTAGAGCGGCGATCCGATGCAATCGGATCGGAAACCGCTCTAGCGCAGCAACCGTTGCAGCGCCGGCCGCACGCGCAAAAAGCCGCGATAGCCGCGCTCGAGCAGCCACAAAGCCCCCGGCAGGCGCGCGGCGAGCCCCAAGGGGCGCAGCAGCGGCACCGCGCGCCACATCGCCGCGAACGCCGCCGCGCCCGAGAGCAGCCGTTCCCCCTCGCGCGCGTGAAAGCGTTCGAGCAGCGCCGCCCGGTCGATCGGGCAGGCGGCGTCGGGCGACGCGACGTCGATGAAGTGGATCGCGCGCCGCCGATCGAGCCGGCGGATCAGCGCGATCTCGCGCGCGCACAGCGGGCAGCCGCCGTCATACCAGATGGTGAGCTTATTCATTCCCACCGATGAACTGGCCGAACGAGCCGAGCACGCCCCCCTCGCCGCGATTCTGGCCCATGCCCGAGGCATTGGCGAGCACGCGGCCCGCGAGCCGGGCGAAGGGCATCGATTGGATCCACACTTTGCCCGGCCCCCGCAGCCGCGCGAAGAACAGCCCCTCGCCGCCGAAGATGATGCTCTTCACCCCGCGCACCATCTCCAGATCGAAATCGACGCTGGGCGTATAAGCGGCGAGGCAGCCGGTATCGACGTGCAGAATCTCGCCCGGCGCCAGCTCGCGCTCGACGACGGTGCCGCCCATTTGCACGAACACCCAGCCGTCGCCGTCGAGCTTTTGCATGATGAAGCCCTCGCCGCCGAACAGCCCAGTCATCACCCGGCGCTGAAAGGCGATGCCGACTTGCACGCCCTTGGCGGCGGCGAGGAAAGCGTCCTTCTGCGCGATCAGGCTGCCGCCGATGTCGGCGAGGCGGATCGGCAGGATGGCGCCGGGCACGGGGGCGGCGAAGGCGACGCGCGCCTTGCCGTGGCCGCGGTGCGTGAACAGCGTCATGAACAGTCCCTCGCCGGTGAGCAGGCGTTTGCCGGCGCCGAGCAATTTGTCCATCAACCCGCCGCCGCCCCCGCCCGAGCCGTCGCCGAACACGGTGGTGAGCTCGATGCTCGCATCCTTCCACACGAAGGCGCCCGCCTCGGCGACCGCGCTTTCGCCGGGGTCGAGCTCGATCTCGACGAATTGCAGTTCCTGGCCCTTGATCTCGAAATCGATATCGTCGGCGCCGGTGCGGCTGTGGCTCCACGGGCTGTTCGGCATGGCGGCTCTCCCTGAGGTTGGCCGCGCCGTTTTAGGCGAAGCGCGGCGTGGAGGGAATGCGCCAGTTTTCGGGCGGCCCCATCAAGAATCAAGGATNNGCACCGCGCGCAATGCCCCGGATCGGCGCGGCGCTCGGGATCGAGCAATGTTTCGCGCGCATGCCCGCACGCCGCGCACAGCGCCACCGCGCGCCACGGCTCCTCGGTTGGCGCGCCGCACCAGGCGCAGGGGCGGCCGGGCTCGTGGCGCGGCGTGAAATCGGGCGTGGCGCAGGCCGGGCAGCGCGCCGCCCA